>JBBIIA010000001.1:0-4757 GCA_037446775.1 Deltaproteobacteria bacterium
TCAGATCCGGACGTGCGGCACTACCGCATCCGGCTCTTGCCTCAGGTTCGAACGCCAAAACGCTGCGAGGGATAGGGGTGGCAGATTCGCACGGGCGGTAGCCACCTGGTCGCAAGTCGTTGCATGCGTTCCCGGGTCAAGTGGTGCTTGTGGCTGCGGCGCGCGAGCATCTTGCGCCAGAGCTTGATCACCGCCAGCCGGAAGGCACTGATCGCCCGGCCGTTGCGGGGCACTCCGTAGTACTGGATGTGCCCGGCCACGACCGACCCGAGGTAGGCCCCCTGGTCTGGTACCGGGGCGTGCATGCGGCGGCGCAGCTCCTGCTTCACCTCTCGGAGCTTCGCCTGCCACTTCTTGCGCATCGTCGGCCCAGCGCACGATGATCACGTCGCCGCGCGCCTGCTTCTTCCTCCACCAGTGGGCCCACAGGTCGAGCACGTAGTGCAGATACAGGTTGGCCAAGAGCGGACTGACACTTCCGCCCTGGACCGTCCCCACCTCACTTCGTGTTCGCTTGCCGTCCTCCAGCACGCCCGCCCTCAGCCATTTCTGGATGAGGCGCACGACGCGCCGGTCCGCGATCCGGTGCTCGAGGAACTTCACCAACCAGCAGTGCCCGAGGGTATCGAAAAAGGCCCGCAGATCGGCGTCGAGCACCCAGTTCACCTTCTTCGTCGTGATGCCGACCGAGAGCGCGTCGAGGGCTACGTGTTGTCGGCGCCCCGGTCGGAACCCGTACGAAAATCCGAGAAAGTCCTGCTCGTAGACGGCGTTTAGCACCTCGACGACGGAGCGCTGGACGATCTTGTCCTCCACCGTCGGCAGGCCGATGGGCCGCCGGCGTCCGTCCGCCTTCGGGATGTACGCCCTGCGCACGGGTCTGGCCCGGTACGCTCCTCGCCGGAGCCGGTCGGAGAGGTCCTGGAGGTTTTCCTCCAGGTGCTCCCCGTAGTGCTCCCAGGTCTGCCCGTCGATCCCCGGGGCGGCGTCCCGCTTCACCGCGTAGTACGCCTCCCGGAGGCGGTCGACATCGTAGACGTGGTGGAAGAGCGTGGTGAACCTGAACTTCCTATCCTCCTTGGCTTTCTGACGTACCCGCTCGAGCGCACTGGGCGCGCGGTTCCGGCCCTGTGTCCGGGGCGCGTTTTGCTCTCGCGGGTTCCCCTTGGCCAGCCCCCTTCCCTCCATCCCCTCCGCCGCCGGCACGCCGGCCTTGTTCGGGAACTTCTGCGGTACTACGGAGCTGTCCGACTTCCCAGTGCCGTCCATCATCGGCTCACGTCCGTAGACTTCCCGATGCGGCCTCCGAGACCCTCTTCTCGGAGGCGGTCCTGGGATCTCCCGATTCCCGTGCGGAGTGTTTCCGAGCGTGCTCGGGGTCTACGACCGCGCGGGGTCCCACCGCCTCTCGCGTTGGCGAGGCGTTGGGTGTGGCCTTCTGCCCTGTCCCACGGCATCGGCACCCCGGGGCATTCATTTCGCGGCTCAATACCCGGCCCGCCCGTACCCCTGTCAACGCTTCGTCGGAACCCTCGCGGGTGCCGCCGCATGACTCGGGGCCGGTGTGGTTGGCTACTCCTTCACCGTACGACTCTTTCATTCGCTACACTCCGCCGGTTTTCATCGGCGCTATCGGGACAGGCAAGCCACTCTCCGCCATGTTGCGGTTGTTCGTGTGGTAGGATGAAGGCCAACTCCAAGGGAGGTGCATTCCATGCTTGAGGCGATTCGCGAACGAGCGACCGTGCGGCCAGGGGGAGTTCTCGAGCTTCGTCATCCCGAGCTGCCCGCCGGCACACAGGCCGAGGTCATCATCATGGTGGAGCGTTCCGATGTTGCCCCGCCGCCGCTCGCCGACTTCGTGGGCAAGGCGAAGGGGTGTTTTTCCAGTGGCGCTGAGGTGGACGCCTTCGTGAGAGCGGAGCGGGACTCATGGGAGCCCTGAAGGAGCTGTTCGGCCAGCGAATCTACCTGGACGCGAACCTCTTCATCTACGCGCTGGAGGCTATCGAACCTTGGACGGCGAGAATGCAGGCCTTGTTTTCGGCGCTGGATCGGGGAGATTGCGCCGCAGTAACGAGTGAGCTGACCGTGGCGGAGTGCCTCGTGAAGCCCCTGGAGATGAGTCGACAGGATATGGTGCAGGCCTATCTGGGGGTGCTCCAGCCGCGCCGCGCACTCGATGTAGTTCCCGTGGATCGCGCCATCCTGATCGAGGCTGCGCGTCTTCGAGCCGTCGCGCGCGTCAAACTCCCGGACGCCATCCACGGCGCCACAGCCTTCCACTGTCGGTGCGACACGCTCCTCACCAACGATCCCGACTTCCGCCGCATTCCAGGCCTGCGCGCGTCCTTTCTCTCAGAGTTGGACTGAGAGGCTGTGAAGGAAAGGCTTGGGGACAGCGCCGGTGAAAGCCGGCATGCAGTCGTCAGGAGGTGTCGCCATGGCCCGCATGCCCCGTCTGCTGCTCCGGGGCGAGGCCGCCACCTACCACGTGATCTCGCGCTCCGCCTTGCCCGGCTTTCCGTTGGGTGACGCCCACGGACTTGCACGAGCAAGGACTCGGGGACGCTGAGCAAGGACTCGGGGTGCTGCAAAGGTTGAAAAGGATCTTGGGCGGAACGGGTGGTGGAGTACGGTGGCGGCATGCCACGCAGCGCTCGCCTGGACGGGCTCGGCGTCGTCCATCACGTGATGGCCCGGGGGATCGGGGGGCGTCCGGTTTTTTGGGGCGATCGGGCCCGGGCGGAGTTGGTGCGCCGTCTCGGTGACGTCGGGGACCCCGTCAAGAGCTCCGGTCCCCGGGGTCCGCCCCGCCGCCGGCCGAGGGCAGGGGCGCGTTCGTTGCCGGAGCCCGGGCCGACAGGAGGCGGAACAGGGGGTAGCTGAGCACGGCGGCGGCCAGGGCGAGGAGCGACGAGGCGATGGGAAACCCCACCAGCCAGTAGAGCAGGGCGTCGTTGCCGAGGGAGGCGAGGGAGGCCTCCTGCCACTGCTCGGGGGTCTCGCCGAGCCAGCGGCCGGTGAGGAGGCGGCAGCCGACCTGGATGTTGGCGAAGGCCACCACCGGCCCCGAGACCGGGTTGCTCACGTTGGTGCCGAGGAAGACCGCGAGCTTGTTCAGCCGCAGCCGCACCGAGAGCGCCAGGCCCAGGAGGGCGTGGAGGCCGAAGAGCGGGGTGCTCCCGACGAAGACCCCGACCCCCGTGGCGACGGCCAGCTGGGTGGGGGTCATGTGCTCCCGGACCAGCCGCTCCAGAAGCCCCCGGGAAGGGCCGAGCCGCCCGGTGCCCACGAGCCCGTGCCGGGCCCGGCGCTCCGCCGGTGCCAGGGCGCCGTCCACCCCGAGCACGTGGTCGAGGCGCGCCGGTTCCAGGCCGCGGCGGCGAAGCGTCGCGATCAGGGCCGGCAGGGCCTGCGCGTACACCTCGGCCGCCTGCCGCACCACCGGCGCGTGGTCGGGCACCCCCCACTTGCCGTCGTGGAGCAGCAGGGTGTCCCCCCCCTGGGCCCGCTCCCCGAGGCGCCGCACGCGCTCGGGCTTCAGCCGGAACCGCCCGCCGTCGCGGGCCGAGTGCTGCCACCCCACGAAGGTGAGCCCCAGCCGCCACCCCACCAGGGCCTGGGGGGGGCTCTTGACGCCCACCGGCGTCCGGTAGAAGCGCGGCGCCTGGCCGGTGAGCCGCCTCAGCACCGCCTCGCCCCGGAGCACCGACCGGGCTACCCGCCGGGGGTTCCAGAAGTTCATGCGCCAGTCGTGGTCGTAGGAGTGGTTGGCCACCAGGTGCCCCTCCCGGTGCATGCGCCGCACGAGCTCCGGGTGGCGCCGCGCGCTCTCCCCCGCGCAGAAGAAGGTGGCCTTCACCCCCTCGCGCGCCAGCAGGTCGAGCACCAGGGGGGTGAGGCGGGGGTCCGGGCCGTCGTCGAAGGTCAGGGCGACGCGGCGCTGTCCCCGGGGGCCGTGGGAGAGGGTGGGCACGAAGAGGGAGCTGTTGTGCCACAGCACACCCCAGGCGAGCAGCAGGAAAGCCAGGGCAAACACCAGGATGACGGTCACCCGACAGCTCCTTCTACGTCCGGCCAGCGGGTCGCGTCCCGGGGCCGGAGGGTCCGTGCCGTGCTAGAAGTACACCCCCACCAGCAGCGCGGCGCTGTTGATGCCCCGGTTGTCCGGGTGGAGGTTGGCGTTGGAGAGGTGGTGGAGGCGCAGCACCGCGAAGCCCCGATCCCCCTCCACCCCGACCCCCGCCTGGGGGTTGAAGTTCCAGTGGAGCCCCTGGCCCCGCACCCGAAAGCCGGTGTAGATGGCGCCGATGCCGGCTTCGGCGTAGGGCCGCAGGCCGGGCAGCCGGGGCCAGTCGAGGTAGGTCAGGGCGAGGATCCCCGCCGAGGCGACCGGGTGGCGGCCGTCCCGTTCGGCGACCCCGGCCGCAGCCTCGACCTTGAAGCGCAGGTTCTCGGGGGCCCGGTGGGGCCACACCGCGTCGTAGTCGAAGAGGGCGAACCCCGAGGCCAGGGCCCAGGCGACGCCGCCGGGGTTGTAGGAGCCGCCGAGGAAGAGGCCCGCGCCGTGGCGGGTAGGCACCGTCTCGGCGGCCGCCGACCCGGCCCCCCCTAGGGAGCAGAGGAGGACGGCAACGGCGGCGGCGACGCGCCGGCCCACCGCTAGTCCGCCCCCCGGGCCGCGATCAGCCCGAACTCGCCGTCGGCCCCCACCCGCAGGCAAGCTACGGGCCCGGCCCCCAGGGGGGCGGCCG
>JBBIIA010000002.1:0-3818 GCA_037446775.1 Deltaproteobacteria bacterium
ATAAAGACAGGTTCAAGTAAGCCGCTGACGCGGCAAGTCAACCCCTCCCACTTCCGGCCTTTCTGCCGGGCCCCTCGCACCCCGTTGATCCGGGCGGACACCATCGGTCATACCTCTCCTCCTCACATTGCCTGTGCCGGCCCCGCCAGGCCGGCCCACGAAGAGGAGAGGTATGACGATGGCCGACTACTACACCCAATCCATGCGGGCTCTGCGACTGGCCGGGATGAGCGAGAGCACCCAGGAGGCCTACACCCGGGCCGTGTCGCAGCTCGCCCGCTTCACCGGCAAACCCCCCGAGGCCCTTTCTGAGCCCGAACTCGAAGACTACTTCCTCCACCGCCGCACCGTCACCGGCTGGGCCCCCGCCACCCAGCGCATCGCCCACGCCGGGATCAAGTTCTTCTTCCGCACCGTCTTGCACCGCGACTGGCACCTCTTCTCCTACCTCGACGCCCCCCGCGAACGACGCCTGCCTTGCATCTTGAGCCGCGACGAGGTCTTTGCCGTCCTCGCCCACGTCACCACCTTCCACAACTACGTCTTCCTCGCCACCGTCTACGCCTGTGGCCTTCGCCTCTCCGAGGCGCTGGCCCTCCAGGTCTCCGACATCGACGGGGCGCGCGCCATGGTCCACATCCACCGTGGCAAGGGCGCCAAGGACCGCTACGTGCCGCTGCCCCAGGAGACCCTGGCCTTGCTGCGCCGCTACTGGCGGGTACACCGCAACCCGGTGCTCTTGTTTCCCGCCCTCGGTCGCGGCGGCACGCTCCGCCCCACCGCCTCCCACCCCATGGCCATCGACAGCGTCCAGGGCGCTTTGCGCGAGGCCCGGGTCGCCGCCGGGATCGTCAAGCGCCGGGTGACCATCCACACGCTTCGCCACTGCTACGCCACCCACCTCCTGGAAGCCGGCGTCAACCCCCACATCATCCAGCGCCATATGGGCCACCGCCGCCTCGAAACCACCATGGCCTACTTCCACCTCACCCAAAAGGGCACCGAAGACGCCTACCGCATCCTCAACTCCCTGATGAAAGGCTTCGAGCATGGGCGCGATCGCTGAGCTCTGCCGCGCCTTCGGCCCCGAGTACCTGACCCGCTTCCCCCACCTGCCGCTGGCTCATCGCCAAGCCCTCGACGCCATCTCGGCGTGCCGTTCCGGCGACCTCGGCTCCACCCTCTACCGCTGCACCGACCCCGCCTGCGGCCACTCCCACTTTGTCCACCGCTCCTGCGGCAACCGCCACTGCCCCCAGTGCCAGAACCACAAGACCCGCGCCTGGCTCGCCGCCCAGCTCGATCGCAAACTCCCGGGGCCCCACTTCCTGATCACCTTCACGGTGCCCGAGCCCCTGCGCGAGGTCCTCCGCCGCCACCCCCGCGTTGGCTACGAGGCCCTCTTCGCCGCCTCCTCGAAAGCCCTCAAAACGCTCGCCCGCGACCCCCGCCTGCTGGGCTCGGATCTCCCCGGCTTCACCGGTGTGCTGCATACCTGGGGCCGCGCGCTTCCCTTCCACCCCCACGTCCACTACCTCGTCCCCGGCGGCGCCCTCTCCCCCGACCGCTCCCGCTGGCTCCCCGCTCGCCCCCACTTCTTCCTCCCGGTTCGCGCCCTCTCCCCGATCTACCGGGCGCTCTTCCGGGAGGCGATGCGCCGCGAGGGGCTCCTCCCCGACATCGACCCCAGCGTCTGGCACACCGACTGGGTCGTCCACTGCGAGCCCGCCGGCGACGGCGCCAACGCCCTCAAGTACCTCGCCCGCTACGTCTTTCGCGTGGCGATCTCCGATCACCGGGTGGTCGCCGTCTCCCCCGGGGAGCGCACCGTCACCTTCCGCTACCAGCCCCGCGACGCCAAGGGCCACCGCACCATGACCCTGGATGTCTTCGAGTTCTTGCGCAGGTTCCTCCAGCACGTGCTGCCTACCGGCTTCGTCAAGGTGCGCCACTTCGGGTTCTTGCACCCCAACTGCGCCGTGCCCTTGGCGGAAACCCGCCGGCTCGTCACCGAGGCTACCGGCGCTACCCTCGCCCCCGAGGAGTCCCCCCTCGCCCCCGACCGGCCCCTGCTGTACTGCGCCGACTGCGGCGCGGCCCTGGTGCTCGTGCGCCGGTTCTTCCCCGCCTTCCCGCCCCGCCTCCTGGATACCGGGTAGCCCTCAGCACCGCCGCCGAAACCTGGTTCGTCGTAGGCCTCGTACCCGAGGCCCTGGTCCTCTGCGCCTTGCGCCTTAGAAATCACCCCGAAACCGCACCGCCATAAGGAGCCGCACCGTCCGCAAGGTCACCTCGTCTCCCCCGCCAATGCCCCTCGGAGCCTCCGGCCTCCCGCCGCCCTGCCAGTTCCCCGCGCCCAGCCCCGGGCGCCATCGAACGATTACCCTATACCCCCTCGCCGGGCCCACCGCGGCTTCTTGAACATTGGATTGAACCGACACTGCGTGTCGGATCAATCCTTAGGGTTCGGGACCTTGGGCGCCCCGTATAATCCCCCCCTGACGGGCACCTTCCTGGCCCGGGTTGACGCCGGGGGCGCGCCCCGGTGGATGCGGCGGCACGTCTACTGGCCCGCGGTGGGGGTGGCCGCGGGGGGCGCGGCGGACGGCGGCCTGCTTGCGGTGTCCGGCTACGGCTACGAGGGCTTCGCCCACTGGCGGCTGACCCCCGGGGGAGACACCGACGGCACTTGCTCGGGCGTCGAGGACAACCCGTCGGCTCCCCTGGCCGTGCGCCTCCCCGAGGGCTGGAACTGGCCTTCCAACGACCCGTACTTCGCGGTATCCGACCGGACCGATCGCCTATCCGAGGCCGCGGCCGCCCTCGCGACCCGAGACCTCCTGGTGCACTCCCGGGGGGTCTGCCCGGACGCCAGCGCGGTGAGCTGCTCCTCGTTCCGGGCGGGAACCACCGGGGACGACCGCGAAGACGTCTTCACCTTCCGGGCGGCGAGCGGCACCCCGTTTGCCGAGGCGCACCTGCAACACGACATGGCCGAGGCGTACCTGCGCATCCCCGACCCCGCGGAGCCGGCCCACTACGGCGCGTCCCTGGCTGCCGACCCGCCCCCCGACGCCCCCTCGCCCCTGCCCGAGGTCAACCCGAGCCTGCACTTCTACTCCGGCCCCCTGACCGCCGGGACGACCTACGAGCTCCGGGCCGGGAACTTCGACCGCGGCGGCGCCTACCGCTTGGAGTTCACCTTGTGGGGCGACCGAAACGCCTGCACGGCTACCTTCCGGCAGACCGGAGACGATTAGAGGTCGAAGAGGACCCGGGCGACCCAGCCCTCGGGGGTCTCTTCCCAGCACAAGTCGTGGTAGGTGGCCGCCTTGATCTCCCGGTGCAGGGGGTGGCGGGCGGGGTCCCGGCGTTCCCCCCGGGCGACCAGGGCCAGGTGGCGGTCCGAGGCTCGGTCCACGGCGAACGCCGAGAAGAGCCAGCCCCGGGCGTTGATCTGGTACAGAAGCTCCCCCAGGGCCGACACCAGGGTCTCGGCGGCGTCGAACCCCTCGCCGACGATCGCCACCCCGGCCCGGGGGGCCACGGCGGCGGGGTCGGTCACCTGGGCCACGAGGCCCTGGCACAGGGCCTCTACGGCGTCCGCGGCGGTTTCGCCCCGGGCCTCCAGGGCCAAATCGGCGGTGTGCTCCAGGGTGCGCCAGGTTCCCATGGCCCCAGGGTAGCCCGCCCGGTTCCCCGGGAGGAAGGGCTTCCCGCTTTGACCCTGGCGCGACCGGCCCCCTATAATCCCGCCCCGACTGTCCTTCCCGGAGAACTCGAGCCGGCGGCCCGGCGCCGCCTGGAGGGGTATCGTG
>JBBIIA010000003.1:0-2815 GCA_037446775.1 Deltaproteobacteria bacterium
CCCGGCGCGGCGAGGCCGGCCCACTGATCGTACAGAGGCTCGAGCACCCGCTGGGTGACCCCCCCCAGGGCGGCCACGTGCTGGAGTTGGGTGGTCCCCTCGTAGATGTTGGTCACCCGGGCGTCCCGGCACAGCCGCTCCACGCTGTAATCGCGCATGTAGCCCGAGCCGCCGTGGACCTGGAGGCTGGCGAAGGTCACCTGGTTGGCGACCTCGCTCGTATAGGCCTTGGCCAGGGGGGTGAGGAGGGCGGCCACCCGATCGGCGTACTTGGCCCGCTCCCGCAGCCCCGGCTCGGCGTCCCCGGCCTCCACCCGCTCGGCCAGGGCGTCCCGCTGGTCCACCCACCGGGTGGCCTCGTAGAGCACCGCCCGGGCCGCCGCCGTCTGCACCCGCGCCCCCACCAGCATCTCGTACACCGCCGGGAACTGGTCGATGGTGCGGCCGAACTGACGTCGGCTCCGGGCGTACTCCAGGGCCGAGCGCAGGGCCGCCTCGGCGATCCCCACCGACTGGGCTCCCACCGCCACCCGGGCACCGTTCATCAGCGACATCACGTAGCGGGTCAGGCCCCGGCGGCGGGAGCCCACCAGTTCGGCCGGCGCGTCGTCGTACTCCACCTCGCAGGTGGGCGAGCCGTGCAGGCCGAGCTTCTCCTCGATCCGCCGCACCCGCACCCGGGGCCCCTTCTCGCAGATGAACATCGACAGGCCACGGCCGTCGGTGCTGCCCTCCTCGGAACGGGCCAGCACCAGGCTCACCTGGGCGCAGCCGTTGGTGATGAACTGCTTGGTACCCCGGAGAAACCACTGCCCCGACCCGTCCTGCCACGCCACCGTCCGCACCGCCTGGAGGTCGCTGCCGGCCCCCGCCTCGGTCAGGGCCATGGCGCCGTCGGCCTGGCCCGAGGCGAGCCGCGGCAGATAGCGCTGCTTCTGCTCCTCGCTGCCGAACTTGAGGATGGTCTCCCCGATCTCCTGGAGCCCCACCAGGTTGTGCAAGCTGGCGTCGGCCCGGGAGACCAGCTCCGACATCATCTGGTAGATCGTGGAGGGGAAGTTGAGGCCGCCGAACCGCCGGGGCAGGGTGACCCCGAAGAGCTGGGCCGCCCCCAGGTCGTCCAGGCTCCGGCGGGTGCCCTGGGCGTAGTGCACCTGCCCGCCCTCGAACCGCGCCCCCTCCCGGTCCACCCCGGCGGCCTCGGGCGCGATGCGCTGGGCGCTGATCTCGCCCACCATGGTGAGCACCGCGTCGTAGGTGGCCACCGCCTCCTCGTAGGAGCTCGGGGCCTCCGGGAACTCGGCCGTCTCGGCGTAGCCCCGCTCCCGGCTCGCCACCGCCTCCGACAGGTCGACGTGGTTTAAGTGGAAGCGCAGGTCCGGGTTGTCGAGGTAGAAGTTCTCGGCCATGGGCGGGGCTCCTCCGGCGACAGGGCACGCAAGAGACGGGACGACTCCGCCTTCTACCCGGTCGGGCGCCGGGGCGTCAACCGGCGAAGTGCCCAACCCATCGCGGCTCTCGATCGCGGGGGGGAGCCCGCCCCGAGCTAGCGGCCCGTCCCCAGGACCGCGTCGGCGAGCTCCTCCAGGATCCCCCCCGCCCCGCCCCGTACCAGGAGATCCGAGCACCAACCGGTGAGCTCCGTCCGTTCGAGGTTCACCTCGATCACCGCGGCCCCGGCCCGCTTGGCCACGTAAGGCATCTGGTTGGCGGGGGCCACCTCGGCCGAGGTGCCGACCACCAGCATCACCGCGCAGCGCTCGGCGAGTCGGCGGCTCTGGGCGAGGGCGTCCCCGGGGATGTCCTCCCCGAAGAAGATCACGTCGGGCTTGAGGAGCGCCCCGCAGGCGCAGGGCGGCGGCACCCCCCGGGACCGGGCCTCGGCCCGGGTGACCCGGGCGCCGCAGGCGAGGCAGGTGAGGCTGCGGTGGCTGCCGTGGAACTCCACCACCACCCGGCTGCCGGCCTCCTGGTGGAGGCCGTCGATGTTTTGGGTGATGACCCCCGAGACGACCCCGGCGGCTTCGAGGCGGGCCAGGGCCCGATGGGCCGGGTTGGGCCGCGCGGCGTCGAGGACCGCCTCCATCTCCGCGAGCATCTGCCAGACCCGGCGGGGATCCCGACGAAAGGCCCGGATGGTCGCGTACTCCTCCGGGGGGAAGCGCGCCCACAGGCCACCGGCGCTTCGGAAGTCCGGGATGCCGCTCTCGACGCTGATCCCCGCTCCGGTGAGCACCGCCACCGGCCCGCCGCCGGCAAGCAGGTCCGCCGCCCGGCCGAGCTCCCGGCCGATCACGGCGCGGCGCCCCGGCGGAAGGCCTCGACCCGCCCCTTGAGCTCCTTGATCCGGGCCTTGAACCGGGGCCCCGAAGGGAGGATGCGGTCCTCGAAGTGGTGGCGCATCACCGTCGCCGACCAGCGGGACTCGGCCCCCGGCGCCGGCTCCAGCACCGGCCGGCCTCGGCCCGGGGCCCAGCGGCCACTGAGATCGCACAGAGGGCAGAAGGCCGAGCCGTCGGCCCGGGTGGTGACCAGGTCGAAGTGGCACACCGGGCACGCCCCCTCGGCCCCGCGGTACGCGGTCTCCCCCCGGGCCAGGGCTGCCCCGCCCTCGGTGGCCCGCCGGCACGCGGCCGGGTCGTCGAGCACCTCCCCGGGCCCCTGGGCGTACCCCATCACCTGGTCCACCACGGGCATCCCCAGAAACAAGAAGGTGAGGGCCACCTGGGGGAGCGCCCAGGGCTCCCAGCCGGGCACTCCCGCCGCAGCCAGGGCGAGGCCGGGCCGACCCGCCAGCTCCCGGCGCGCCCCGAAG
>JBBIIA010000004.1:0-2657 GCA_037446775.1 Deltaproteobacteria bacterium
ACAAAACGACCATCGGTTGGCACTACACGAGCAAGAATTTCCTGCGATCACAACCAGACAAAGCCGCCAATCCGCCATCGGGGCTCCGCTTGTGCGGCTTGTACTGTAGAAGAGGGGTCTTGGGCTTCGGCCCCCGCGCCGAGGTCCTGGCCCCGGCGGACCTGCGGGCCGAGGTGGCGGCGAAGCTCGCCGAAGCCCTGGGGCGGTACCGGGGGGGCTGACCGACCCGGGAGGAGAACCGATCTGCCGTTCCGTTCCGCGGAACGGTGCCCCCCTATCCTGATCTTCGACAACCGAGGACGGCGCCCGGGCCGCGGCCGGCGCCAGCACACGGAGGTGACGGACATGGTGACGAAGATCGTGTCGGGTGGGCAGACCGGGGCGGACCGGGCGGCGCTGGACGTGGCCCTGGAGCTCGGCATCCCGCTGGGCGGCTGGTGCCCCCGGGGCCGGCTGGCCGAGGACGGCCGGGTCCCCGCCCGCTACCCTCTGCGGGAGACCACTTCGGACCAGTACCCCCAGCGCACCGAGTGGAACGTGCGGGACGCGGACGCCACCCTGGTGTTCACCCGGGGCCGGCCGGGCCGGGGCACGGCCCTCACCATCCGACTGGCCGAAAAGCTGCGAAAGCCGTGCCGGGTGGTCGACCTGGCCGCCGCCGACCCGGCGGCCGTGGTCGCCTGGCTCGCCCAACACCGGGTGCGGGTGCTCAACGTGGCCGGCCCCCGGGAGAGCGGCTCCCCGGGGGTCCACGGCGAGGTGGCGGCAGTGCTCCGTGCCGTGCTGGCCTCGGCCGCG
Organism: Deltaproteobacteria bacterium; assembly: GCA_037446775.1. Classification (GTDB taxonomy): domain Bacteria; phylum Desulfobacterota; class Deferrisomatia; order Deferrisomatales; family JACRMM01; genus JBBIIA01. The sequence goes on from JBBIIA010000004.1 coordinate 799, forward strand.
GCGGCCGCGGCCTGAGGCGCGGGCAGACCGACCAGCGGGTCGCCGAGGGCCGTGCGCGCCCCCGGATCGACGCCGGCGAAGACGAAAGGGAGGGCCCGTGATCTTCCTCTACCTCCACGGCTACGACGGCAGCCCCGTAGGCCGCAAGGCCACCGAGCTCCGGCGCCTGCTCGCGTCGGCCCCGGTGCTCGCCACGGCTTACTCTCCCGACGACCCGGATCGAGCGCTGCCGCACCTCGAACGCTTCATCGCCGAGGCCCGCACGAGCCACGCCGGCGAGCCCTGCGTCCTGGTCGGCTCGTCCCTGGGCGGCCTCTCCGCCCGGCACCTGGCCCACCGCCTCCGGCTCCCCTGCGTGCTCTTCAACCCCGTCGAAAGCAGAAAGGGGCCGTTCGTGCAGAAGAGCATTGCGCCTTCAGTCGGCCGTATGAGCCTCCAGCAGCCGTTGGGCCAGGGGATCGTGCGTAATTCGGGCCATGCCGAACGCTGAATCCGGAGCATGCCGAACGGATGTCAATCGGCTTCCAATTCTGACCCACCATCGGCGTCCAAAATTGACCCACCCCAGGGGTGGGCGGTCAGTTGGTGGTGCGGGTCCGAATCCTCCAACTCTCGTTGCCGGTTTCCAGGATCGGCAGTGGTGTGTGACCCGGTCGAGTAGGGCCGTGGTCATCTTGGTGTCGCCGAAGACCTGATCCAGACGTGCCAGTTGTGCGGCGAGCCGGCCGCCGCGGCCGCCGAGCTTCTCCTGTTCGAGTTGGTTGACGAGGTCGACGAGGCTGAAGAACCTCCCCTTGGCGCCGCTCTTGATCGCCTGCCGGGCGATGGCGACGGCGAGGTGGGTCTTGCCGGTGCCGGTGCCGCCGACCAGGATCACGTTGCTTCGGGGGGCCAGGAAGCTGCCCTGGTAGAGCGAGCGCACCAGGGGCTCGTTCACCGGGGAGGCCGCGAAGTCGAAGGTGTCGAGATCCTTGTCGAGAGGGAAGCGGGCCTGGCTGAGGCGATAGCGGATGCTGCGAAGCCGCCGCTCCGCGCTCTCGGCGTGGAGCAGATCGAGGAGGATCTTCTCGGGCGTGTCGCGGTGTTTGAGGCCGGCGGTGAGCACCTCGTCGAACGCCGTACGCATCCCGTGAAGCTGCAGGGTGGCCATCGTCTCGAGCACCTGGTCACGCAGCACGGGTGTCGCTCCCGAGAAGCTCGTCGTAGCGCCGGCAGTCGGCCACCGGCTCGATGGACAGGCGGGGCGGACAAGGCAGCGAGACCGGCGGTGAGGACTCCTCGGTGAGCCGCGCGAGCAGGTTGAGGATCCCATCGCGGCTGACGGCTCTGGCTCGCAGGGCCTCCCGGCAGGCCTCGCCGACCGCTTCGAGACCGTAGCGGGGCACGGTGCTCAGGACACCGACGAACTGGCGGTCGCCGTCGGGCCGCCCCCCGAGGGCCTGGCGGACCTCCTGGATCGGCTCGGGAAGATCCCACTGCCGGAAAGGGGCGCCGTTGCGAAGCGCGCCGGGTTTTCGCTCGAGCACCGCCAGGTAGTGCCAGGGGTCGTAGACCGTGCGATCGCGCCCGAACTCGCGGGGATGCTCTCCGACCACCTCGCCGTCGCTCACGAACACGAGGCGGTCGGCGTACGCCCTCACCGCTACGGTCTTGCCCACCTCGCTGGCCCGCACGCGGTAGCGGTTTCGATCGAAACGCACTAAGGCCGTCGTGGACACCTTTGCCGGAGACTCCTGGCCCCTCTTCTACAGTACAAGCCGCACAAGCGGAGCCCCGATGGCGGATTGGCGGCTTTGTCTGGTTGTGATCGCAGGAAATTCTTACTCGTGTAGTGCCAACCGATGGTCGTTTTGTCCTGG
>JBBIIA010000005.1:0-1999 GCA_037446775.1 Deltaproteobacteria bacterium
TGGCGCGAGCTCTCGCCCTGGCCCAGCAGGGCAATCAGCAGATCCAGGGCCGGGACGTCGGGGTGGCGGGCGGAGGGCCCGGGGAACGCGAGGTCGAAGTACACCTCATCGGTGGGGCCCGCCTCGAAGGCGGCGCGAAAGCCGACCCGACGGGGCTCCCGCGGGCGGCGCAGGGGGCGGGGGCGTCCCGGGCGCCCGGCGACCCCAAAGATCGCCCCGACCCGCCGGGCCAGCTCCCGGGGCTCTGCGTCCCCGGCCACCACCAGGAGCAGGTGGGGGGGCTGGTACCAACGGCGGGCGAAGCGCCGACACGCGGCCCGGTCCAAGGCTCCCACCGAGGCCTCGTCGCCGATGACCGGGCGGCCGTAGGGGTGTACGCCGAAGCACTCGGCGAACAGCCGACGGGAGACCCGGTGGGCGGGCAGGTCGTTGCTGCGGCGGATCTCCTCCAGGACCACCAGGGCCTCCCGCGCCAACTCGGCCGGGTCGAAGGTCGCGCCGAAGATCGCCTCCGCCAGCCGCTCCAGGGCGAGGTCGGCGAACCGGCTCGCCACCACCACCGAGTAGACCGTCTCATCAAAGCTCGTGTAGGCGTTCACCTCGCCCCCCACGGCCTCGATGTCCCGGGCCAGGACCCCGGGGCCCCGGGTGGCCGTGCCCTTGAAGATCATGTGCTCCACCACGTGGGCGAGGCCCGCTTCGCCCGGCCCCTCGCTGGTGCTTCCGGCTCGGACCCACAGGTCCATCGCCAGCACCGGGGCGGTGCGGTTGGGCACGAAGAGGAGCTCGAAGCCGTTGGGGTAGCGCGTCAGGTGGGCGGGGTGAGCCTTCACGGGGCCTCCTCGATGCGGCCCCGCTGCACGGTGAGCACCTTGGGGGTGGCGGCCAGGTCTCCGGTGGGCAGGGCGGTGATGGGCCCGGTGACCCCCGGGGCGTCGGCCAGGGACTCGAGGCGGCGGCGCAGGCCGGGCCGGGTCGCTTCGCCGACCCCGCCCAGGAGCAGGTGGACGGCGTCGAAGGCGTAGGCCTCCAAGACCCCTGGCGGCTCCCCGTAGAGCTGGGCGTAGGGCCCCGCCAGGTCGCGGGGGCCGGTGGGGCCTGGCGCGAACTCGGCGGCAAAGAGGGCCCCTTCCACGTACTCCTTGCCCACCTCCACCAGGGTCTCGTGGCTCCAGGCCCGCGTGCCCAACAGGGTGACCCCCTTGAGGTCGTGAAAGGGGAAGAGGGGTGCGATCTGGGCCGCCTCCAGGCTGGTCACGGGCAAGAACGCCGCGTCGATACTGACCACGGGCTTGGGCTTGAACTTGGCCAGCCGTGCCGGATCCAGCCGCGGCTCGGGCGCCGGCCCGGCGCCCCCCTTGCGCTCGTGCTCCCGCCGCAGCCGGCCGCGTTCCTCCTCCAGGAACTGACGCCCGATCTCGTCGGCCGAGAGGGCCTGGACCCCGGAGAGCCGACGGATCGCCTCCCCCGCCTGGCGGACGTCGGCCGGCAGCGCTTCGGTGCCGACGATGGAGCCGCCGCGCCCTTCGACCTCGGCGCGAAAGAGGTCCCGGTACCGGCGCCCCACCGGCGTGTCCGGGTAGAGGATGGCAAACCGCCCGAGGCCCTTACGCTCCGTGGCGTACGCCACCAGCCGCCGGACCTCGTCTTCTTCGCGCAGGTACAGCCGAAACACCCCCGCGCCGGCCACCCCGTCGGCGGGGGTGAGGGTGATCAGGGGCACCCCCTCCTCCCGCGCGGCCTGGGCGGCGGCGGCGGCGACGGCCCCCTTGAGCGGACCGATCACCGCCAGCGCCCCTTGGCGGGCGAGCTCCCGAACCCCGCGCGCGGCGGCCTCGGGTTCGCCGCGGGAATCGACCACGAGAAACCGCAGCGCCGGATCGGCGTGGCCGCCAAACAAGCCCGACGCCAAAAGCGCCCCCCGCAGGGCCCGGGTGCCGAAGGGCTTGAGGGGACCCGTCAGGGGCAGGAGGACGCCGTAGGTGCTCGGCGGAGGGTC
>JBBIIA010000006.1:0-1843 GCA_037446775.1 Deltaproteobacteria bacterium
CCACCCCACGAAGTCTCCCCCCGGGGGGGGTGCCCCGAGGTCCGTCAGCTCCAGGTGGGTGTGGGCGTTGACCAGGGCGGGCAAGAGGGCGCAGCCCGGCAGCTCCCGGCGCCGGGCCCCCGGCCACGCCCGGCGGAGGTCCGCCGCCGACCCGGTCGCCCGCACCTTGCCCCCCCAATGGACGATGGCCCCCCCTGCCACGGGGGGGCCATCGACGGGCACCAGCCACTCGGCCGCGAGGAGCTCCAATCAGGCAGCCTTCCTCAAGGCGATGCGGTTGGCGGCGTCCACGTACACCAAGCTCGGCTGCCAGGTGTGCAGCTCCGCCGCCTCGGCGAAGCCGAAACAGGCGATGATCACCAGGTCCCCGGTCGACGCCTTGTGGGCCGCCGCGCCGTTGATCCGCACCTCCCCCGAGCCCGCTTCCCCGGGGATGGCGTAGGTCTCGAAGCGCTCCCCGTTGGTGATGTTGTAGATCCGCACCTCCTCGAAGGGCAGGATGTCGGCGGCCTCCAGAAGCACGGGATCCACCGTGATGCTCCCCTCGTAGTGGAGATCGGCGCCGGTCACCGTCGCCCGGTGGATCTTGCCTTTGAGCATGCAACGAACCATGTCCCTCTGCTCCTCTTCCCCCGTCAGGCGGCCGGGGCCGTCAGTACCCGGTTGTCGATCAGTCGCGTCGTCCCCACGAAGCCCGCCACGGCCAGGACGGCCCGGGGAGAGATCCGCTCGACCCGCTCCAGGGTCTCGGGGTGGCGCACCTCGGCGTAGTCCACCCGCACCCCGGCCGCGGAGAGGCGCGCCAGGGCAGCCGCCTCCACCGCCCCGGGGCGGTCTTCCCCCTCGGCCACCAGGGCCTCGGCCTCGGCCAGGGCCCGGGAGAGGGCCAGGGCCTGTTCCCGTTCGGCCGGGGCCAGGTAGGCGTTCCGGCTCGATAGGGCGAGGCCGTCGGCGGCCCGCACCGTGGGGAACCCGACGACTTCCACCCCAAAGCGCAGATCCTCCACCATGCGCCGCACCACCTGGAGCTGCTGGTAGTCCTTCTCGCCAAAGACGGCCACGTCGGGCTCGACGATGGCGAAGAGCTTCGCGACCACCGTCGCCACCCCCCGGAAGTGGCCCGGCCGCCGGGCCCCGCACAAGGGCTCGGCCAGGGCGCCCACCTCCACGGTGGTCTGGCCCCCGGCCGGGTAGATCTCGCTGACGGCGGGGGCAAACACCGCGTCCGCCCCCGCCCCCCGGCACAGCGCCAGGTCCCGGGGGAGGTCCCGGGGGTAACGCGCCAGGTCCTCGGTGGGCCCGAACTGGGTCGGGTTGACGAACACCGTCACCACCACCCAGTCGGCGAGCTCCCGGGCCCGCCGCACCAGGGCCAGGTGCCCCTCGTGGAGAAAACCCATGGTAGGCACCACGCCGACCCGCTGGCCGACCCGGCGAGCCGCCCGCGACGCCTCGCGAACTTCGGCAACCGTCTCGATCGTCACCATGAACCACCCTCAACCGCCAAAAACGAAACGCGCGCCCGCCGGTCGGACCGGGGACGCGCGAACCTACCGTGCGGTAGGGGACAGCGACGAGACGCGACCGAGCGCCCGCGACCCGCGGCGCCCTCGGCTAGTCCACTCCCCGTCCCGGTCCAGCCAAGCCAGATCCAGGCGGTGGATGGGTGGTTACCACGAGCCCGGCGCCGGTGTCAAGCGCCCAGACGGTGACCCACAGGGCAATCGCGCATAAATCCCAACCGGTACGCGGCTGTCGTGGCATGCGATTTGCCCTTGAAGGCCGTCCTGACCGTGATGTGGTGGGCGCTCGCGCGATTCAAGTGCAACCTATTGGAATGCTT
>JBBIIA010000007.1:0-1755 GCA_037446775.1 Deltaproteobacteria bacterium
GGGCGCCCGGGGCAAGGCGGAGAAGCTCCTGGAGGTGGTGGGGCGCTTCGGCGACCAGGCCTTCGAGGCGGTGGAGCGGGCCCTGGCGCTCATGGGGCGCCACCCCAAGGCCACCGCCATGGCGCTCGGGTTCGCCTACGTGGTCACCCAGGACGAGCAGATGACCGCCTTCCTCACCGCCCTGGCCGACGTGCCCGGCGAGGCCGCCCAGGCCCTGGGGCAGGTGTTCGCCGACCCGCCGGGGACCTTCCCGGCCCGCACGGCGCTCCTGGTGGTAGGCGCGACCCTGGTGGCGGGCTGGGCGTTCTTCCTCCGCCACCGGCGCCGGGTGCCCGCGGCGGCGGCCGAAGCCCCCCGGAAGGAGGACGAGCCGTGAACGTGGTGCGGCCGATCCCGGTTCTTCCCCTGGACCCCTGCCCCCAGTGCGACCGCCCCCGGGCCCTGGTGCCCGAGGGAGGCTGGGCCCGGTGGTGCCTGGGGCTCCTCCTCTCGCCCGAACGGCGCTACCGGTGCCGGTTCTGCGGGCACGTGGTGAAGACCCTGAAGCTGCCGCCGTGGGTGAAGCATTGAGCGGGAGGGGCGCCGGGGCTGTTCGCGGCCAAGGCGGCTCCTACGGGGGGCGGAAGGTTCTCCCTCGTGGCGCGTGCAGGGTCAGCCGGGGTGGCGGGTCGCGGCGACTTCGAGGAAGTCGGCGAAGGCGATCAGATCCTGCCGGACGAGGCGGGCTGCCGCGGGGAGGTCCTGAATCAGCGCGGCGACCTTGGCGGCGTCGAGGTTGAACCCGTAGGCGTGGCGCGCCACGTGCCGGAACCGGCGAAATCGGTCGACGACCTCCCGGGTGCCGACGGCGAGGACGGCCGGCCGCACGCCCGGCAGGTCTTCGGCCATGTGAGCGAGAAGCACCTGGTGCCACTGGTCGCCGGACGGACTGGCGCCGTCGACGGTCTTTGCCACCATCTCCAGACACCGCTCGATGCCCTGGTAGAACCCCTGAAGATCGAGGACCACGCTCCCGAGGTAGTCCTCGTCCGCCAGTGCCTTGTGCCAGCGCTTCTGGGCAAGCTCGGAGGCCCAGTCGATGGCTTCGAGCTCGAGGCGGATGCGGGCCGCAAGGGCGCCAAGGGCTTGGGTCACAGCTCGACCCCTTCGCCTTCGGCGTTGTACCGGAGCGCCGTCGGCGCGGCGGCGAGGTCGATCACGGTGACGGCGAAACCGGCCGCGATCCCGCGGTCGGCGGCCTCGCCGGCGGCGTCGTAGAAGTCCTCCGGCGCCACGCCCTCGACCGCCAGGTCGATGTCGGACCAGGGGGCGAAACGGGCGGGGGTGACGAGCGACCCGAAGGCCAACACCCGGCGCGCCCGGTACCGGGCCCGCAGGAACCCGGCCACCTCGCGGGCGATCTCCCAGGCTTGGCGGCGCCGGGTCTCGGCCTCGGGGTCCCGGGTCCAGTCGGGCACCCGGGACCAGGGCCGGTAGGCGGCCAGTTCCTCGGCGGTCAGTTCTCGGGCGGTGCGAGCCATGGAGTCCTCCGGTGCGGGCGTCGGGACCCATTGTAGGGGGCCCCGCGGGGGAAGCCAAGCTGGGGGCGCAGTACATCGGCAAGCTGGAGGGGCCGGAGATCATCCGGGACGCGGCCAAATTTCCGAAGACGTTCAAGGAAGCGCCCATGCTGGCGGACCTGGTTAAGACCGGCAAGCTGCCGCCCGTTGACCAGCGTCTACCGGTCAGCCCCTGTGTTACCCCACCGGCCGACGG
>JBBIIA010000008.1:0-1366 GCA_037446775.1 Deltaproteobacteria bacterium
GGAGCCTCGCGGCGTGCCGCGACAAAGGGCTCTTGCGCCTGGAGGGCAAGGAGTACGTGGTGCAGGACGGGGACATCCTAAACATCCGCTTTAGCGTGTAATCGCCGATTTCTCCACTGGTAGCAGCCGGAATTCTTCGCTAGTCTAGGGAAGCTGCTCTCGCCAGGGGGAGATGGATGCCGGATGTCGGCATCGAGCAGCCAAACCGCTCCACGGGACCCAGGAGGGGGGCCATGGCACAACGACGATCTCCCGACCGCCCGGCGATCCGGGGAACCCTGCCGCTGGCGCCGGGGCTGCGCTCGGGAACGGCCCTGGCGCTGGGCCCGGACGCCGTGGTCTTGGGCCACCCCGCGACCCTCCCGGCGGTCTTTGCCCCCAACCTACCGCTCGTGGGCCGCAAGGCCACCGAGCTCACCCCCCCGGTGTTGGGGGAAACCCTGGCTCGGCTGTGGCACACCTGCCACGACTCCCAGCGTCCCGCGACGGTGGAGGTGGGTCTCCACCCCTCCGCCGGGGCCGCAGAGTCCGTCTGCCTGTCGCTGCGCGCCGCTCCCCACCCGCGCTCCCCCGACATCGCCCTGGTGACCGTGCGCGATATCTCCCCCGACCGCCGGCGCCTCGACGCCCTGGCTCGGGAGGTGGAGGGCTCCCGGAGCCGGGCCGCCCACTGGGAGGCCACGGCGCGCACCCTCGCCCATGACACGCGATCCTCCCTGGCCGCCCTGCAGGGGTTTCTGACCCTGGCCTCCCGCTCCGGCGAAGCCACCCCGGCGCCCCTGAAGCACGCCCTGGGGGTGGTCTCCCGCCTGCTGGACCTGACCAGGACCGCCGAAGAGGCCCCGGTCCCGGCGGCCGCCCCGGAGATCGCCCCGATCGCCGAAGTCGCGTCGATCCTCTTTGCCGAGCTGTGCGCCGCCCACCCCGGCCTGGCGTTTAGCTGGTGCGTCCGGGCCGGCGACCCCGAGGCTCGGGTTCCCCGGGCCGCCAGTGCCAACGCCTTGTGGAACGTGTTGACCAACGCGGTCAAGTACCGCCACCCGAAGCGGCCACTCCACCTCGAGGTCAAGGCGTGGCGGGCCGGGTCCGAGGTGCACGTCACCGTCGGCGACAACGGGCTCGGGATCGCCCCCGATGAGCGCGAGGCGGTGTTTCTCAAGGGGTGGCGGGGTCGGGCGGCGGAAGGCGTCCCGGGGAGCGGCCTCGGGCTCTTTTCGGCCGCCCGCCTAGTGGAGGGCATGGGCGGCCGCCTCTGGGTGGAGCCGTCGGAGACTGGGGCCACCCTGGCCCTGGCGCTCCCGGCTCCGTGAGCGAGGCGTTACCTCACAGGACCGTGGCCCGATTGGGTTCTTTTGACAGGATGAAC
>JBBIIA010000009.1:0-53602 GCA_037446775.1 Deltaproteobacteria bacterium
CGGCTTGCCAAGACGCCTTCGGTTCTTCGTTCCGGGGCAGAGGGTCGCCAGAAGGGGGGGCGAAAGCGTCCGCGCCATGGCCCGCTGCGGGGCGGTTTCGCGCCCTTACTTCATCGCGTCCGCTAGCCGCTTGTCCCCGCGAAGCAGGTCATTGACCACCGTGGACAGATCCGTCCTTCGCCTTTCAGCGATGGCTTGCACGAACGATTGGACCTCCGCATCCAGGTACACGGGGAGGTTCAAGGTCGCGTCGGCCCGGTAGAGCCTGCCCCTCTCCGCCTGGGAGAAGTCGTATTCTTCTCTCATCTCATCCCTTTTCATAAGCCTGCGTCTCCTTCGCCGTCGGCCGACGGGCCGAGTAGATGCGGATCGTAACAGAGGCTTCGGAGTCGTCCCTGAAGGTGTGGCAGACGAGCAAGAGCCTTCCGGAACGTCCGATTCCGAGCGTCACCCACCGATCCTCGGCTTCGCTATGGTCTGGGTCGAACATGCTCAAGGCCCGGGGGTCGCGAAACACGCTCCCCGCTTCCTCGAACCGGACCCTATGCTTTTCCATGTTGGATCGCGCCTTCTGCGGGTCCCACTCGAAATTGTAAACCATGAGGGGCGTTCCTTCCATCGAGTCGCCGCACCTGGAGTGCCGCAGCGACAACGCCGGGAAACGGTCCTTAGGGCTTGGCTCAGCGCTGGCCCATGAGTGCCGACCTCGAATGCAGGGTAGGGCGTCCCGGACGGCAAGCGCCGGCCCTCGGGGTGTCGCGAGTGGGACCGGGTGGCAAATCGAGCGCACGAGTACGCCCTTTGAGGGCTTTTACCCCGATCTTCAGCCAAGGGCCAGACCGATGCTGAGGAGCCGGCCCGTGCGCCAGGCCAGGGCGCCCTTGCGAAGAACACCTGCTGGGATGTAGGAAGGGAGCCGCTTGGGAAGGTCGCCGGGAGTCGGAAGCCCGGGAGGGTCAGGGGGAGGGGAAGAGAATTACCGCCCATACCTTGGTACGCTGCCTCCCTGTCGGAAGCCCGGGAGGGTCAGGGGGAGGGGAAGAGGGGGGAAGCCGGCGCGGCCGGCTTCCCCCCTCGGGGTCTTACAGCAGGGCCCGCTCCATCTCCACCATCTTGCTCGCGATCACCTCGCGCAGCGCCACGGTGTTGGCGGGGGTGCGCCGGGCCAGGCGCCGAAGCGCGGCGAGCATGGTGGCGAGGGTGTCGCCCTCTTCCATGGCCGCCAGGGCTTCCCGGGCGGTGGTCTCGGCTTGGGCCATGGCCCGTTCGCACGCCAGGCGGGCGGCGGCCAGGGGCAGCTCGGCGGCGGCTTCGCCGCGCTTGCCGGCGTCCTTGAGGGCCCGGAGCACGGTGGACTCGGCGGTGTAGGCCGCCATGCACAGGTCGGCGAGGCGGGCGAGGATCTGCTGCTGGTCCCCGATCTCCTTGCCGTACTTCTGGGCCGCGACGCCGGCCACGAAGAGCATGGTCTTCTTGAGGTTCTCGACGATCTTCTGCTCCGCGTCCAGAAGCCCCGCCTCGCCGTCGAGGTCGAAGCTCGGGATGCCCATCAGCTCCTCCTGGAGGGCCTTGGCCGCCTGGAAGAGGGGGATCTCGCCCTTCATGGCCTTGCGAAGGAGCATCCCCGGCACCAGGAGGCGGTTGATCTCGTTGGTGCCCTCGAAGATCCGGTTGATGCGGCTGTCGCGGTAGTTGCGCTCGGCCGGGTACTCGGCGCAGTAGCCGTAGCCGCCGTACACCTGCACCGCCTCGTCCACCACGTAGTCGAGGACCTCGCTGCCGATCACCTTCACCATGGCGCACTCGATCGAATACTCCTCGATGGCCGTCAGCGCCGCCTCGCCGTGGGCGCCGCTGGAGGTGAGGAGCGCGTCGATGAGGCCGACGGTGCGGTACACCGCCGACTGGCCGGCGTAGGAGCGCGCCCACATCTCGGCGAGCTTCTCGCGGATCATGCCGAACTCCGCCAGGCGCTTGCCGAACTGCTTGCGCTCCAGGGCGTAGGAAAGCGCCTGGCCGATGACGTTGCGGCAGCTCCCCACCACCCCGGCGCCGAGCTTGAAGCGGCCGATATTCAAGATGTTGAAGGCGATCTTGTGGCCCTGGCCGACCTCGCCGAGGACGTTTTCCACCGGGACCTTGACGTCCTCGAGGATGACCGTGGTGGTGGAGGAGCCCCGGATGCCGAGCTTGTGCTCCTCGGGGCCGGCGGTGAGGCCGGGGGTGCCGCCCTCCACCAGGAAGGCGGTGAACTTGTCGCCGTCCACCTTGGCAAACACGGTGAAGAGCTGGGCCAGGCCGCCGTTGGTGATGAACTGCTTGGTGCCATTCAAAACGTAGTGGGTGCCGTCGGCGGAGAGCACCGCCTTGGCGCGGCCCGAGAGGGCATCGGAGCCGGCCGAGGGCTCGGTGAGGCAGTAGCAGCCCACGGTCGTTCCGTCGGCGAGGCCCGGCAGGTACTTGGCCTTCTGGGCCTCGGTGCCGTAGTACACCAGCGGCAGGGTGCTGATGCCGACGTGGGCGCCGTACATCACCGAGAAGGAGCCGTGGCCGGACATGTTCTCGGTGATCACCGCGCTAGAGGCCTTGTCGAGCCCGAGCCCGCCGTACGCCTCGGGCACGTCGGCCATCAGGAGGCCGAGCTCCCCGGCCTTGCGGAAGAGCGAAAGGGTGGTGGCGAACTCCTTCGCCTCGATCTTGTCCGACAGGGGCACGACCTCGTTCTCCACGAAGTCCCGCGCCGTCTTGGCGTACATCTGCTGGTCCGAGGTGAGGTCCTCGGGGGTGAAGATCGCCTCGGGGGTGGTGGCCTGCACGAGAAAGCTGCCACCGCGGGTAAAGGTCGGTTTGGTCATGGTGGTCCTCCCTAGATGACGAAGAGACGGTCAGTTGTCAGTGGTCCGTTGGCTGTTGGCCTGGAGCCTCGTACCCCCTAGTCCCTGGCCCCTGGCCCCTAGCCCCTATCTCAAGTTCTCATAGATGCCCGCGGCGCCCATGCCTCCCCCGATGCACATGCTGACGGCGCCGTAGCGGGCCTTTCGGCGGGGCATTTCGTGCAGGAGCGTGGCGGTAAGCTTGGCGCCGGTGCAGCCCAGGGGGTGGCCGAGCGCGATGGCGCCGCCGTTCACGTTGACCCGCTCCGGGTCGAGCCCCAGGGTGCGCATGGAGTAGAGGGCCTGGGAGGCGAAGGCCTCGTTGAGCTCGACGAGGTCGAGGTCGGCCACGGTGAGGCCGGCGAGCTTGAGGGCCTTGGGGATGGCGGCCACCGGGCCGATGCCCATCACCTCGGGGCCCACCCCGGCCACCGCGAAGGACACGAAGCGAGCCATGGGCGCAAGGCCCAGGGCCTGGGCGCGCTCGGCGCTCATCACCACCGCCATGCCGGCGCCGTCGCTCATCTGGGAGGAGTTGCCCGCGGTCACCGAGCCGCCGGTCTGGAAGGCGGGCTTGAGCTTGCCGAGCCCCTCCAGGGTGGTGTCGGCCCGGGGGCCCTCGTCCTGGCGGTGGACGAAGGGCTTCGCCTCGGTCTTGCCGTTCTTGCCCGGCAGGTAGCGGGCGCCTTCGACGGGGATCAACTCCTCGTCGAAGCGGCCGGCGGCCTGGGCGGCCACCGCCCGGCGGTGGCTCTCCACGGCAAAGGCGTCCTGGTCGGCCCGGTTCACCCCGAAGCGCTGGGCGACGTTTTCGGCCGTCAGGCCCATGCCGATGTAGGCGTCGGGGGCGGTCTTCACCAGGTCGGGGTTGACCATGATCTTGTTGCCGGTCATGGGCACCCGGGTCATGGACTCCACGCCCCCGGCCAAAACCACCTCGGCCATGCCGGTCATGACGCTCTGGGCCGCGAGCGCGATGGTTTGCAGCCCCGAGGAGCAGAAGCGGTTGACGGTCTGGCCCGAAACCGATTCGGGCAGCCCGGCCCGCAGGGCCACCAGGCGGCCCATGTTGAGGCCCTGCTCCGCCTCGGGGAAGGCGCAGCCGAGGATGAGGTCGTCGATCTCGGCCGGGTCCAAACCGGGGACCCGGGCCAAAACGCCCTGGACGGCGATGGCCGCCAGGTCGTCGGGGCGGGTGGTGGCGAGCGCGCCCTTGAACGCCTTGCCCACGGGCGTCCGCACGCTGGCTACGATGACTGCTTCACGCATGGTCGGTCTCCTTGAGGCGGCGCTAGTTGCGCAGCGGCTTGCCGGTCTTGAGGATGTGCTGGATCCGCTCCAGGGTCTTTTTCTGCCCGCACAGCTCGACGAAGGCGCGGCGCTCCAGGTCCAGAAGCTGGTCCTCGGTGAGGACCGTGCCGCCGTCCACCTCGCCGCCGCACAGGACCCAGGCGACCTTTTCGCCCACCACCGCGTCGTAGGGCGAGATCTGTTTGCCCACCACCATGTTGTGGAGCATGGAGCGGATGTTGGCGAGGCCGTCCCGGCCCATCACCGCCACCGTCTCGGGGCGGGTCAGGGGCTGCCACCCGGTCTCCAACAGGTCCAGGGCGGCCCGCTTGGCGTCGTGGATCAGGTTCTCGGGGTTCATGGTCACCCGGTCCCCCTGGCGCAGAAAGCCGAGGTCGTAGGCGTCCCACGCCGACATCCCCACCTTGGCCATGCCGATGGCCTCGAAGGCCTTGCGCACGAAGGGTAGGGGGTCCGCCCCGGCCCCCTCCGGGGAGTGGGCCATGGCCCGCAGGAGGAGTTCCTTGGTGCCGCCGCCGGCGGGCACCAGGCCCACCCCGACCTCAACGAGGCCCATGTAGGTCTCGTGGCTCGCCTGCACCCGGTGGCAGTGGAGGCACACCTCGGCGCCGCCCCCGAGCACCCGGCCAAAGGGCGCCGCCACCACCGGCACCGGCGCGTACTTCAGCGCCATGGTGGCGTTTTGGAAGGTGCGCACCATGGCGTCCACCTCGGGGACGTTGCCCTCCAGCGCCTCGAAGAGGAGCAGCATCAGGTTGGCGCCCACCGAGAAGTTCTCCCCCTGGTTGCCGACCACCAGGGCGTCGAAGCTGGTGCCCGCCGCGGCCACCGTCTTCTGGATGGCTTGGATGATGCCGCCCCCCAGGGCGTTCATCTTGGAGTGGAACTCCAGGCAGGCGACGCCGTCGCCGAGGTCCACGAGGCTCGCCTCGGGGTTGCCAAAGAGGGTCCGCCCCACCCGCTTGAGGTCGGAGAGCACCACCACCTTGGGCCGGGGGGCCAGGGGCGCGTGGGCCCGGGCGGTGAGGTCCCAGGTGCGGGTCTTAAGCCCCTCGGGGGCGTAAAAGCGGGGGGTGTCGCTCTGGGCCAGCGCCAGCACGCCCGCGGGCACCTCGCGCCCCTCGGCCACCATCCGCTCCACCGAGGCCTTGACCCCCAGGGCGTCCCAGATCTCGAAGGGCCCGATCTCCCACCCGAAGCCCCAGCGCATGGCCCGGTCCACGCTGGCCACGTCGTCGGCCACCGCGGGGATGCGGCGCGCGGCGTACAGCAGGGTCTCGGCGATCACGTCCCAGGCAAAGGCCGCGCCCTTGTCCTTGCCGGCCACGAGCTTGGCCACCCGGGGGCCGGGCTCGTCGATGGTCTTGGTCTCGGCGAGGGAGGGGAAGTCGGCCTTGCCCTTGGGCCGGTACTCCTGGGTGAGGGGGTCGATGACCAGGGTGTCCTTCTTGCCGCCCTCGCCCTTGACCCGCTTGTAGAAGCCCGCCCCGGTCTTTTGGCCCAGGAGGTTCTTGGCGATCATCTGGCCCGCCCAGGGGGGCAGGTCGAAGACCTCGCGGCGCTCGTCGTCCGGGGCGCCCTCGTACTGGGTGCGGGCCACGTGGCCGAGGACGTCGATGCCCACGAGATCGGCGGTGCGGAAGGTCGCCGACTTGGGCCGGGCCAGGGCCTTGCCGGTGAGGGCGTCCACCTGCTCCACGGTGAGGCCGTGCTGGAGCATGGCCTGGGCCGTGTACAGCATGGAGAAGACCCCGATGCGGTTGGCGACGAAGTTCGGGGTGTCCTTGGCGTACACCACCCCCTTGCCGAGCCGGTCTTCGCTAAAGCGCGCAAAGCCCGCGAGGATCGCCGGGTCGGTGCTCGCCGCCGGGATCAGCTCCAGAAGGTGCATGTACCGGGGGGGGTTGAAGAAGTGGGTGCCAAAGAAGCGCGGCCGCACCGCCTCAGGCAGGCCCTCGGCCATGGCGTTGACCGACAACCCCGAGGTGTTGGTGGTGAGGAGCGCCCCGCTCTTGAGGTGCGCGCACACCTTGGCAAAGAGCCCGAGCTTGATGTCGAGGCGCTCCACCACGGCCTCGACGACCCAGTCCACGTCCTTGAGCTGGGCGAGGTCGTCCTCGAAGTTCCCAGGGGTGACGAGGCGCGCCCGGCTCTTGTGGCCAAAGGCCGCGGGGCTCGCCTTCTTGGCGGCCTCCAGGCCCGCCACCGCGAAGCGGTTTCGCACCGCCGGGCTCTGGAGCGTGAGGCCCTTCTTCTTCTCGTCGTCGTTTGGCTCCCGGGGCACGATGTCCAGGAGCAGCGTCGGGATGCCGGCGTTGGCGAGGTGGGCCGCGATGGCGGCCCCCATCACGCCGGCGCCGAGCACGGCTGCCTTTCGGATTGGCGGCATGGGGCGTCTCCTCTTCGTAAGGTTGGAGGGTTTCGTCAGCGGCGCCCCGGTGGGGCGCCGGGGGTCACGGGGGGGAAGCCAGCACTCCGTGAAACAACACCTGAAGCAGGGGGGCGGCCTTGGCGGCGAGCCCGCCCCGCTCGTCGCGCAAGAGCCACGCTGACACGGTTTCGTCCACCGCCCCAAAGAGCGCCCGGCGCATCACCCGGGACGCCACGTCGGCCCGCAGCCGCCCGGCGGCCTTGCCCTCGTCGAGGATCGCCTCGATCCGCCGGGCGTAAGCCGACAGGGGCTCGCCGATGGCCCGGCGGATGGTCTCCTCGGGCTGGCGGAGCTGGAACTGGAGGAAGGAAGCGAGGTCGCGGTCCCCCTCCATCACCGCCAGGTGCACCTCCACCAGGCGGGCGAGCTTTTCCACCGGGTCGGTGAGGCCCTCGAGCTGGCGGTCGAGGTTGGCGAGCACCCCCTGCATCACGTGGCGAAAGGCGCTGACCAGGAGCTCTTCCTTGCCCTTGAAGTACAGGTACAAGGTGCCGTCGGCCACCCCGGCCTCCCGGGCCACTGCCGACATCGGGCAGTTGTGGTACCCCTGGCGGGCGAAGGCCCGCACCGCGGCTTCCAGGATCTGGAGCTCGCGCTCGGCCTTGGCGCCGGCGGCCCTAGCCATCGGCGCCGCCCCCCGCG
The DNA here is from genome assembly GCA_037446775.1 of Deltaproteobacteria bacterium. GTDB lineage: Bacteria > Desulfobacterota > Deferrisomatia > Deferrisomatales > JACRMM01 > JBBIIA01. The sequence goes on from JBBIIA010000009.1 coordinate 7,258, forward strand.
TACAGGGCCTCGAGCTCGGCCCGGTAGCGGGCGGTGATCTGCTGGCGCCGGATCTTGAGGGTCGGGGTGACCTCCCCCTGGTCCAGGGAGAACTCGTGGTCCAGCAGCACGAACCGGCGCACGCTCTCAAAAGACCCGAGGCCCGCCTTGGCCTGGGTCTCCCGGATCAGCCGCTGGTAGTAGTCCTGCACCTGGGGGTGGGCCACCAGGGCGGGGGTGTCGAGCGCCCCCAGGCCCTTGAGCTCGGCGTAGCGCCGCAGCCACTCGAAGTCGGGGACGACCACCGCGCTGATGAACTGCTTCTTATCCCCAAAGAGCATCACCTCGGCGATGTACTTGGAGAGCTTAAGGACGTTTTCGACCTTCTGGGGCGCCACGTTCTTGCCGGCGGCGGTGACGATCAGGTCCTTCTTGCGGTCGGTGATGCGCAGAAAGCCGTCGGCGGTGAACTCGCCGATGTCGCCGGTGCAAAAAAAGCCGTCGGCGGTAAACGCCTCCCGGGTGGCGGCCTCGTTTCGGTAGTACCCGCCAAAGACGCTGGGGCCCCGGGCCTGGATCTCCCCGTCCTCCCCGAGGCGGAGCTCGACGTTGGGCAGGGGCTTGCCGACGGTGCCCGCCCGGTGGTGGGCCGGGGTGTTGACGGCGAGTACCGGGGAGGTCTCGGTGAGGCCGTACCCCTCGTAGATCTTCACCCCCACGCCGCTGAAGAAGAGCGCGAGTTCCGGCGCCAGGGGGGCGCCGCCGGAGATGAAGAAGCGCAAGCGGCCGCCGAGCTTGGCGCGGATCTTCCCAAACACCAGCCGGTCGGCTAGGGCGCGCTGGAGGGCGAGGCCGAGCGGCAGGGGCTGCCCCCGGTCGAGCTGGGCCCCCACCCGGTTCGCCACCCCGATGGCCCAGAAGGTGAGGCGGCGGACGAGGCCCGGGGCCTCGGCGGCCTTGGCCTGGATGCCCGCGAACACCTTCTCGAAGATCCGGGGCACGCTGACCGCCAGGGTGGGGCGCACCTCGGCGAGGTTGGCGGCCACGGTCTTGATGTCCTCGGCGTAGGCGATGGTCGCCCCGCAGTAGAGCATCAGGTAGTAGCCGGCCATGCGCTCCAGGATGTGGGCCAGGGGCAGGTGGGCCAAGGCGACGTCGTCGGGGCCGATGGTGAAACTCGCGACGCTCGCCTCGATGTTGGCCAGGAGGTTCCGGTGGGTGAGCGCCACCCCCTTGGGCTCCCCGGTGGTGCCCGAGGTGAAGAGCACCGTGGCCACGTCGTCGGGGCTCCGGGCGGCGAGGCGGGCCTCGAGCTCCCCAACGTCGCGGCTGGCGGCCTCGGCCCTAAGGGCCGCCAGGGTGAGGGCCCGGGGGTGGGAGACCCCGGCCAGGGCCTCGGGGTCGAAGACCACCACGGCCGCCAGGGCCGCCACCTCGTCCAGGATCGGCAGGGCCTTGGCCACCTGCTCGGCGTCGGCGGCGAAGAGCACGGTGGCGCCGCTGCGCACCACCAGGTCCTTGACCTCCCCGGCGGAGAGGGACGGGTAGATCGGCACCGTGATGCCCCCGGCGGTCAAGATGCCGACGTCGGCCACCGCCCACTCGGGGCGGGTGGGCCCCAGGATCGCCGCCCGGTCCCCGGGGGCAAACCCCCGGGCCAGAAGGGCCAGGGCGACCTCCTGGGCCTGGCGGTAGAAGTCGGCCCAAAGGACCGGCTGGTAGGCGCCGGAGCGCTTCACCAGGAAGCAGCGGCGGTCCTTCCAGCGGTTATGGCGGTCGCGTATCATCTGGGGGAGGGTCATGGCGGCTCCTGAATGAATGTTCATTCGGCGCGCAGCGTAGCGCTCGCCCCCGCGCTTGTCAAGGGGGATCGAAACCGCGTTTTTCTTGAGGCGAGGGCAGTGGGAGAGAGCTTGCGGGTGGCCCTGGTGGAGCCCTTCTGGGGGGGCAGCCACCGGGCCGCTGCCGAGGGGTGGGCGGCGGCGAGCCGCCACCGGCTGGGCTGTTGGACCCTGCCGGCCCGCTTTTGGAAGTGGCGCATGCGCGGGGCGGCGCTGGAACTCGCCCGGCGCCTGGGGCCCGCGGTGGCGGCGGGCGAGGTGGACGTAGTGGTGGCCACCTCGCTACTGGACCTCGCGCACCTCCGGGCGCTCCTGCCCACCCGGGTGCCGGCGGCGCTCTACTTCCACGAGAACCAGGTGGCCTACCCCGGCCGACCCGGGGACGAGCCCGCCGAGCGGGACCTCCAGTACGCCTTCACCAACCTGGCGAGCGCGCTCGCCGCCGATCGGGTCGCGTTTAACTCGGCGTTTCAGCGCGACGCCTTCTTGGCCGGGCTCGAGACGCTCCTGCGGCGCATGCCCGACGAGCGCCCCCTATGGGCCGTGGACCGCCTCGCCGCCAGGGCCGAGGTGCTCCCCCTGGGGGTGGCCCTGGGAGACCGGCCCCCCCGGCCGCCCCCGGACGGCGGTCCGCCGGTGGTGTTGTGGAACCACCGGTGGGAGCACGACAAGGCCCCGGAAGCCTTCTTCGGGGCGCTAGAGGCGCTGGCCGCCCGGGGGGTGGCGTTTCGGGTGATCGTGGCCGGGGAGTCCTTCGCCCGGGTCCCCGAGGCCTTTGCCCAGGGCCGCGCGGCCCTGGGGGACCGGGTGCTCCACTGGGGCTACGCGGGGAACCGGCGCGACTACCTGGCGCTTCTGGCCCAAAGCGACGTGGCGGTGAGCACGGCCCGCCAGGAGAACTTCGGCCTCGCCGCCATCGAGGCGGCGGCCGCCGGGGCCCACCCCCTCCTGCCCCGGCGCCTCTCCTACCCCGAGATCCTCCCCCCCGACCTCCACGGCCCCTGCCTGTACGACGACGGCGACCTCGGCCCCCGCCTCGAAGCCCTCCTCACCGGCCGCGCCCCCCGCCTGCCCACCGACGCGCTCCGAGACGCCTTTTGGGTTCACCGGTGGGAGGCCCGGGCCCCGGCTTTTGACGCCTGGTTGGAGGACCTCGGAGGGGCGGGGCGGGGGGCCGCACGCTAGGGCCCGCCGGGTTGCGCCGCGGGGCCGGGGAGCCTCGCACCCCACCGACCGGAGCGGTGAAGCGAGACGAGGCGGTGCCGACGGGCGAGTCGCAACGATGCTCCGAACCCACGAGGGCCGCCGCCAACCACCTCTCATTTCCCGGGCTCCCTAGCCCCCCCCGCCCACCCGCGCCACGCACTGCAGACGGAACGTGACCCATCGTCGAAGATCTCTGCCCTCAAGGGTTTCTTGTGTGGGTAGTTTTCTTCTCTTTTTGGGAGCTACGCGGGCCTGCCCGGAAGCCCTGGGGGTGCGTGGCCCGCGGGAAAAGCTGACCGCTTGAGTTCGCGAAAGGATTGGAGCGGGGTTTCTGCGCGCAAATCCTGACGGTCCGAGTCTTGCTTCCCCTGGTCTCTCAAAGCCTGCCGTTGGACGGGGCTTAGAACCGCCAGGCGAAGCCGACGCTCACGGAGGGGCCGGACAGGTCCAGGGTCGACCGGCTGGGAACCCACCCGTCCCGGCCCTCGACGTCGAGGCTAGCGCGCAGGTAGTCGACGGCCAGGGTAAACGAGGCGCGTCCGTCGGTCTGGAGGGTGAGGCCGGAGATGGTGCCGGTGGTGGAGGAGAGGTGGATGGCCGAGTCGCCCTGCCAGGAAGGTGAGGTGATGCGGGCGAGTTCGAGGTGGACCCCGAGCAGCCAGGGCCCCCCGATGCGGAACCGGACCGAGCCCCCGGCGGTGGTCACGGTGGCGTCAAACGCCTGGTTCCACAGTTTTCCGACCCCCACGGTGAGGTCGCACGAGACGTCGGCTTGGTCGAAGCCGACCCCCGCCCGCAGGCTCGGGAGGGCGCTCCAGGTGTGGGACACGGTTTCGGTGCGCGTGGGCGCGAAGGGGCCGACCGGTAGACGGGCCGCTAGGCCGTCCAGGTTGGGGCTGTGCAGCAGGGCAAACGGGCGCGGTTCGGCGACCACGCGCAGGGACGCGTCGGCCGGACCCGCTGCCAGGGAGGCGATGGCTAGCACGAAGAGGATCGGGGGTCGCATGGGCTCTCTCGGCGCTGGGGGCCGACCGGTGGGCCGACGCGGTGGCGGTGCCGTTTCCACGGGATGACCGCATCTATAGATCAAGAGAGTCCAAAACGCAATACAAGAGAGAGATGTTTCTTGTTTTTTGATGCGCCTGATTGACAGTCATTGCGTTGATTTGCCACGGTCACGTGTGCCAAAGCCTTGGCTTGGTCGCGCCAATGGTAAGTATATTTGGTGTGTCTGGGTGCAATTATCAATAACGGGATATTCTCAATGAGACGACGAACGAACTGTCCTGGACTGCTGGTGGTGGGACTTTTGGCCGGGGCCTTGGGGGGGTGTTCGGACGTGGGCGAGTTTGCCGGCGTCAAAGAGGGCAGGTCGGGGGGCTTCGTCCCGCCGCCAGGGGATCCGGCGGTCGTGGTCCCCGGGGGAGCCGCGGCCATCCTGCGGGAGGACCCCGTCAAGTCTCCGATCTCCTTGGACAACCCGGCCTATGGGGTGCCGGGGGACGCGAGCGTCCTATCCTTTGACTACGACCTGACGGTGCCCGCGGGCAACGAAGACTACCTCCAGGTGTACGTCGCCGACGCCGCCAAGCCGACCTTCGAGGTCGGCGGGGGGGCGGGGCGGTACGCGGGCACCCACCGCGTCGACGTCACTCGGTATCGGGGCCAGACCGTCCGCGTCATCTTTAGCCTGATGGCGGGGTGGAACGACCAGGGGTTCGACTCCACGGTCGAGGTGAAGAACCTGGCGTGCGAACGATGATCCCGCCGTCTGCGGCGAGCGGCCTGACTCGCCGAGGGAGTGGAGTGATGGGATCGAGAGCTCGTGGTGTTGTGCTGGCGGTCTTTGCCATCCTGGCGCTGGGGGCGCCGGGAGCGGGGCACGGCGCCCAGGACGTCACCGCCGCGGTGGCAGTCTCCCGGCGCGCGCCCAGCTACGACTTCTCCCAACTGTACGGCTACGCGCGGCCGGGGAGGCCCGCCTACGACTTCGGCCGCCAGGAGACCTACGGGGAGGTGGTCATCACCAACTCGGGTCGGCGCGGTCTCGCCTACCCGCTGCGGCTGGTGTGGCGCGCCGTCACCGCCTTTGGGGTCACCCTGGCTCGGCCGGACGAGGAGACCGAGGCGGGGGAGCCGGTCCTCCTGGCGTGGCCGTCGGCGGGGGCCCCCGATCCGGTGCGCCTGGCGCCGGGGGAGAGCGCCGCGCCAGTGCGGTTCGCCTTCTGGAACCCCCGACGGCTCCGGTTCGGCTTCGACCTGGGGGTCCTGGCCGAGCCGGCGCCCAACGAGGCGCCCCGGCCCTCCTACGTCGGTCCGCTGGCGGTGGCCGAGGGGGAGCTTTTCGAGGCCTCGATCCTCGGTATCGACCCGAACCGGGGCGACGTGGTTTCGGTGGTCGCCGGTCCGCTGCCGACCGGGGCGACCCTGGTCGACGGCGTCTTCTCCTGGTCTCCGGACTTCACCCAGGCGGGCTCCTACTCCTTACTCTTCACCGCTTCGGACGGGGAACTCGAGACCGCGGAGACGGTGGCGATCGAGGTCCTCGACGTGAACCGGCCGCCGGTGCTCGAGGCGGTGGCCGACCAGGCGGTGGCCGAGGGGGAGACCCTCTCGTTTGGCGTCGCGGCGACCGACCCGGACGGCCCGGCGCCGACGGTGACGGCGTCGAGGCTGCCGACGGCGGCGATCTTCGAGGACGCGACCTTCCGGTGGACCCCGGGCTTCGACCAGGCCGGGAGCTACTCGGTGACCTTTACCGCCACGGACGGCGAACTCACCGCCAGGCGGACGGTGACGATCGCGGTGGCGGACGTGAACCGGCCCCCGGCGCTCGGGGCGGTAGCCGACCAGGCGGTGGCCGAGGGGGAGGCACTCTCCTTTGGGGTCACCGCCACCGACCCCGACGGCTCGGCGCCGACGGTGACGGCGGCGGGGCTGCCGGCGGGGGCGGGCTTCGACGGGGCGACCTTCCAGTGGACGCCGGGGGTGGGGCAGGCGGGCCGTTACGGCGTGACCTTCACGGCGAGCGACGGCGCGCTCACGGCTTCGGTGACGGTGATCATCGCGGTGGCGCCACGGGTCGAGAACCGGGCGCCGGTGCTCGACGCCATCCCAGACCAGAACGTGGCCGAGGGGGGGAGCTTCTCCTTTTCGGTGGCCGCCGCGGACCCCGACGGCCCGGTGCCGACGGTGACGGCGGCGGGGCTGCCGGCGGGGGCGGGCTTCGACGGGACGACCTTCCGATGGACCCCGGGCTTCGAACAGGCCGGGAGCTACTCGGTGACCTTCACCGCCACGGACGGCGCGCTTACCGCCGCCCGGACGGTGACGATCGCGGTGGCGGAGGTGAACCGGCCGCCGGTGCTCGGCCTCGCGAGCCTGCCGACGGCCCAGGTCGGCCAAGCCTACTACGCCCAACAGGTGACGGCATCCGACCAAGACCGTGACCCCCTGGAGTTCGCCCTGGTGCAGGGCCCGGCGGGGATGACCCTCGACCCGGTGAGCGGCGCCCTGGCGTGGCGGCCCGGGATCGGGGACGTGGGCCAGCACCCGGTGGAGATCCGGGTGAGCGACGGCCGGGGCGGCACCGACTCCCGATCCTTCACCATCCTGGTCCCGGACTCCATCCCGCCGACCGTCTTCCTGACGGCCCCGCGGGAGGCCATCCCGGGCGCCTCCTTCACCGTCCGGGTGGAGGCGGTCGACGCGTCGGGGGTGGCATCGGTGGCGCTGGAGGTGGAGGGGCAGGGGCGGACCGAGGGCCCGGGCTCGTCCCTGGAGCGCGCCGTGACCCTGCCCGAGGTGGCCACGGTGGGCTCCTCGGTTACGGTCACCGCCCAGGCCCTGGACGCCGCGGGCAACCGGGGCCAGGCTACGGCCAGGGTCGCGGTGGTGGCGGCGCCCGACGTCACCGCGCCGGCCGTGACCCTGGTGGCCCCGGCCGAGGTGAACCCGGGGCAGCGGCTCCAGCTCTCGGCTTCGGCCACCGACGCGGGCGGGGTCTTCTCGGTGGCCTTTACGGTAAACGGCGTGCCGGTGCTCGGCGCGACCCCGGCCCGGCCCGTGGTCGAGACCACGGTGCCGTCCGACGCGGTCCCCGGCTCGGTGCTCGCCCTCGCCGTCGCGGCGACAGACTTCGCCGGCAACACCGGCGTAGCCCGGGCCGAGGCGACGGTGGTGGCGGGGCAGGACGCCACCCCCCCCACGGTGGCGCCCACCGCACCGCTCTTCGTGGAGCAGGGCCAGAGCCTGCCCCTCACCCTCGGGGTCGCCGACGCCGCCGGGGTCGCCTGGGTGGAGGTGTACGTGGACCACATCCTGGTGGCCATCTACCCGTCGGCTCCCGCGGGTCCGGTGGAGGTGCCGCTGCCGCCCTCGGCCCAGGGGCCCCTGGAGGCCCCCCTGCCGGTGCTCGTCGAGGTGCGGGCCGCGGACTTCTCGGGCAACCAGACCACCCAGACCCGCTTCGTGGAGCTCGCGCCCCCGGCCCGGGGGCTGGTGGCTGGAGAGGTATACAACGCGGTCACCGGCCTGCCCGTGGTCGGGGCCATGGCGACCTTCCGCCGGGGCGGCGTGGAGACCTCGGCTGCCACCGACGAGCGGGGTCGCTACCTCCTGTCGGCCGAGACCGGCACCGGCGGGCTCACGGTCGCGGCCCCGGGAATGGCCCCCGTCCAGCGGCCGGCCGTGGCCGTGCGGGCCGGGGCCGTCACCGAGGTCCAGGACGCCTGGCTCGCCCCCGCGAGCGGCCCCGGCGCCCCGGTCCCGTCGGTGCTGGGGGGGACGGTGGCCACGGCCCACGCCAGCCTGGCGGTTCCCCCCGGGGCCCTCGTTTCGGACCGGGCGTTCGCCCTGACCGCGGCCCCGGTTCAGGCGCTAGGGGGGCCCCTCCCGCTGGGTTGGTCGCCGGTGGCGGTGGTGGACGTGGCGCCCCACGGCGTGGTCTTCGGCAGCCCCGCCACCCTGGCGGTTCCCAACCCCCGGGGGTTCGGCGCCGGCTCGGTTCTGGTCGCGGCCGTGTGGGACGGGGCCGTCGGCGCCTGGGTCGCCGAGGGGGACGCGGTGCCGTCGGCCGACGGGGCCCGCCTCGCCGCGGCGGTCCGCCGGACCGGCCAGCACGCCTTCCTGCTGCCCGACCGGAGCCCCCAGGTCCCGACCCGGCCCCTGGCCGGGGAGCCGGTGCCCGGGGTTTCGCCCGCGGCCGTGCCCGACGCCGCGGTGGCCACCCTCTCCCCGGAGCCCCGCATCCTCTTCTACCAGCCCGGAGCGCGCTCCGAGGTGGGCCTTCGCCTCGACGCCCCGGTGCCCCTGCCGAGCGGCACGGTGGCCCGGGTGCGGGTGGGCGAGGACTACGCCTTCTCCTCCGGGTCTCGGCTCGCCCCCGAGCCCCGGGTCCAGGACGTGACCGTCTACGGGTTCGGCGCGGCGGCGGGGCTCACGGCCGCCTGGCCCGTGGGCCCGTCCCAGGTCTTCGAGCCTCTTGCCCTGGAGCGGGGGACGATCTCCCTCGACGCCCTGGGGCCGGAGGGGGCGGAAACCTGGGCGGTGGCCGGGCCGGAGGGGATGACGGCCCGGGCCGCCACCGGCGAGGCCCTGGCCATTCCCGCCGGCACGGCGGCGCGGCTCACGCCCGTCGCCCTCCGGGGGCTCCCGGCTTCCGGGGTGCCCCTGGCCCTGCCCCCGGGGTTTGCGTACCTGGGGGGGGCCGAGGTCTCCCTGGGGGGCCGGCTCCTGAGCGCTTCCGCCTCTCTCTCGGTCGCCGCCCCCGCGGCCGGGCCGGCGCTCCTGGTGCGCCTCGCGGCCGTCGACGGGGCCACGCGCCTCGCCCTGGTCGGGGTGGGCAGGCCGGAAGACGGCCGGGTCGTCTCCTCCGCGGACCTCTTGGGGGACGGCCGGGTGCGCCTCCCGGGCATCGTAGAAGGGGGCCGCTATCTCTTCCTTCAGGCGGCGGAGCCCCTGGGCTTCGTCGCCGGCCGGGTGTACGGGCCGGGCGGGGCGGCCCTGGCCGGCGCCCTGGTGACCGCCGAGGGCACCCCGCTCGTGGCGCTCAGCCAGGGGGACGGGGCCTACGCCGCGGCGGTGCCGGCGGGCGCCTTTGCGGTCGCGGCGCTGGACCCGGTGCGGCGCGACGCGGGGACGGCCTCGGGTCGGGTAGGGGCGGGGGAGCTCGCCTGGACCGACCTCTCCACCTCGGTGCTCCCCCTCGGGGTGGTCTCGGTCTCCCCGGCCGACGGCGCCGGGAACGTCGCCCTCTCGGCGGCGGTGACCCTGCGCTTCTCCAAACCCCTGGACCCGGCTTCCGTCACGGCCGACCGGGTGGTCCTCACCGGCCCGGCCGGGACCGTGCCCGGCTCCCTCGCCGTCTCGGCCGGGGGCGCGGTGGTGACCCTTCGGCCCTCGGCGGCGCTCGCCGCCAACCAGGCCTACACGGTCACGGTCGTAGGGCTAGCGGACCAGGCCGGGGCCACCCTGGCCGGGCCCTTCACCTCGCGCTTCACCAGCCTCGATACCACGCCGCCCCCGATGCCGCCCGCCGGGAGCATCGCGGCCACCATCCCGGGGGCCAACGGCCGGACCACGGTCACCGCCACCCAGGGCAGCGCCGGGACCCACGACACGGTCCGGGTCGTCAACGCCACGCGCGACACCTGGGTGCCGGCCCTGGTGAACGCGGATGGGAGCTTCGAGGCCCGGATCGCGGCGGGGCTCCGGGACCGGGTCCAGGTGGAGATCACCGATCCGGCGGGCAACCGCACCGTGGTGCCCCTCACCCGGTTCGAGAACCCGGATGGCACAGTCTCGGTGCCCCCGGAGGGCGGTCGCCTCACCGCCGCCGGCGGGCTCGCGCTCGACATTCCGGAGGGGGCCTTCCCCGAGGGCGCGACCGTCCGATTCACGGCCCTCACCGACGCCGAACTGGGGATTCCGGCGCTTCCGTCCTTTCCCCTCGTGCGGGCCTTCGAGCTCTCGGCGAGCGAGGTGCCCGCCCGGTATCTGAACGTGTCGGCGCCTCTGCCCGCGGGTGCGGGCCCCGACGACAACGGGGTTGTGGCGCGGGTGGTGGAGGTGCTCGGCGGGCGGGCCCTGTCGGTCGTCGACACGGCCAAGGTGGTGGGCGACCGGTTCGTCACCTCCTCGCCGCCGTGCCCGGGAATCCTGGAGAAGTTCGGCCGGTACGCGATGTTTCTGAACCGCGACGAGCAGATGCGCCTCGGCATGGCGATCCTCAAGGCCACGGTGCCCCGTACCCGCACCGACGTGTTTCAGGCCTACGGCGAGGGGACCACCCTCGGTGCCGTGGGCACGCCCCTCTTCGCCCTGTCGCCGGCTCTCTACACGCCGTTGTCCTTCGACGTGATCCACAACCCGGCCTCGGAGCTCATGGTCGCCCTCGGCCGCAGCGGCGACGCCGCGGGCGTGCTGGGCGCGGCCGCCACGCAGGACGCCTGCCTGCCCGTGCCCGCGGACAAGCCCCTCCGGGTCGTGATCCGGGATCCCGTCACGGGAGCCGTCACCCGGGCCGCGGCCCACACCTCCCCGGGCTCGGGCGGGGTGCTGGACCTGAGCTCCCTCTTCGCCGACCCAGCGGACCGGACGGCTCCCGCGGCCGTGTGGGTCTCCTGGTCTCCCGACGCGCCCCACACCCTGGACTTCGGGAAGGACCTGGTCGTGGCCTTCTCCGAGCCCGTGACCCTGACCGGGGCGCGGCCCGTGGTGGTGACCGAGAGCTCGTCGGGCCGCCCGGTACCGGGCCAGGCGTTCCTGGTGAACCGGAACCGGGCCGTGTGGTTCCGGCCCGACGGCGGGCTCGCCATGGGCAAGACGTTTGCGGTCTCGATGCCCGGCGTTTTGGACGTGGTCGGCAACGCCTTCGTCGACCCGCCCGGCGGGCCCCTCACCTTCACCGTGTTCGCCCCGCGGCTCCTCACCCCAACGGCCTCGTCGGTGTTCGGGAAGACCCGGCTCGCCTCCGACCTGGGCATCTCCCGCGAGGGGATCGTCGGGGGCGGCTTCAAGGACCTGGACTTCGTGACGACGTCGCCCGCCGACTCGGCCGACGGCCGGTGGCACACCGAGATCGCGGCCACTCGGGAGGGGTTGGGGATCGGCTACCGGCTCTTCACCCTCGATGCCTCGGACCCGGTGAACCCCCGGACCGTGGGTGGTCTCCAAACGGGGTCGAAATTCTACTTCCGGCTGGGGCTCCTGGACGACCTGGAGCTCGCCCCGCGGAGCGGCTACGCGGCTTCCGGCGGGAGCGACGCCGGGGTGGAGCGGTGGCGGGCCCGGGAGCTCCACGTGGTGGACGCCGACCCCTCGGTGCGACTCTGCGCAGACCCGGGCGCGGCCGAGGTGGCGGCGTGGCGGGCACGCCACTGCCTCTCGACCCCGTGCAGCGTGCGCACCGGAGGCTGCGGCGATCTGCTCGTGGCCTCCGCCTGGGACAGCTGGTACAGCATGCTGCGCCTGTACGACGTCACCGACCGGGCGAATCCCGTCTGGATCGGCCAGCGGCTCCTGTCGGACAACGGGCCCCAGTTCGGCGCCCAGCGCAAGAGCCACACCCCGGGTGGGCTCGGGTTCCCCAAGGGGTTCGCGTTGGTGCCCCGGATGGACATCACCCACGAGCGGGAGAACCGCTCGCGGACCCATTTCGGCACGGTCGGCGCCTACGTGGCCGAGACCGGCATCGGCGTGGAGCTCGCCGACCTGGGGCTCGCCATCCCCGACATCCTGGACGCCGAGCGGCAGGGTGGTTCCGCGCCCTTCGGAAGCCGACTGGAGCACCTGGAGCGGTTGGGGCTCTCGGCCAATCTCTACTACACCGACGTGAAGACCCTGCGCGGGCGGCTAGCTGTCATCGCCGGGGACCAGACGGACGGCACAGGGATCCAGACCCTCGAGGTCCTAAACCCCGACCTCTCGTCGGTCGGCCTGCTCTTCCTCCCCACGATCCCTTACCGGATGGCGGTGGCCCCCGGGCTCCTGACCTACGACGGCGACGGCGACGGCACCCCGGAGTTCCACGACTACGCCCTGGTGACGAGCCTCCAGGGCGGGCTCGCCGTCGCCGAGGTGTCGACCGCGGGCAACCCCGCTCTCGTCGGCCTGTTCCGGACCCCGCGGGGCACCGCGACCCGCCACGTCGAGGTCGACCAGGGGGCGAGGATCGCCTTCGTGGGCGCCCGGTGGGCCGACCCCTCCGGCTCGGCTCGGGAGGGGATCCTGTTCGTCGACCTCTCCCACCCGCTCGGGCCTTCCGTGGACGCCGACGGCGACGGGTGGGACGACCGGATCCTGGGGCGGCTCGCCGTCACCGGGACCCCCGAGGTGCCGGTCGGCACCGTGGAGGGGTTCCGGTACGACGCCCGCCGCCGCCTCCTGTACGCGGCCGTGACGGGCTCGCGGCCCGGCCCCTCCGGCGGCGAGGACGTGGCCCTCGCGGTGGTGAAGATGTGCGAGTGCCCCGAGCTCTCCGCCGACGCGACCCTGCGCTCCGGCACCGTGAGCTTCGGGGCCACCACGTCGGTGTTTCCTGCCGAAGAGGGGGGGACCGACGCGATCCTCTACCTCGGCAACGACCCCAGCAACGGCGGCACGGTGTACGCGGACCTCGACGTGGCGATGACCTCGGGTGCCGGCCTCGCCTACCAGATCCGAGAAGTCCCCCTCTCGGGAGACCCGGCCGACGCGGTCCTCGACCTGACGGGGGGGCGCGACCAGGGCGCCGTGGGGGCGAGCACGGTCCGGATCCCCATGGACGTGCGGCCCTCGGCCGACGCGCCGGCGGGGAGCTTGGCCCAGATCGACCTCCGCGACGGGAACGGCCTCTTCGTGCGGCGGCTCAACCTGCTCCTGACCGCGGCGAACCTCACGGCCTCCGACACCCGGGTGACCACGAGGATCGACCGGATCAACAAGCTCGTCACCCGGTACGCCGGCCACCTCACCCTCCACCTCACCCACGACGCCGAGGTGACCGTCCGGGTGGACGGACGGGTGCTCCAGACCCCCAACGGCGCCGCCACCGTGGCCGTGGATCGGCGGGCCATGCCCGCCGGCGTGAACCGGGTGCTCGTCACCTCCGACCAGGTCTCCCTGCCGGGAGAGCACGACGTCGAGATCGAGGCGGTGTTCCGGCGAAGCCCCGACGTGCTCGGCCGGTGGTCGGGCAAGATCGTCCACGACGTGGTGATCGACGAGTCCCTCCCCGTCGGCCGCAGCTTCGTCGAAGGGGTCGACCTCTTCGACGGGCATCTGGCGCTCGATCGTGAGGACCTCGCGATCCCGGGCAAGGGGGTGCCCCTCCGGTTCGCGCGGGTGTACTCGAGCACCGGCGCCCGCAGCTCCGGGCCCATGGGAGCGGGGTGGACCCACTCCTACGAGTCGCGGGTGGTCGTGGACCCGGCGGGCACCGTGGCGGTGCTCGGGGGCGAGGGAGGCGGCGCCCGATTCTTCGACCCGGTCTCGACGACCGACGGCGCGGGCAACCCCATCCGGCGCTTCCGGCCCCAGGCCGGCTACCACGGGGCCCTCGTCTTCAACGTGCGCGACTCGACCTACGACTACTTCACCAAGGCGAGAATCCGGTACCACTACGCCCAGTCCGCGGACCCCCAGCGGTACGAGGAGTACGTGCTCCGGTTCGTCGAAGACCCCCACGGCAACCGCACGACCCTCGCCTACGCCGGGGTGGCGCCCTTCGCCCTCTCCTCGGTCACCGACGCCGGGGGCCGCACCCTCGCGTTCTCCTACGGCCGGTTCGGCGTCGTGCCCGAGGAGCGGATCGTACGGATCGAGGGGCCCCTGGGCCTCGCGGTCACCTTCGACTACGACGCCAAGGGGAACCTGCTCCGGGCCAGCCGCGCCGGCCGCGTGGAAGGGTACGCCTACACCAGCGGCTTCTCCCGGGATCCCCACAACCTCGTGCGGGTGACCGACCCGGACGGCGTCGTGACCGAGTACGCCTGGTACGCCGAGGCTGATCCCTTCCCGGGCGAGACCCCTTCGAGCCCCTGGGGAACCGACCGCCTCTCCTTCCCCGAGAAGCACGAGTTCGTGCGGTCGGTGACCCGGGGTGCGGGCACGGCCGACGCCTCCGCCACCAGCTTCGCCTACGACTACTCGGGCCTGGCGACGCGGGCTGTCACGACGGTGGTCGACGGCCGGGGAGTGACCACCACGAGCGTCTTGCACCCCCGGGGTTGCGTGGTGGAGTCCCGGGTCGCGACCGCGGGGGGCGACGCCGTGACCCGGACCCGGTGGGCCTTCGAGGACGGGATCGACGACGTCTACCCGGTGCGTCAGACCGACGCCAACGGACGCGTGACGCGGCTCACCCACGACGCCAACGGTAACCTTACGGCCGAGACCGTCGAGCTCGCGGGCTCTCCCTACGCGGCCGTGACCGACGCCGCGGGCCGGGCCGTGTCCTCGGTGGCGACGGCGTACGTCTACGACCCCACCTTCAACCGGCCGACCCGAAAGACCGACCCCGAGGGTCGGGTCACGCTCTACGGGCTCGACCCGGCCACGGGCGACCTGCTCTCGGTCACGACCGACCCGGCCGACGGCTCGGGCCCCGTGGTGCTCCGGTACTCCTACCGGCCCGACGGCCTGCCCGAGACTGCCACAGACGCCCTGGGAGGCGTGACCCGCTACGCCCGGTACGACTCGTTCGGGAACCCCCTCGAGGTTGTCGACCCCCTGGGGAACGTGGTCACCAACACCTACGACGACCGGAGCCGACTCCTGGAAGCGGTCGACTCGGCGGGTCGACGCTCCACCTACGCCTACGACGCCCTGGACCGGCTGACCGAGGTGGTCCGCTTCGCCGGCGTCCAGCCGGCGGAGCCGGCCCTGGCCTCGGCCGACGAGGTGCGCCGCACCGCCTGGACCCCGGCGGGCCGGAAGGCCTCGGCCTTCGACGGCCTGGGCCACACCACCACCTACGGGTACGACGGCCAGGGCCGGACGGCCTCGGTGCGCGAGGACCTCCTCGACGCCGACGGCGGGGCCGTGGTCGTAGAGACCCTCTTCGCCTACGACGGCGCGGGGAATCGGGTCTCCGAGACCGACGGCCGGGGGGTGCGGCGGCGGTTCGCCTACGACGAACTCGGCCGGCTCATCTCCACCGAGGTGGAGCACGCCGGGGCCCCGGGTGGATGGCTCGCGGTGTCGGTGGTGGCGCGCGACCTGGCGGGCACCGTCCTCTCCGAGACCGACCTCCACGGCCACGCGACCCGCTACGACCTCGACGGCCTCTACCGCCGGGTGGGCACCCGGCTGCCCCTGGCCCCCTACGGGACCGAGGCCCGCTACGACCGGGTGGGGAACCTCCTCGCCACCACCGACGCCAACGGCCGGGGGACCACCTATTCCTACGACGGCCTGAACCGCCTGGTGGCCCGCACCGACCCCGCGGGTCGGGTCACGGCCTACGGCTACGACGCCGCCGGCAACCGGGTGCGCGAGGAAGACCGGACCTCCGGCTTGACGGTGGAGTATGGCCCCTTCGACTCCCTGGGCCGGCCCGCGGCCGTGACGCAGCGGTTTACCGACCCCCTCACCGGCGCGCCCGCCTCCGATCGGACCACCTACGCCTACGACGACGCGGCCCACACGGTGACCACGGTCACGGCCCGGGGCGTCACCGTGACCGACCGCCGAAACGGTCGCGATCAGGTGATCGAGCACGTGGTGGACCCCGGCCGCCTCAACCTGCGCACGATCTACGGCTACGACGCGAACGGCAATCTGACGGCGGTGATGGACCCCCAGGGCGGCGACCTGGACCTGGTGAACGTCTGGGACGGGCTCGGTCGCAAGGTGAAGAGCCGTTACCCGCTCGGCGCCGAGGAGCGCGCCTACTACGACGGCAACGGCAACCTGGTCCGGGCGGTGGACCCCCGTGGGATCTCGGTGCGCCACGCCTACGACCCGTTGAATCGCCGGGTGGCCGACTACTTGACCGAGACGGTCTCGGGCGGCGGGGCCGAGCTCCTCCTGCGGCGGATCGCCTACGACGACGCCACCGGCGCGGTGACCGAGTGGGACGCGGTCGGCAACGCCACGGTGCGGGAACACGACGCGCTCGACCGGGAGGTGTCGGTCACCGACGCCCTGGGCGGGGGGCTGCGCCGGGAGTGGGACGGGGTGAACCGGACGGCCGACGTGGACCGGCTGGGCCGGCGGACCGAGTACCGGTTCGACGGGATCGACCGGCTCGTGGAGACCCGGGAGCTCGACGAGGCCGGGGTGCTGCGCACGACGGTCGCCACGGAGTACCGGGACGCCGACAACACCCGGGTGGACCGGGACCGCCGGGGAGTGGAGACGGTGACCCGGTTCGACCCCTTGGGTCGGGTGCGCCGGGTGTCGAAGCGCGCCCCGGATCTCCGGATCCCCTATGGCGCCGAGGAATTGACCTTGCAGGAGACCGAGTACGATGCGGGTGGCAATCCGGTCCGGCTCCTCGACGCCCTGGGCAACGTCACCGAGCACCGCTACGATGCGGCCTCGCGGCGGGTCGCCACCGTGGAGGCGGCCGGCGCGGCCGACGAGGCCACCACGGCCTTCACCTACGACGGCGCAGGGAACCTGCTCACCGTGAAGGACGGCCGCGCCCACGGCGGAGCCTTCGACGAGCGGCACGGCTACGACGCCCGCTACCGCCGGGTCGAGACCGAGAACGGGGAGGGCGGGGTCCGCCGGTACGCCTACGACCCGGCCGGGAACCTCCTCTCGGCCACCGACCCCTTCGACCGGGTCACCGAGTACGCCTACGACGAGATGGGCAAGCTCGTGGCCGTGGACGAGACCCGGGGCGGCGCGGGTGGGGTGACCCGGTACGTTTACGACGCCAGGCGAAACCGCGTCGCCCAGCAGGACCCCGAGGGCAACCTCGTGACCTTCCGGTACGACGCCCTCGGTCGGCTGACCGATACCTTCCAGCACCGTGCGCCCGGGACCATGGCGGGCCCCGACCGCTTGGCCGCCTGGGGCGGCGACGAAGCGACGGCGATCCGCCAGCGCTTCGGGTACGACGCCGAGGGGAACCAGACGCTCTTCGCCGACGCCCGGGGACAGACCACCCGGCTGACCTACGACTACCGGAACCGGCCGACGGGCAAGACCTACGAGCCCCCCCCGGCCGGCGAAGTCACCCGGCCGACCCCCCTGGCCGTGGCGTACGCCTACGACGAGGAGGGGAACCCGCTGCGCATCGAAGAGACCAAGCGGTTCCCGGGGGAGGCCGCCCCGGTGGCCGAGGTCACGACCTTCGCGTACGACCCTCTGCACCGCCTGGTCCGGCGGGTGAACCCCGACGGCAAGGTCTTGGCCTACGCCTACAACCCGCAGGGCAACCGGACCGAGCTCGCCGACGCCGACGGGGAACGCACGGCCTACGCCTACGACGCCCGCCACCGGCTCGCGTCGGTGACCGTGGCCGGTGCCCAGACCCGCTTCGCCTATTGGCCCGACAGCCTGGAGCGGGCCGTGATCCGGCCCAACGGGGTGCGGTCGGAGACGTCGTACGACCGCGCCGACCGGCCCGTCGAAGTCCGTCACCACGCCGGAGACCCGGCCGACCCCCTGTCGCTCTTCGAGCTCCGCTACGACCGGGCGGACAATCGCGCTTCCTTGACCGAGACCCGCCGCGGCGAGGCTCCGGCGGCCACCGCGTACGAGTACGACGCCTTGGACCGCCTCGCGGCGGTGACCTACCCGGGCGACCGGCGGCTCGCCTACACCCTGGCCCGCAACGGGAACCGCCTCGCCGAGGCGGGCACCGACCCCCTGGGGAGCGCCGTGGATCGGCGGTACGCCTACGACCGCCTCAACGAGCTCCTCTCCGTCGAGGACCGGGTGGACCCCTCGGCCAGCGTGGCCTACGAATACGACGCCAACGGCAACCCCTCGGCCCGCCGGGTCGGGGTGCTCGTCGGCGGCGCGGTGGCGAGCCCGTCGGAGGTGGCGACTTACGGCTACGACCCCCGCGACCAGCTCACCGAGCTCGCGCGCACCGGCCAGCCGACCCTCACCTTCGACCACGATTACGCGGGCCTGCGGGTGAAGAAGGGGGCCGGGGGGAGCGAAATCCGCTACCTGTACGACCAGGCCACCGTGCTCCAGGAGTACCGGGCCGCCGACGGCGCGGCGGAGCGCACCTATGGTTACGGCGACGGGCTCCTCTCGGTGGCCGAAGGCACGGCCGCCGGGCGCCGGCGCTTCTACACCCTCGACCCCCAGGGGAGCGTGGCCGAGCTCACCGACGCCGCAGGCGCCGCGGAGGCGTCCTACCGCTACGACGCCTGGGGCGGCCTGACGGCCCGCTCCGGCGGACCGCCGAGCCCGCGGGCCTTCGGGGGCCACCCGCTCGACGACGAGACCGGCCTCTACGCCATGGGCGTGCGGGCCTACGACCCGGCCCTCGGCCGGTTCCTGACCCAGGACCCAGTCTGGGGCGATCCCCTGAGGCCCGCGAGCCAGCATCGGTATCTCTACGCCCTGGGCAACCCCCTCTCCTACGTGGACCCCACCGGCTTCGAGGCCGAGCCCTCTCTGCCCTCCCAGCTCTGGGAGTGGAGCAAGGGCGTGGCCAAGGGGGTGGTGAAGGGCGTGGGCGCGTTGCCTGCGGCGCTGATCAAGGAGGGCGTGCTCGGCCTCGCCGACATCGCGGGCGCAGGCCTCGGGTACCTGACCATCTCCATGGCCGACGGCCGCAACGTGGACGAGGTGGGTGCGCTCCTGACCCCCGAGAGCTATATGGGCCGTCTCTCGGCCGAGAAGGGGACGGCGGCGGCGATCACCGAGACGGCCCAGAAGATCGGCACTGGGGTTGTCGAGGGGGTGATCACCCTGCCCAAGCGGCTCAAGGCGGCCGCCCTCTCCGGCGACCCGGAGAAGGCGGGCGAGGCGGGGGTGGAGGTCGTCCAGGCGTTGTGGGGCGCGAAGGCGCCGGCCGAGGCCCTGACGAAGAAGACCTCGGATCTCGTGAAGGGCGTTGGCAAGGAGGTCCTGCCCATGACCGGCGCCACGGCCCGGGAGCAGCTCATGATCCGGGCCTTTGCCAAGCGCCAGGGTTTGGAGATCGGCATCCGGGCCGCGGACCCGGCCACGGCCTACGGCACCCGGCTCCTCTCCGACCTGGGCCTTCCCTCCAAGCCCATGGCGGTGAAGACCAAGTCGACCTTCGGCCTGCTCAAGAGCGAGACCGGCTCGGGCAAGACCGTCTGGATGAAGAGCGACCTCGACA
Source organism: Deltaproteobacteria bacterium (assembly GCA_037446775.1). Lineage (GTDB taxonomy): Bacteria > Desulfobacterota > Deferrisomatia > Deferrisomatales > JACRMM01 > JBBIIA01. The sequence goes on from JBBIIA010000009.1 coordinate 26,545, forward strand.
TCGCCTGGGTGAGGGACACCAATACCGGCCGGTACCTGACCCAGAACGAGGTCCTGTACCGGGTGGCCAAGCCGCTGAATCAGCGGTTCCTGGCGGCCGGGAATCCCCCCGCGTTCATGCACGGTGCCCACTTCACCGCGCTGGAGACCTTCCTGGACACCGGGCCGGCCGGGGCGGCCATGGGCAAGTACGCCAAGATCGGTGCCCCCGGGCCGGTGAGCGTGTTCGGTGGCTCGGGGGGGGGCCGGACGCTCCGGGCGGCGGAGGTGCGCGCCTTCGCCCTGGAGGAGGGGCTTCCCTGGGCCAAGGCGTGGGACCCCTCCGGGGGGCTGACCCTGGACCTCGGTGCGCTGCTCCGCGAGTACGGCCCGGGAGCGCATCCGCACCTGGAGCAGTCGGTGACCGAGATGCTCCGAGGGAAGGAGGAGAGGCGATGACCGGGAACCTGCGGATGGGGAGCCGGCGGGTGAAGACCCTCCTGCTGGGGATTCTAGCCGCCATCTCGCTGGCCCTGGGGACGACCCCTGCCCACGCCGAGCGCGTCCTCGGCCACGGGGAGATCGTGCTTTACGGTCTGGGGCTCAAGGTGGAGCCGGAGCGCCAGGTGGTGCCGAAGAACATCGCCACGGTGGTGAGCGCCTACCTCCAGGCGCCGGTGCTCCCGGGGCAGGTCTCGCCCCTCCCGGCCGACGCGGTGGTGCGGGCCACCCTCACCGGCCCGAGCTTCGCGGCGCCCAAGGAGCTCACCGCCCGGCCCAACGAGCCGCTGCCGGTGCCCCCCCTCACCGTGCCCGGCATCCACCTGGTGGAGAACGTCCGCCTCGAGGCTGGCGGCGAGGTGCTCCTCTACGGCTCCCCCGAGAGCGTCGTGGTCGAGGTGATCGAGAAGCTCCTGGTCACCGAGATCACCGCTCGGGCCCTCACCGCCGAGGAGATCCGCGCCAAGGGGATCGTCTTCGACCGCTCCAACTTCCAGGCCTACAACTTCACCGCCGCCTTTGCGGTGGGGGCCGGGGAGCCGGTCCAGGTGAGCTTCCCGGTGGTACTGCCCAACCTCGCCCAGACCCGCGACGTCGCGGTCTCCACGGCGGAGGTCCCGAGCCTCAAGACCTCCCAGATGCCGAGCCTTGCGACCGTCATCCCCGACACCCTGAAGTTCGCGGTGCAGATCCCGAACCTCTCCGTCCAGGGGTTCCAGCTGAAGGCGGAGACCCCCGCGGGACAGGCCTTCGAGGTGCCGCCGATTCCCGGGGTCGTGGTGATCCCTGGGGACGTGGGGTTCCTCAGCCAGTACTTCAGTGTGATGCTGATGGTGGGCAACGCCGCGCCGTCCTACGCGAACCTCACGGTGACGGATCTTCGGGCCGAGCTCGTGCTGCCGTCGGGGCGCGACACGGTGGCGGGCACGGCCGACGACCCCCTGACCATGGCGCGGCTCGAGGGGGGAGAGTCCCCCCGGGTCCGGCCCATCACCCGGCCCGGGCCCGACGGGGTCCTCGGCACGGCCGACGATGTGGCGGCCCTGGGGCCGGGGGAGTCGGGCAACGCCGAGTTCCTGGTGGAGGGCCGGCGCGAGGGGACGCACACGGTGGAGATGGAGATCGCGGGGACGCTCCTGGGCCTGCCCATCGGCCCGGTGCCGGTGCGGGGCCGGGCCGCGGGCGCGGTGCTGGTGCGAAACCCCGCCTTTACCCTCACCTTCACCCACCCCGACGTGGTCGCCGCCGGCGAGCCGTACCAGCTCGACGTCACGGTCACCAACACCTCCGAGTCGCCTGCCAACTTCGTGCGGGTGAGCCTCTTTCCGCGGTACGTGAGCGGCGCCACCGTGGTGGGGGAGCCCACCCGGGAGGTCGAGACCATCCCGCCCGGCGACTCGGCGTCCATGACCTTCGACCTCCTCTCCCGGGTGAGCGGCAAGGTCTTCGCCGCCACCCTCGACTCGGACGAGAACGTGGCCGGCCGCTTCCAGCTCAAGACCTCGGTGGGCGAGCTCGGGGTGCCGGTCTCCCCGGACTCCCTGGTCCTCCCCAAGGAGGCCGGCGCGCTCCCGAAGACGCTCCGGGAGGCGGCGCTCGGGCTCCTCGGCAGGGCCTACGCGGTGGCCACGGCCCCGGCGGGGGCGCTGCCCAAGGACGTGGCGCGCTTCTCCAAGAAGGTGGTCTTCGACCGGGCCGTGGAGACGGCGGAGGCGGGGTTCCGGCTGAGCCTCGGCGAGCCGCTCCCCGACGGCGCGGCCCAGCTCCTCTTCGACTTCGCCGGCAGCAACTACGGGCGGCTCGCCGAGCGGGCGGCCGCGGCCGAGCTCCCCTTCCTGCGGAAGGACGTCGAGGGCTTCGACGCGCTGCGTCGCCGCTCGGTGCGGGGCGATGTCTTCGCCCGGGTGGTGGCCGACCTTTTGGCCTCGGAGCTCGTCGGCCAGGGCGCCGAGGGCTTCCACCGGGCGCTCGCGGAGAAGGTCTCCTACCGGCCGGCCCACCTCTCGGTGCTCCTGTCGGCCCCGGGCCCGCTCCCCTTCACCCTGACCCTGGTGGACGGTCAGGGCCGGCGGCTGGGGGGCGCGGACGCGGCGGGCAAGGTCGTGAAGGAGATCCCCTTCGGCGACCTCCTGCCCTTCGGCGACTCGGGCCAGCTCGCGGTCCTGACGGCCCCCGCGCCCGGCGACTACCGCCTGGAGCTCCGCCGCAACCCGGCCGTGGCCGAGGACGCCCCCTTCGAGCTGAGCTTGGTGGTGCCGGGCCCCTCGGGCGCGCTCCGGCAGCTCGCCTTCGCGGGGCTCACCGGCGCCCAGGCGCCGACCCTGGCCTTTGGCGGCGGCGATCCCTGTCGCGTCACCGTCGAGTTGGTCGGCGTCCCGGTACCCGCGGCCGCCGCGGCCCCGTCGGCCGACCTCGTCCTGACCGACCCGGCTCCCACGGTCCTGGGCGCGGTCCAGCAGCCCGAGGCCGACAAGGTCAGCACCGAGTGCGGTACCTGGCGCTTCGGCCGGGTCGCGGCGGTGCTCTTCAGCGAGGAGGTGACCCCCGAGTCGGTCCAGGACAAGGTGGACCGGGCGAGGATCACGAATTTCTCCGCCGAGGAGAACCAGGTGGTGGGCGTCTCCCTCCAGCCGGGCCGGCGCATCGCCTTCCTCGCCTTCCGCGACCCCATCGGCCCCTTCGTCACCCGAAGCCTCGCCATCTCCGGCGCCGCCGACGGCCGGGGCCAGGTGATGGACCCCTGGACCGGGTCGGTGAAGGCGACGATCGAGGACCCGGGGGCGGTGCTCTCGGGCCGGATCCTCCAGCCCGACGGGGCCGCCGCGGAGGGCGCCGAGGTGCGGCTCTTCACCCAGATCCAGGTACCGAGCGAGGACGGGTGCGAGAGCTCCTGGTACGGCATCGGCTCCAAGCGCTCCGGCGCGGGCGGCGCCTACGGGTGGGACTGGATCCCCCTGGCTACCGACAAGCTGGTGGCCATCGACCCGGCCACCGAGGAGTTCCGCTCCGTGCCCTTCACGGCGGCGAGGGACGGCCAGCGCCTGAACGTGGACGTGGTCTTCCTCGGCCGGGGTACCCTCACCGGGAGGGCCTTCGCCCAGGACGGGACGACGCCCCTGGAGGGGGCGGTGGTCCGGGTCACGAGCCTCACCGACCAGAACCAGTACAGGGCCATCACGGACCGGAACGGCCGGTACACGGCGCCCCGCGTCCCGGTGGGAAACCTCCTGATCGAGGCCGTCCACGGGGCGACCAACGCGAAGACGGTCCAGAGCGACCATCTCGGTCAAGCGGGTGCCACGGTGACCCGCGATCTCGTGCTCTTCCGCCAGGATTCCGAGGACCTGATCATCCGGCGGGCCGTGGTCTCGGGCCACGTGCTCCGGTCCGACGGGGCGACCCCCGCGGCCGGGCTCCCGGTGGTGGTCTACTACCAGAGCCGGAGCCAGCCGGGCGTCGCCTGCCCGACGTCCCCGGGGGCGCCGGAGCCGCGCGAGTGCCCGGTGGCCGTGGCCACCAGCGACGCCGCCGGCGCCTTCGCGTTCCCCGGCGTGCCGGCGGGCACGCTCCGGGCCTACGCCTTCGAGCAGGCCTCGCTCCAGGAGGGCGAAGCCCGGGCGGACGCCCCGGCCGACCAGGAGACGAGGGTGAACGTCCTGCTCTCGGGCGGGCTCGGCACCGTGCGGGGCGTGGTCCTGGACGGGGCGGGAAACCCGGTGGCCGGGGCCAGCGTGGGTGGCGGCCTCTCCCTCACCACCACCGACGCCAACGGGGAGTTCGTGCTCACCGACGTCCCGGTCGGGACCCGGCAGATCGTGGCCTCGTCCCAGGCTCTCGGGGTCATCGGTCTGGTGGTCGTGAACCTCACCACGGCGGGGGAGACGGTGGGCTCCACCATCGTCCTGCCCTCCACCGGCACCCTGACCGGGCGGGTCCTCCAGGCCGACGGGACGACGCCGGTGTCCGGCCTCCCGATCTACGTGATCAAGGGCGACACCCTGGTCGTCGCAACGGGTGAGACGGACGGGCAGGGGGCCTACCGGATTGGGCAGATTCCGCTGGGGCAGTACAGGCTGAGCGCCTTTCTCCCCGACCTCTCCGACGGCAACCTGGCGCCGGTGGCAATCCAGACCTCGGGCCAGGTGGTCGCCGCCGACGTCCGGTTCAAGGGCCGGGGACGGGTCACCGGCGTCGTCCTGGACGACGACGGCGTGACCCCCCTGGCAGCCCGGGTGAGCGTGTCGGGCCTGGCGGTGGTGGCGGCCCGGGGTCCGGGCGGGACCAGAGTCGGCCTCGGCTTCCAGCACGTGCAGCACCTCCAGATCCAGGACTCGAACCTGAGCACCGGCCGGTTCCAGTTCGAGAACGTCTTCGTGGGGCCCTTCGTGGTCACCGCCGCCGGGGCCTTCAGCCCCGACCCGGTGGCCTTCTCCGGCGAGCTCAGGGCGGCCGGCGAGACCGCGGAGGGGATCCTGCGCCTCACCCCCACGAGCCAGGTGCGGGGCACGGTGTACGAGCCGGACGGGGTCACCCCGGTGGGGGCCGGGGTGAGCGTCACCTTCCACTCCGACGAGTTCCGAACCGTGTGCACGGAGAGCGGGGGGGAGGTCGTGTGCCGCAACGTGGCCCAGGGCATCCAGGAGGAGATCGTCGTCACCGACGACAGCGGGCGCTACTGGGTGCCGGTGGTCAACGCCGGCAAGTTCACGGTGACGGCGGAAGACTTCGCCACCGGCAAGAAGGCCCAGGCCACGGCCCTGGTCCAGGGCGGGGCCGTGGCCGAGGTGCCCCTGCGGCTCGTGGGCTTGGGGAGCGTGGCGGTCCACGTGTACGGGAGCGACGGCGTCACCCCAGTCCCGGGCGCCCGGGTGGACCTGGAGCAGACCGCGTTTCCCTGGACCAAGAAGACGGCCCTGGCCGACGCCCGGGGGAGCGTCGCCTTCGAGGGGGGCGACGCCCTCACCGAGGGCCCCTTCGTGGTCATCGCCCGGGACCTGCGTAACGGCTTCGCGGGCCGGGCCGCGGGCAAGATCTCCTTCGACGGGGAGGCGCTCTCCCTCAACGTCTACCTCTTCGACGCCTCCGGGGCCGTCTACGGCACGGTCTTTAGGCCCGACGGCGCGACCCCGGTCCCGACGGCCGAGGTGCGGCTCTCCACGGCCAGGGGCCCCATCGCCTTCGCGGTCACCGACGGCCAGGGCGCCTACCGGGTCGAGACCGTGCCCCTGGGGCCCTTCTCGGTGGCGGTCTTCGAGGCCGCCACGGGCCGGCGGGGCGCCGGGTCGGCCCGGGTGGACCGGGACCGCCAGGAGGTGCCACTGAACGTGGTCGAGACCGGGCTCGCCCTGGTCCGGGGCACCGTGCTCTCCGCCGCGGACTTCTCGCCCCTGGCCGGGTGGTCGGTCACCCTGAGCCAGGCGGGCCTCTCCCTCCAGGGCACCACCGGGGTGGACGGCGCTTTCTCCTTCCCCGGCGTACCGGTGGGGAGCTTCCTGCTGGCGGCCTCCGGCGACCGGGGCTACGCCCAGGGCGCCGGGCGGATCACCCGGGAGGGCGAGGTGACCGAGATCCCCCTGCTGGCGCGGCTCGTGCAGCGGCCCGAGGGAGACGTCCAGGGGTGGGTGTTCCGGGCCGACGGGACCCCGGCGCCCGACGCCCAGGTGCGCCTGGGGCTGAACGGGAGAGCCGCGACCACGGGGTCCGACGGGAGCTTCCGCTTCGCGGGCGTGCCGCTCGGGCGCTACGCGGTGCTGGCCGGCTCCCAGATCTCGGCCGACCTGGGGTCCTCCCAGGTGGAGCTCGCCTTCGCCGGGGAGACCGCCTTCACCTGGATCACCCTGGCGGGGGTGGGCACGGTGGCCGGGACGGCCCGGTGGGCCGCGGACGGCAGCCCCGCGGGGCGCGTCCAGGTGGTGCTGGAGAAGGCGCCGGAGGCGGGGTGCGGCTCGGACCGTTGCACCACCTACGCCGACGACCAGGGGCGGTTCCAGTTCCGGAACGTGCCCTCCGGCACCTTCACGGTCACGGCCCGGGACCCGGTCTCCCTGCTGGCCGGGGCGACCGGCGGCACCCTGACTCCCGGCGGCACGGCCGACGTGGCCCCCTACCTCGAGCTCTCCGCCACGATGACCGCTCTGGTCGTGTCCACGGCGGGCGCGCCGGTCCGGGGCGTCGTCGCCGCGCTGGCGATCGGGGGCCGGACGCTCTACCTGGAGACCGACGGCGACGGCCGCTTCACCTTCGGCGCCGTGCCGCTCGGGGCCTACGCCCTCGAGCTCCGGGACCCCATCGGGCCCGGGCTCGCCCGCCGCACCGGCAGCCTCGCCGACGTCGGCATTGCCGACCTCGGGACCATCGTCCTGGACGAGGGCCCGCCGAGCGTGGCTTCCCTCCAGCCCGCGCCGGGCGCGGTGGGGGTGGCGCTGGACGCCACCGTCCGGATCGTCTTCTCCGAGCGGGTGAGGCAGGGCACCCTGACCGCCGCCAACGTGCAGGTGATCGGGCCCTCGGGCCCGCTGTCGGGAACCCTGACCCCCTCCGGCGGGGACGCCGTGGTCACCTTCGCGCCGCTCTCGCCCTTGGCCCAGCAGACCCGCTACACGGTCCGGGTCCGGGGCGTGGAGGACGCCCTGGGGCGCCCCATGGCGGCCGAGTTCGTCTCCACCTTCACCGCCGCGGACCTCACGCCGCCCGCGGTCGCGGACGCCAGCCCGGCCCCCGGTGCCGGCGGGGTGCCGCTCGACAGCGTGATCCGAATTCGGTTCTCGGAGCCGGTGGACCCCGCGGGCTTCGCGGGGCCGACCCTCACCCTGGCCACCGGCGTCGTGGCCGTGGCCGGCCGGGTGGACCTCGTCCTGGGGAACACGGTCGCGGTCTTCACGCCCGAGCGACCGCTCTCGGAGGCCACCACCTACCACGTGGCGGCCCTCCCGGCGCGGGACCTCGCCGGCAACACCCAGGCCGCGGGCCTCGCCTACGACTTCTCCACCACCGATCGGACTCCGCCGGGGATCGACGCCCTGGTCCTGTCGGGCGGCGGCCAGGTGATCCAGGGCGGCACCGGCACGGTTGCCGTGCAGCTCCTCGGGGTCTCGGACGTGGCGTTCGTGGACTTCTCCCTGAACGGGGTGCTGGCGGGCACGGCCCGCACGGCGCCCTTCGCCTTCTCCTTCGCGGCGGTCGCTGCCCTGGGGGTGCCGGGCCAGACCGTCGCGGTCTCCGCTGTGGCCACCGACACCTCGGGCAACCGGGGAGCCCCGGTCTCGGGCACCTTCACCATCGCCGCCGACGCGCCGCCGACGGTCTCGATCGTCTCGCCGGCGGCGGGCGCTACGGCTGCTACCGGCGCCCGGGTGAGCGTCACGGTCCAGGCCTCCGACGACCTGGGCGTGGCCCGGGTGGCCTGGCAGGCGCCGGGCGCTGCCGCGCCCTCCTCGGGCCAGCAGGCCTTCGCGCCGGCCGGATCGAGCGCCAGCGCCGAGTTCTCTTTCGTGGTGCCCGCGGGCGCGCTTCCGGGAAGCGTCATCACGGTGCGGGCCACGGCCGTGGACACCGGCGGCCAGGCCACCGAGGCCGCGCCCGTGGCCGTGACGGTGCTCGACGCGGCCCCGCCCGTGGTCGCCTTCTCCGGCCTCACCACCGGCGCGCGCGTGAGGCCCGGGGAGACGGTCACGGCGGTGGTGTCCGCCTCGGACGCCGGCGGCATCGCGGCTGTCTCGTTCCAGGCCGCGGGGGTGGTCGTCCGCTCCGAGACCCGGGCCGTGAGCCCGGCCCAGCCCTCGGTGGTGACGTCCTTTAGCGTCACGGTCCCGGCCGCGGCGACCTCCGCGGACCGGCTGACCCTCTCGGCCTCGGCCCGGGACGCCGCCGGGAACGCCGCCCAGGCAGCCGCGGTGATCCTGCCCGTGGCCGACGTGGTGCCTCCCACCGTGACCCTGCGGACCCAGGGCGGGAGCCTAGAGGCGCCGGCGGGCCAGGACGTGGTCGTGCTGGCCGAGGCCGCCGACGAGGTGGGGGTCACCCGGGTGGATCTGGCGGGCGCCGGCGCGCTCGTCTTCTCCGACTCCCGGGCCGTCTCGCCGCCGCAGGCGAGCGCCACCGTCTCCTTCACCGTCCGCGTGCCCGAGTCGGCGGCGGCGGGCAGCCAGCTCTCCCTCACCGCCCGGGCCCACGACGAGGCCGGCAACGCGAGCGCCCAGGCCGTCCTCGTTCTCACGGTCCGGGCCCTGCCCCGGGTTTCACTGCCGGGCTCCCTGACCCTGTTGGCGGGGGACGTAGCCGACGTGGCCGTGACCCTGGCCGAGCCGGCTCCGGCGGGCGGGGTGCGGGCGGACCTCTCCCTCGAGACCGCGGGAATCGTCTCGGTGCCGGCCTTCGTCACCGTCCCGGCCGGGGCGACCGGGGCGAGCTTCGCGCTCACCGCCCTGGCTGGCGGCTCCACCCCGGTCCGGGCCCTGGTCCAGGGCTACGCGGCTGCGGCCCTGACCGTCACCGTGCAGGGCGGGGTGGTGAGCGGCGTCGTCCTGGGCGCCTCCCTGGCGCCGATGGAGGGCGCCAACGTGAACGTCAACGGGGTGACCGGCACCACGGGCGCCGACGGGCGCTTCCTCATCACCGACGTGCCGGGCACGGGGGCGGGAGCCACCGCGGTGACCGTGCGGGCCCAGGACCCCCGGACCCAGCACCAGGCTACCGTGGGGGGTCGGCTCAGCGCCCCCCAGGGATACCTGCGGGGTCTCTCCCTCACCCTGGCCGCCGCCGGCTCGGTCGCCGGCACGGTGACCCGCGCCGACGGCCAGACGCCGGCGAGGCAGGGCGCGGTGGTCCGGCTCTTTGCCGCCTCCGACCTCGGGTTCGAGACCGCTCTCCAGACCGCCAGCACAGACGGGGAGGGGCGCTTCGCTTTCGCGGCCGTGCCCGTGGGAAGCTACGCCCTGGAGGCTTCGGACGCCGAGGGCAACCGGGGCCGGGCCGCCTGCACCGTGGCCGAGAGCGGCCAAGCCGTGGCCGCGGACGTGGCCTTCCTCGGCCGGGGCACGGTCCAGGGGCTCGTGCGCACGGCGGCCGGGAACCCGGTGGCCGGCGCCCAGATCGCCCTCGCGAGCCGCAGCCTCTTCGGCGGCCGCTTCGCCACCGCCACGGCGGCCGACGGCACCTTTGCCGTGGTCGGCGTCTTCGTAGGGGACTTCACGGTCTCGGCCACCGACCCCGTCACCGGCCGGGCCGCCTCGGCCGGCGGCATCCTGACCGCCGACGGCCAGGTCGTGGACGTGGCGCTCCAGGTCGCCTCCTGGGGCCCCCTGGTCGGCACCGTGTACCGGGCCGACGGCACGACCCCCGTGGCCGGGGCCCGGGTGTCGCTCGGCGGCTCGGCGAGCCTGTCCACCGTCGCCGACGACCAGGGGCGGTACGCCTTTGCCGTGGTGCCGGTGGGGACCTACCCCGTGGTTGCCACCGACCCGCCGACCCGGGGCGTGGGGAGCGCGAGCGCCACCGTCGCCCAGGGCCAGACGGCCACCGCCGACGTGACCTTCCTCCCCCAGGGCACCGTGGTGGTCGCGGTGCGCAACGCCAACGATCAGCCCGTGGTCGGCGCCAGCGTCGTCGTCGCCTACTACGACCCGGTCCGCCGGTACGAAGACTCGGCGGGCGCCGCCAGCGGGGCCGACGGCGTGGCGGTGGTTCCCCAGGTGCTGGCGGGGAGCTTTACCGCCACGGCTTCGGCGGGGGGGCTCACGGGGCAGGAGAGAGGCAGCGTGGCCGCCGGTCAGACCGCCACGGTCACCGTGCGCCTCGAGGCGGTAGGGAGGATCGTCGGCGTCGTCTACGAGCCGGACGGCGCAACCCCGGCGGCCGGGATCCGGGTCGTCGCCTCCGGAAGCAGCTGGGCAGAGGCCACGACCGGAGCCGGGGGCGCCTTCTCCTTCCCCGGGCTCCGCATGGGTACCTACACCCTGTACGCCCAGGAGTCCTACCAGCTCCGGGCCAGGGCGGCGGGGCTCGTCCTGGCCGCCAACGGGCAAGAGCTCGCCCGAAACCTCACCCTGGTCGGCCTCGGCACGGTCGGCGGCCGGGTGGTGACCTCCGGGGGGAGCCCGGCGGGGGACTTTGCCGTCACGGTGCAGTCGGCGGCCCCGGACTTCGGCCGCACCGCCGGCACTCGCACCGACGCGGCCGGTTACTACGCCGTGGAGCGGGTGCCGGTGGGCGCCTTCGCGGTCACCGCCGGCGACGCCTCCCAAGAGCTCCTGGGGGAGGGGGCGGGCGCGATCTCCCGGGACGGCGAGACCGTCACCGTCGACATCCTGCTCCAGAACAACGCGATCACGCTGCCCCAGTGGCTTTACGACGCCTCCGACTTCGATTACGCCGTCCAACCCGACGGCACCGTCCAGGCGTACCGGCTCTTCTCCCCGACGGTTGGCGGCACGGGAGCCGGGGGCCTGGAGCTCACCGTGGGGGGCGTACGCTACCCCTTCGCCGGCGGGGCCGTCGCCACCCAGGAGGACCAGCGGCGCGAGTTCGCGGTGCGTCAGCAGGGGCTCGGCGGCCTCAACGTGGTGCGCAAGGTCTACGTGCCCGCCGACGGCTACTTCGCGCGCTACCTCGAAATGGTCACCAACCCCACGGACGCCCCGATCACCGCGGACGTCCGGGCGACGACCGGCTTTGGCGGGTACGCGGAGTGGTGGGGCTCCGCCCCACATCAGGTCTCGCCGGTGGCGACCTCGAGCGGCGACTCGGCAGTCGACGGCGCCGACCGCTGGGCGACCCTCGACGACGCCGACCCCAACGACCCGAAGCTCTGCGACGACTTTGGGTGCAACGCCAACAACGTCCCGCCCACGGCCATCCTGTGGGGGGGGGCGGAAGCTCCCCTTGGGGCCGTAGCCGTCTCCTTTGCGGCCGCCGCGGGGACGAGCCAGGCGACCCTCTCGACCGCCTGGAACCAGCTGCTCCTGAGCCCCGGCGAGACCGTCGGCCTCCTCCACTTCGTGGTTCAGCAGTCGAACCGCGGCGCGGCCCGGGCTTCGGCGGAGCGGCTCGCCCAGCTACCGCCCGAGGCCCTCGCGGGGCTCAACGTGGCGGAGCTCGCCGCCATCCGGAACTTCGCCGTGCCGGCCGACGGGACGAGCGCCCTGCCGGCCCTGCCGCCCCTCGGGGGCAGGGTGACCGGACGACTCCTGGCGAGCGACGGGGTCACCGCGGCTCCCGCCCAATCCCTGGTCCGCCTACAGAGCACCCACCCCATCTTCAGCCGCACCTACCAGGCCCATAACGTCTCCGGCGGCGGCACCTTCTCCTTCGCGGCCGATTCGGTGATCAAGGGGATCCCGCTGGAGCCGTTCACCCTGGTGGGCCGGTACTCCACTGCCACCTCCTGGAACTACTGGGCCTCTGCGCGCCCGGAGGCCCCCGCGGTGGCCGGGCGCTTCCCGGAGGGGGCGACGGCCGTGGTCCAGGACGTGGTCTTTTCCAACACCGGGACCATCGCCGGCCGCCTCACCTGGGCCGACGGGGCGCCGGTGGCGGCGGGGGCCACGGTGCAGGTGTCGAGCTCGGCTGCGAGCGGGGTGGTCACCCCCGGCGCGGACGGCTCCTTCACCCTCGGGTTCCTTTTGCCCGGCGGCTTCACCGGGACGGCGGAGAAGAGCCCGCCTGCCGGGAGCAGCGGCGGGCCCCTGCGGGTGGCGTTCTTAGCGGCCGTGGCCGCGGGCGAGACGACCCGGGTAGACCTCGCCCTCCCGCCGGTGGGCACCATCGCCGGTGTGGTGCGGGACGCGGACGGGGCGCGGATCCCCTCCGCCCCGGTGGTTCTCTTCGTCGGCACCAGCAGGTACCGCAGCACCACCGCCGACGCCTCGGGGCAGTACTCGCTGCCCGAGCTCCCGGAGGGGACCTACACCCTAAGGTTCCGGGACCCCAGGACCGAGGTGGAGCTGACCCAGCCCGTGACCGTGTCCGGCGGGCAGACCGCGGCGGGCGACGTCAGCTTCCCCCGGCAGGGCCGGTTTGCCGGCACGCTCCGGCACCGGGACGGCACGCCGGTGGGGGAGGGCTTTACCGTGACGGTGCTGGACGGGGGCTCCGGGGCGAGCCTCTACGCGAGCGGGAGCACCGGCACGTCCGAGGCCCCCGGCACCTACCGGACCCCTTACGTCGCATCCAACGGCAGCTTGCGGGTGCGCTTTACCCACAGCCCCATGAACTCCTCCCGCTACACGGTAGCGGAGCCGGTGACGGTGGAGGAGGCCGCGCCCGCCTTCACCTCCGACCGCCAGACGGCAACCCTTAACGCCACGCTCCCCATCGACTACGGCAGCGTCAAGGTGCGGGTCTGGAACGTGGACGCCACCCCCTACACCGCGTCGTGGGTGTTGGTACAGGCCCTGCGGCCCGACGACGGCTCGGTCCTCACGAGCTGCACGATCTACAGCACGTTCAACGGGGAGCGGTCCTGTGCGCTGGAGTACCTGGGGGTCGGAGAGGCAGGGCTCCGGGTGCGGGCCACCGCCAACGGCGCGTCTCGGACCGCCGACCTGCCGGGCTTCGTGAGCAGCACCACCGCCAACCTGGTGGACTTCACCTACAACTTCGTGGACCGCACGGTCTCGGGTAGGGTCTACGGCGCCGACGGCACGACCGCGGTGTCCGGGGCCCGGGTGGAGCTCGTGCGGGTGTCGGACGGCGCGGTCCTGGCCAGCACCTCCACGAGCTGGGACGGCTCCTACTCCTTCGCCCTGGTCGCGCTCGACCCGGGGGAGGCGGTGCGGGTGCGGATCACCTACGGCGGCGCCACCGGGGACCGGGACGTGGACTTCGGCGCCGGGTCCACCGCCACGGTGAACGCCACCCTGCCCCTCAGCTCCCTCCAGGGAACCGTGTACGGGGGCGACGGCGCCACCGGGGTGGGCGACGCCGGGGTTCAGGTCGTCTTGGCGACCGACCCCGGCGCCGTGCTCGCCTCTGCCTGGACGGACTCCTACACGGGGTACTACCGAACGGGCCTCTTCGGGGCCGGCGACCGGGCGCTATTGGTGCAGGTGCGGTGGCCGACGACCGAGGCCTGGGGGGAGGCTGGGGTGACCCTGCCGGGAGCCGGGGAGGTGGGCCGAAGGGTCGACTTCACCCTGCCGGTGTCGGTGGTCAGGGGCACGGTGTACCGGTACGGCGGCACCGCCGTGCTCGACTGGCCCTGGGTGTACGCGACCCAGGGCGCGGAGCCGAACCTCCGGACCTTCCCCTCCCGCTTGTACGGCGAAGGTCGCTACGACGTCCTGGGGCTGGAGCCCGGCGGGTTCACGGTGACCGCCCAGAACGGCGACACCGGGGTGTGGGGCGCGGTCGCCGGAACCATGGGGGCGGACCCGGCACTGCCGGTCACGGTGGACGTGACCCTCGGGCCGACCGGGACCGTCACGGGCACCGTGGGGGACGGGGGCACCCCGGTGGCGTGGGCGAGGGTGCTGCTGACCCTCGACCCCCTCGGCCTCGAGCGCCGGGAGTGGGCGGATCGAAACGGTGTCTACCGCTTCGACGACGTGCCCCTCGGCGCCTTCACGCTGCGGGGCGGCAACGACGGCTGGCCCCCCCGGTACGCCCCGGCGGTTCAGGGCTCCCTCGGGACCCACGGCGAGACCCGCACCGTGGACCTCGACCTCGAGCCCCTGGCGACCGTGCAGGGCACGGCCTTTCGCGCCGGGGGGACCGCCCCCGACCCGGCGGCCGAGGTGTGGGTCCGCCACGAGGACTCCGGGTGGCAGTCGAGCTCGGTCCGGGTGGACGGGGACGGCCGGTACACCCTGCGGGTGCCCCCGGGGCCGGTAACGGTCTCGGGTCGGAGCGGCGCGGCGGTGGGCAGCGGCAGCGGCGTCGCGCGGCCCGGGGAGGTTCTTGCCGTCGACCTGGTGCTGGACGGGATCTCGCTGGGGACCTACAACTTGGACGGGGCCGACGGGTTTCGCTACGACGTCCAGTCGGGGGCGTCCCTCTCCAACGGGGGCACCGCGGACGGGCGCCTCGGCGACAGCTACGACGGGGCCTACGAGCTGCGCGTCGGGGGGACCCGGTTCTCCGCCTCCACGGGCCGAGGGGAGCTCGACGCCCGACAGCTCGCCGTGGGGCCTCAAACCCTCAGCGGTATCCAGGTCACCCGCAAGGTCTTCGTGCCCGCGGCCGGGGGCTTCGCCCGGTACCTGGAGGTGCTGCGAAACCCAGGGGCCGAGGGGGGCACGGTATCCGTGGAGGTGCGGAGCAACCTCGGCTCGGATGGCAGCACCCGGATCCACCGCGGGCCCTCCGACACCGGCGCCACCTACGCGGTCACCTACGACAACGGGCGCTCCGACCCGGCGCTGGCCCACGCCTTCGCCGGCCCCGGCGCGGCGCGCCCGGTCTCGTCCACCGAGTTCCTCGCGGGGAACGACCGGGTCTTCTACCGGTGGGACGCCCTCCCCGTGCCCGCCGGCGGGACGACCTGCCTGCTCCACTTCGCGGTTCAGCGCGAGCCCCGCGACGAGGCCAGGGCTCAGGCCCAGGCCGAGGCCCTGGTGGGCCTGACCGACCCGAACGCTCTTGTCGGCCTGACCGCCGAGGAGCGCGCCTGCATCGTGAACTTCGCGGTGGCGCCGTGAGGCGCGCCCGAGGAGGTACGCACCCGATGATCCGCTCGATCCTCGCCTTCCTCCTCCTGCTCGCCCCGGCACCCCCGGCAGCCGCCGTCGAGCCCACGGCGCTGCCCGAGTTCTCGGTGCAGACTGCGGCCGGGGCCTGGGTGCAAAGCGCCGACCTCGTGCCCGAAGCCAGCCCCGGCCGGCCGGGGCTCGAACCGTGGATCCTCGTCTACGCCCGGCCGGGGGGGGCCGGCTGGGGCGCGCTCCTGGCGGCCCTGGAGCCCCTGGGGGATCCGGGGTCTCGGGTCGCGGTGATCGCGGGGAGCACCTCCCCCGAGGAGCTGGCCCGGGAGCTCGCGGGGCGCGAGAAGCTCGGGGGCCTGCGTTGGTCCGTAGACCCCGGCGACACCGCCCGGGACGCCCTGCCAGGGTCGGCCGTGCCCGTGACCTTTGGGCTGCGGGGCGACGTGATCGAGTGGGACCTGGCCGGCCTGGCCGGCGGCGCCGCCGAGTACCGGGCCCTGCTCCAAAGCTGGCTCGCCCGGTAGGTCGGCCTCTCCTCGCCCGACGCACAGCTCCAGACCCAACTCGGCTTCCGCACCGATGGCTTCCGCACCAATTGACACCGCCTTTGGACCAATGGTAGTTTCCTGCGCCTTACCCAACGGCCGGGAGGTAGGACGCGCATGGCGAAGCTGGAGATCCGGGAGGACCGCTGCAAGAGCTGCGGCATCTGTGTGGAGTTTTGTCCCAAGGACTGCCTCGAGATCACCGCGAGGCTCAACCCCCAGGGCTACCAGCCGGTGGGGCTCACGGCCGACGCCGAGTGCACGGGGTGCGCCATTTGCGCCCGCATGTGCCCCGACGTGGCCATCGAAGTGTGGAAGTGAGGTGAGGCGGTGAAGAAGTCCTTCGAGCGGGGCAACGTGGCAGTGGCCAAAGCGTCGGTGGCCGCCGGCTGCATGTACTACTTCGGGTACCCGATCACCCCCCAAAACGAGATCCCCGAGTACCTGAGCCAGGTGCTCCCCGGGGTGGGCGGCCAGTTCGTCCAGGCCGAGAGCGAGGTGGGGTCGATCAACATGATGCTCGGCACGGGCGCCACCGGGAAGCGCTCCATGACCAGCTCCTCGAGCCCCGGCGTCAGCTTGATGCAGGAGGGCCTGAGCTACATGGCCGGCAGCGAGGTGCCGGGGGTGATCATCAACGTCCAGCGGTCGGGGCCGGGGCTCGGGGGGATCTCGGCGAGCCAGGGTGACTACTTCCAGGCCACCCGGGGCGGCGGCCACGGGGACTACCGGACCATCGTGCTGGCGCCGGCCACCGTGCAGGAGATGTACGACCTGACCGTGGCGGCCTTCGACCTGGCCGACCAGTACCGGACCCCGGTGATGGTGCTCGCCGACGCCATGCTCGCCCAGATGAAGGAGCCCCTGGAGGAGTGGGTGCCGGAGAAGAAGGACTTCGGCAAGGAAGCGTGGGCCCTGACCGGGGCCAAGGGCCGCCCGGCCCGCAAGGTGAAGTCCCTCTACCTGGCCGACGGGGAGCTCGCCGACCACAACTGGCACCTGGAGCGCAAGTACGCCGAGATCCGCGCCAAGGAGGCCAAGGCCCACCTGGAGGTGCCGGCGGACTGCGAGCTGGCGGTGGTGGCCTTTGGGTCGGCGGCGCGGATCGCCAAGACCGCGGTGGACCGGGCCAACGCGGAGGGCCGCCGGGTCGCCCTGGTGCGGCCGGTGACCCTGTGGCCCTTCCCCGAGGCGCCCCTGCGGGTGCTGGCCGAGAAGAAGGTGCCCTTTTTGGTGGTGGAACTCAACACCGGGCAGATGGTGGAGGACGTGCGGCTCGCCGTGGAGGGCCGGTCCCCGGTCTCCTTCGCCGGCTACCCCCCGGGGTACCTGCCGAGCCCCGACGACGTGTACGGCGAGATCGCCAAGCGGCTCGCGCCCCAGGAGAAGCCCGCATGAAGCCCGTGTTCACGCGCCCCAAGAGCTTGATCGACAAGCCCTTCCACTTCTGCCCCGGGTGCCACCACGGGGTGATCCACCGGCTGGTGGCCGAGGCCATCGACCACTTCGAGGTGCGGGAGAAGACCATCGGCGCCGCCTGCGTGGGCTGCTCGGTCTTCATGTACGACTACTTCGACATCGACGTGGTGGAGTCGCCCCACGGCCGGGCCCAGGCCGTGGCCACCGGGGTGAAGCGAGCCAACCCCGACAAATTCGTGCTGCTGTACCAGGGGGACGGGGACCTGGCCGCCATCGGCACCGCCGAGAGCATCCACGCCGCGAACCGGGGCGAGAACCTCACCGTGCTCTTCGTCAACAACGCCATTTACGGGATGACCGGCGGCCAGATGGCCCCCACCACCACCCTGGGCCAGAGGACCTCGACGAGCCCCTTCGGCCGGGACTTCGCCCAGGACGGCTACCCGATCCGGGTCACCGAGATGATGGCCCAACTCGAGGGGGTGGGGTACGCGGCCCGGGTCGCGGTGGACACCCCGGCCCACCACAACCAGGCCCGCAAGGCCATCTTCAAGGCCTTCGAGACCCAGCTCGAGAAGAAGGGCATGGGCTTCGTGGAGGTCTTGGCCACCTGCCCCACCAACTGGGGCCTCTCCCCCCTGGCGTCGGTCAAGCACGTTCAGGAGGAGATGATCCCCTACTTCCCCCTGGGGGTCTTGAAGGAACGGTCGGGGACCGACTTCCTGTAGCCCGCTGACGAACCCCTTTCGGACCGGAGCGCCGATGCACCACGACGTGATCATGGCCGGGTTTGGCGGCCAGGGAATCTTGATGATTGGCAACGTGCTCGCCGTCGCGGGGCTGCGGCGCGGCTTGCGGGTGACCTTCTTCCCCTCCTACGGGGTGGAGATGCGGGGCGGCACCGCCAACTGCACGGTGACCCTCGCGAAGCAGGAGATCGGGAGCCCGATGACCCGGACCCCGCTTGGGGTGATCGCCATGAACGAGCCCTCGGTGGTGAAGTTTGCCCCCCGGGTGCGGCCCGGGGGTGCCCTGGTGGTGAACTCGTCCCTGATCCCCGAGGGCGCCGTAACCCGGACCGACCTGCGGGTCTTGCGAGTACCGTGCAACGAGCTCGCCCTGGAGCTCGGCGACGGCCGGTTGGCGAGCATGGTGGCCCTGGGGGCCTACGTGGGGGCGTCGGGGGTGGTGGACCTGGCCGACCTGGAGCAGGCCCTGCCCGAGGTGCTGCCGGAGAAGCACCACAAGTTGATCTCCCTAAACGTCCAAGCCCTGGAGTCGGGGCGACGGGCGGTGGGGTAGGCGATCATCACCGGGGGCGACGACACAGGGGGAGGGCGGAGCATGGGCGGTAGCGAGCTGATCCCCGTGGGAGACCGGATCAAGGCGGCCCGGGAGGCGGCGGGCCTCACCCTTCAGGAGTTGGCGGAGCGGACGGGCTACTCCTCGGCCCTAATGAACCAGATCGAGAACCACCTGGTGAGCCCGCCGCTTGGGGCCCTGGGGAAGATCGCCCACGCCCTCGGGCTCACCCTGGGGGCCCTGTGGGGGGAGCGCGGGGGCGAGCCCTTCGCCCTCGTCCGCAAGGGGGAGCGGCGGCAGGTGTCGCGGTTCGCCTCCAAGGAGGGGGTGTCCTACGGCTACACCTACGAGTCCCTCGGCTACGGCAAGAAGGACCGCCGCCTCGAACCCTTCTTGATCACCCTGGAACCCCCCACGGTCAAGGCCTCTCCCCCGTCGGTCCACGTGGGCGAGGAGTTCCTGCTGGTCCTCTCCGGCACCATGGAGGTGACCCTCGGGAGCCACACCGACCTCTTGGAGCCCGGGGACTCGATCCTGTACGACGCCGCGGTCCCCCACCGGGTCACCTGCCACGGGGGCGAACCCGCCCAGGTGCTGGCGGTGATTTGGAACCCGGAGGAGTGAGCGACTCCTAAAGCCCGAGGGCGACCCGGCCGATCCGTGGGGGCGAACCCGTCGCCCCCTTTCGGAGGTCTCCATGGCCATCGCCCGCCCCGGCATCCTCACTGACGTCGGCACCAACGAGCTCGAGGTGGTGGAGTTCCAGCTCGACGGGCGGCCGTACGCCATCAACGTGGCCAAGGTCCGGGAGATCGTGCGGCCCCAGGCGGTGATGCCGGTCCCCGAGTCCCATCCGTGCCTTCTGGGGGTATTTCGCAACCGGGACGAGGTGATCCCCCTGGTGGACCTGGGGCGGTGGCTCGGCTGCCAGACCCCCGTCGACCCCCAGCGGGCGAAGATCATCATCGCCGAGTTCAACCGGATGAAGGCGGGCTTTCTAGTCCACGGGGTGAGCCGCATCCATCGGGTTACCTGGAAGGACCTGGAGACCCCGAGCCAGGGGAGCATGGTGGAGAGCCGCTCGGCCCTCGGGTTTATGCGGCTCGGCGAGGGGAGCGAGGAGGGGGAGCGGATCGTCTTCCTCTTGGATTTCGAGCGCATCGTCGGCGAGATCCGGCCCGGGGCCGAAGACGACGCGGCAGGGGTCGATCGGGCGAAGGCCGAGCGGCGCCGGGGCCGGGTGGTGTTGATCGCCGAGGACAGCGCCTTGATCCGCAAGTCCATGAAGGGCCACCTGGAGGCGGCGGGCTACACGGTGGTGGTCACCACCAACGGCCAGGAGGCGTGGGGGCGGCTGGAGGAGGGCCCGCGGCCCGACGCGGTGGTCTCGGACATCGAGATGCCGCTGATGGACGGCCACCACCTCACCCGCCGCATCAAGGCCCACCCCACCCTGCGCGTGCTGCCGGTGATCCTGTACTCCTCGATGATTTACGAGGAGATGCGCCGCAAGGGCGAAGCGGTGGGCGCCGACGCCCAGATCTGCAAGCCTGACCTCGCCAACCTGTCGGCCACCGTGGACCGCTTCGTCTTGTGTTGACCCTCTCCGCTGGGACGCTGGGACGCTGGGACCCTTGAGCGGGCATCAAGTGTCGGCCAAACCCTGGGTGGGACGCCGCCGTTGTCCTTCTCAAGCAGGGAAATCACAAAGCTTGACACGGCGTTTTATTTCAATACCCTAGCGTTGTCCCGATCGTGGGAACGCACGAAACGCCAATCGCGCAAGGAGGTAAGGACGATGAAGAAGACCTGGATGTGGGGTGTCGGGGTGCTGGCCGTGGCGGCCCTGGCGGTGGCGCCGGTGGCCCTGGCCAAGAAGCGCCTGGCCTTCGGCGGTGGCCCCACCGGCGGCACCTTTGAGCACTTCTCCAACGCCTTTGCCATCCTGCTGTCGAAAAACATCGACGGCGTCGAGGTGTCGAGCGAGGGCAGCGGCGGCTCGGCCGAGAACCTCAAGCGCCTCAACAACGGCGACGTCGACTTCGGCATCGTCTACTCGGTGGACCTGTGGCTCGGCGCCAAGGGCCAGCTCCCCGAGGACCCCAAGGAGTACACCAAGGTGCGGCCCATGTCCTACCTGTTTGGCGCCCCGGCCCAGCTGGTGGTGCGTAAAGACAGCGGCATCACCGAGCCGGCCCAGCTCGCCGGCAAGAAGGTCGCCGTGGGCCCGGCGGGCTCCGGCGCCGCCCTGTCGGCCCGCCGCTACTTCGAGGGCCTGGGGCTGTGGGACAAGATCGAGCCCCAGTTCATCGGCTACTCCGCAGCCGTGCCGGCGCTCGGCGACAAGAAGGTGGACGGCATGTGGGTGCTCGCCGGCTTCCCCAACGCCTCCATCACCGAGGCGGCCACCACGGCCGACGTGCTGATCCTCAGCGTGGGCAAGGCCGACACGGCGGCGCCGTTTTACGCCAAGTTCCCCGCCTACTCTCCGGTGAAGATCCCCGCCGGCACTTACAAGGGCCAGGACAAGGACGTGGAGACCTTCCAGGACTCGGCCCTGTGGTGCAGCCGCGACAAGGTGGACGCCGACACCATCTACAAAGCGCTCAAGGTCGTCTACTCGGCCGAGGGGCTCGAACACATGGTGAAGGCCCACAAGGCGGCCTCGGCCATGTCGGTGGCTTCGGGGCTCCAGGGCGTGCCCCTGCCGCTCCACAAGGGCGCCGACAAGTTCTGGACCGAGCAGGGCGCCAAGATCCCCGACGGGGTGAAGGCCAAGGACTAGGCTCGTAACCACACGAGACCTTCTGACGACGGGAGGGGGCGCCAGCCCCCTCCCGTCTTTGCGTCGGGGAACCCCGTAGGACGAGAGGCAGGCCATGGCGGTGGAGACGTTGCGGGAGAGCGCCACGGGGGAGGCCCCGGAGCCCAACGAAAAGGTAAAGAAGTACCTGGAGAAGGAAGAGAAGAGCACCCGCAAGCTCGCGGGGCCGTGGGCGTGGCTCGCCGCCGTCCTGATGGCCGCCATGGTGGCGGCCTACTACTACACCGCGGGGGTCGCGCCCCTGTCGGTGCAGCTGCACCGGGGCATTTACGTGCTCCTCACCTACGTGCTGGTGTTTTTGCTCTACCCCGCGGGCTCCGCGTGGTTCCGGCCGGTGCTGTGCGCCCTCATGGGGGTGGGCCTGGCGGCCCTCGCCTCCACGAAGCTCGTCTTCGCCGGCATCAACGCCTTCGACGCCAAGGCCTCGGCGGTAAAGGAGCTGTTCGTCGACGACGGCCTGGGGGCAGCCCTGGCTGGCATGGGGCCCCTGTGGGGGGTGATTGGGGCGGGGCTCGTCCTCGGCGCCGCCCTGTGGGGGCTGGGGCTGTGGACCGACCGGCGTTTCCCCAACGCGCCGAGCCTCACCGACCTGCTCTTTGCGGCGGCGGGGGCGGCCACGGTGGTGTACTGGATGCACCAGTTCGAGGCCCTCAACTACCGCATGGGGAGCGAGTGGCCCATCGACTTCTGGGTGAGCCTCGCGGGGATCGTCATCTCCATCGAGGTGGCGCGGCGGGTGCTCGGGTGGTCGATGACGATCATCGGCGTCGGCTTTGTCCTGTACTGCCTGTACGGCTCCTACATGCCCGAGGCGTTCGCCCACCGGGGCTTTCGCCTCGAGCGGGTGATGAACTCTTTGTTCCTCACCCAAAACGGGGTCTTTGGGGTGATGGCCGACGTGCTGGCCACCTACGTGATCTTGTTCATCTTCTTTGGCGCTTTCTTGCAGAAGTCGGGGGCCGGTCGGTTCTTCATCGATCTCCCCCTCGCCATCGCCGGCCGCAGCGCCGGCGGGCCGGCCAAGGTGGCGGTGCTCGCCTCGGCCCTCTTCGGGTCAATCTCGGGCAGCGCCATCGCCAACACCGTGGCCACCGGCGCCTTTACCATCCCGATGATGAAGCGGGCGGGCTTTCGCCCCCACGTGGCCGGTGCCATCGAGCCGGCGGCCTCCATCGGCGGCATGTTCATGCCGCCGGTGATGGGGGCGGGCGGCTTCCTGATGTCCGAGCTGACCGGCATCCCCTACGTCAACATCATGCTGATGAGCATCTTCCCCGCCTTCCTGTACTTCCTCGCGGTGTTGACCATGGTGCACTTCGAAGCCAAGCGCCACGGGATCGAGGGGCTCAAGGAGGAGCTCCCGAAGGCCTCCGAGATTCTCAAGCACGAGTGGTACCTGGCCCTTCCCCTGGTGACGATCATCGCCCTGATGCTCTTCGGGTACTCCCCGGGGTTCTCGGCCTTCTGGGCGACCCTGGGGTGCATCGCCATCAGCTGGGTCAAGAAGGAGACGCGGATGGGGCCCCGGGAGGTCTGGGACGCCATGCTCACCGGCGCCCGCAACACCCTGGTGATCGGCGCCACCGTGGGGGTCATCGGGATCATCGTCGGGTCGATCGCGCTCACCGGCATCGGGCTGAAGTTCTCCGACATCATCATCTCCCTGGCCGACGGCAACCTCGCCATCGCCATCGTGCTGATCGGCCTCGCGTCCCTGGTGCTCGGCATGGGGGTCCCGGTGACCGCGGCCTACCTGATCACCGCGGTGCTGGCGGTGCCGGCCCTGGGGGACATGGGGGTGATGATCGTCGCCGCCCACCAGATCGTGTACTGGTTCAGCCAGGACTCCAACATCACCCCGCCGGTGTGCGTGGCGGCTTACGCCGGCGCCGCCATCGCCGGGTCGGATCCGTGGAAGACCGGCTGGACCAGCTTCAAGTTCGCCAAGCTCCTGTACGTGATGCCGTTTTTGTTTGCCTACACCCCGGAGATCCTGCTCAAGAACTGGGACGCGAACCCCCCGGTCCCCTTTCCCCTCGCCGACGTCGCCATGGCGTTTTTCTCGGCCACCGCCGGAACCTTGGCCTTCTCGGCCCTCACCATGGGCTATCTGGTGCGCCGGACGACCATCCCCGAGTGGCTCTTCTTCGCCGTAGCCACGGTGCTGTGCTTCATCCCGGGGGTGGTCACCGACCTGACCGGCATCGGCATGGTAGCCACTCTGTGGTGGTGGCAGAAGCGGAAGAACCGGCTGGAGGCCCAGGCCGCGACCGCCTGAACCCGAGGAGGATTTCATGCTTCCCGAAATCAAGACCGTGTTGTTTTGTACCCAGCTCGGCCCCAACGCCGCTTATATCTTCCGCTACGCTTACGCCCTGGCCCAGCAGTGCGGGGCCAAGCTCGACGTCCTCCACGTGGTGGAGACCCTCTCCACGGACCAGGAGGCCCTGGTGGAGGGGTACGCGGGGCGCAACGCGTTGCACGCCGTGGTGGAGCGGGAGTCCTCCGGGACGGCGAGCCGCTTGGAGCGGCGCCTGGCGCGGTACTGCGCCGAGGTGGTGGGGGGAGACTGCGGCGCCGTGCTCGGCCGTTCCGTGGTCGCCCACGGCAACGCCGCCGAGGAGATCCTGCGCCACGTCCAGAGCCTCGGCGCCGACCTGGTGGTCATGGGGGCCCACAGCCACTCGACCCTTCTGGAGGCGATCGTCGGCACCACCGCCCAGAAGGTAACCCGGGGCTCCCCGGTGCCGGTGCTCCTGGTGCAGGTGCCCGAGGGGCGCCAGGAGCTGACGGTGATCGGCGATTGAAAGGCTTTCGGGCCCCCCGCAATCCGCGTGCCGGGGGCTAGATGGACCGCGGCTGCGCCTTTCTGTGCGACGGAGGAGCCTCGGGGACAGGAAGCCTTGGTCGGGACAGGCCCGCTATCCACGTCGGAAGCCTTGGGGACAGGCCCGCTATCCACGTCCGTCACGCGCAACAGATAGAGGAGCAACGCCGCCAGAAAGTTGACGTTGGTCGCCCGTTGGGTGCGTTGGGGGTCCAGGGCGGGCGCGAAAAAAGCTCACACAGGCGCCTACCGGCGTGCCATTCCTGCTCGCCGACTGATGTCGAATATCCAGCCGTGTACCGCCAGCCGTTGCGGGGTCCTGGCCCCCCCCTATCCTCGTGAGCGCGACGAGGGAGGCGAGAGTCCATGCAGCACCATGCTTTCCCTTCCCCTCGTCGGGGTGCCCATGAGCAACCTGCGGGCGGAAGACGCGGATGGCGAAATCGGGTTCATGAAGCGTGGCTGAACCGGTGGTGATCAACACGGGGCCGCGGGTGGCCCTCGCGCGCATCGACGCCCTGGAGCTGGTCGGCAGGCTCCCCTACGCTTTCCTGTGCCCCACCGAAGTTCGCGCGGAGCCCGCCGCGGGCGTGCCCCTGAGCCATGCCGCCGTGATCCCTCCCTGGCTCCGCGTGTGCTCGGCCGCGAAGGTGTCGCCGCTGGCGCTCTTCGCTTTGGATAGCGGGACGCGCACACTCGACAGTGTCCATGATTCGTTCGCGGTGCTACCACCGGCCCCGCTACGAGTGGAGCTTCTGCATGCCTCTCGAACCCAAGCCCCTGTTTCGCGCCCACGTCGTCGAGGCGGCCATGGTCGGCTTCGCTCTGCCGCCGCTCACCGCGGCTCGGGCGGCGCTGGGGCGTTGGGCTGCCCGCGCGCGTTCGGGCCAGCTCGCGACGCTCTCCGAACGGCAGCTCCTCCCGGACTTCTTCACCGATATCTTCTACGGCCTCTTGGGCTACGTCGGCCCGTCGGGGACCGGTGGCTACACCTTCTCGCGGGAGCAGTACGTGGAGGTGGATGGCCAGGTGGTGGACGGCGCCTTGGGGCGTTTTGGGGAGGGGGAGGCCCGGGTGGTGGCCGTGGTCGAGGGCAAGGGGCCCAAGGACCCGCTGGAGCGCCCCTATGGGGGCCGGCGGATGTCGGCCGTGGACCAGGCGTACCGCTACGCCATCAACCTGCACTGCGACTGGCTGCTGGTCACCAACTGCCGCGAAGTGCGCCTGTACCACAAGGGCTCGGACCAGCGAACCTACGAGCGCTTCGAGGTCACCCGGCTCGCCGATGACCCGGCGGAGCTCCGCCGCTTCGTCTTTCTGCTGGGAGCCGAGCGCTTAGTCCCGGGGGCCCGGGGATCCCACCTGCCGACGCTGCTCGAAGACTCCCAGCGCTCCGACCGGGAGCTCACCCGCAGTTATTACGACCGCTACGCCGCGCTGCGCCGCGAACTCCTCGCCGGACTCCTGGCCGCGAACCCCACCGTGGCGCCGCTCCTGGTGCTGCGGGCCGCCCAGACGCTCCTCGACCGCGTGCTCTTTTGCGCCTTCAGCGAGGATCGGGGGCTGCTGCCGCCTGCCACCCTCAGGGCCGCCTACGAGCACCGCGATCCCTACCACCCCCGGCCGGTGTGGGAGAACTTCCAGGGGCTCTTCCGGGCGGTGGATCAAGGGAGCCGGGCACTCCTGATCCCGGCCTACAACGGTGGCCTCTTCGCCTTCGACCCGGCGGTGGACGGCCTCACCGTGCCCGACGCGCTGTGCGCCCTCTTTCGTGAGCTCGGGGAGTACGACTACGGGCGACCGGCGGCTTCGGCGCCCCCCGAGGGACTCGCCCGGCCGGTGGTGGATGTAGACCTCTTGGGCCGGCTCTTCGAGCGCTCCCTGACCGATCTGGAGGAGCTCCAGGGCGATCTCGCGGACGGTGCCGACCCTCGGGGCGTCTCCCGCCGCAAGCGGGAGGGCGCGTTCTACACGCCCCCCTTCGTCACCCGGTTTCTGGTGACCCGGGCCCTCCAGCCGGTGCTGGCGGAGCGTTTCGAGGGCCTGCGCCGCCGACGGTTCGCCAGCGCCGCCGGCACCGCGCGTCGCTGTCTCGAAGACCCCTCGGTGTATGACCTGGAGGCGCTAAACCTGCCCCAGAGGGAGGCCCTGGCCGGGTTTTGGGATGCCTGGATCGACGAGCTCAAGACCGTTCGCCTAGTGGACGCGGCCGGTGGCAGCGGCGCTTTCCTGTTGGAGGCGTTCGAGCAGTTCCACGGGGCCTACCAGGAGGCCGTAGACCGCCTCGAAGAGCTGCGGGGCCAACGGGGCCTCTTCGACCCGGACACGAGCATCCTCGCCCACAACCTCTTTGCCGTGGACTTGAACGAAGAAGCCATCGAACTCTGCCGGCTCTCCGTCTGGATCAAGACCGCCAAGCACGGCCGCCCGCTGACCGCGCTCGACCGTAATTTCCGCGTGGGGAACAGCCTCGTGGCCGACCCCGCCCTCGATCCCAAGGCCTTTGACTGGCACGCCGCCTTCCCCGAGGTGTTCGCCGCCGGCGGCTTCGACGCCGTGGTCGGCAACCCGCCTTACGTGCGCCAGGAGTTGCTCGGGCCGCTCAAGCCTTATCTCGCCGAGGAGTTCGCTGCCTACCACGGCATGGCCGACCTGTACGTCTACTTCTACGAACTCGGCCTGCGGCTCCTGCGGCCGGGCGGCCGGCTCGCCTACATCGTGACCAACAAGTGGCTCAAGGCCGGTTACGGCGAGCCGCTGCGCCGCCACTTCGGCGAGGCCGCCTGGCTGGAGGCCATCGTGGACCTGGGTCACGCGAAGCAGGTGTTCGAAGACGCCGACGTGTTCCCCAGCCTCCTCGTGGCCCGCAAGCCCGACGCCGGGCCGGCCCCCGAGGAGGTGCAGGTGGCCGTGATCCCTCGCGACGAGTTGCGCCCCGAGGACCTGGGGACCCAGGTCGAGGCCCGCAGCTTCCCGGTGCCCCGCCGCAGCCTCGGCGCCGCGCCGTGGCCCCTGGAGCCGCCGGC
>JBBIIA010000009.1:53702-58470 GCA_037446775.1 Deltaproteobacteria bacterium
TTCGCGCGGCCGAAGATCTTCTATCAAGTCATCCAGTTCTACCCTTCGTACGCCCTCGACCGGACCGGGCTCCTCGGCAACGACAAGACCTTCTGCCTCCCCACGGCCGAGCCGTGGCTCTTGACCGCCTTGAACTCGCCGGTGCTGTGGTGGCACAACTGGCGGACGCTGACCCACCTCAAGGACGAGGCGCTGTCCCCCATGGGCTATCGGATGGAGGCGTTGCCCATCGCCGTGCCTACCGACGAAGCCCGGGGGGCCGCCGAGGTGGGGGCGGGGCGCCTGGTCACCCTCACGGGGGAGACCCAGGAGGCCGCGCGGGTCCTTCTCGACTGGCTCCGGGTGGAGCACGGGGTCGAGGTGCCGAGCCTGGTGCTCCGGGACCCCTGGAGCCTCTCCTCCGACGCCTTTGTCAGCGAGGTGCGCAAGGCGCGGGGCCGCCGGAACCCGCTCACCGCCGCGGGCTTGCGGCACCTGCGGGACGAGCACGCCCGCAGCATCGCCCCCCGGCAGACCCTCCTGGCCGAAGGAGCGGCCGTGGAACGAAGGCTCGCCGACCTCGTGAACAGCGCCTACGGCCTCACCCCCGACGACATCGACCTCCTCTGGCAGACTGCCCCGCCGCGGATGCCGGCCGGGCGCGAGGGGTAGGGAACGCCGTGGCAGGGATGCCGCTGGCCAGGGTCACGCCGCCGGGGGGTGTGCCTCGGCCCGTTTCTTGAGCAGGGGCACTGGGGACCGGTCCCGCTGGCTGTGCCAGAGATCCCAGTCGCGCTGCAGGTTGAGCCAAAGCTCCGGCCCGGTGCCGAAGGCGTCGCTCAGCGCCAGGGCCGAGTCGGCGGTGAGGCGGCGGCGCCCCTTCACGATCTCGTTCGTGCGGGCAAAGGTCCAACCGAGGTGGCGGGCCAACTCGGACTGGCTGACGCCGAGGGGTTCGAGGAACTCCTTCAAGAGCATCTCGCCCGGGTGGGTCGGGGGCCGATTCTTGGGAAGCATGAGCACTCCTTTTCAGTGGTAGTCGACGAGATCGACGTCGTGGGCGTCGCCCTCGACCCACCGGAAGATGACGCGCCACCGATCGTTGATGCGGAGGCTCCAAAACCCCTGCCGGTCGCCGGAGAGCTTCTCCAGGCGATTGCTCGGCGGCGCCAGCAGCACGCCGATCGACGGCGCCGCGTTGATCTGGTCCAGGAGCCGCCGGGCTTTGCCGTGCAATTCCCGGGGCAACCGGCGGGCCTGGCGGCTGTTCGTGCCGTCAAAGACGTCCTGGGCGGTCTTGCTGGCCACGCTGCGGATCATGGGCGCAGCATAGATTATATCGAGTTGCGATACAAGGCGCGCGCCCCTGTCTCCCCCCCGCCGCCCCGGGGTATACTGCCCGGGTTTTCGGCACGGTAGACTACGCGGGACCGGGCCCCGGGGCCCGAGGGAGGCTGACATGCGCATCATTCGCTTTCTCGACGACGGGGGGATGCTGACCTGGGGGATTCCGGACGGCTTTGAGCACGCCGAGGTGCTCGTCGGGGACCTGTTTGGGGGGCTCGAACCCAGCGGGCGGCGGGTCCGGGTGGTGAAGCTCCTGGCGCCCGTGGCGCCGGTCAACGTCTTTTGCATCGGGCTCAACTACCGGGCCCACGCGGCGGAGACCGGGGCGGCGCTGCCCGAGCATCCCGTGGTCTTCATGAAGCCGACCTCGGCCGTGACCCACCCCGGGGACCCCATCCGCCTGCCCCGGTGCGCCCTCCAGGGCCCCGAGGTGGACTACGAGTGCGAGCTCGCGGTGGTCATCGGCAAACCCGCCCGGGACGTGGCCGAGGCCGACGCCCTGGAGTACGTGCTGGGCTACACCGCGGCCAACGACGTGTCGGCCCGGCGGTGGCAGAAGCAGGGGGGCGGGGGCCAGTGGGTGAGGGGGAAGAGTTTCGACACGTTTTGCCCGCTCGGCCCGGTCCTGGTGACCGCCGACGAGGTCCCCGATCCCCAGGCCCTGGGGCTGCAGACCGTCCTCAACGGTACGGTGATGCAGGAGGGGCACACCTCGGACATGATCTTTTCCGTGGCGAGCCTGGTGAGCTTCCTCTCCCAGGACACCACCCTCCTGCCCGGCACGGTGATCCTCACCGGGACCCCCCCGGGGGTGGGCTTCGTCCGCACGCCGCCGGTGTTTCTGGCCCCGGGGGACCGGGTGAGCGTGGAGGTGGCGGGGATCGGGCGGCTGGAGAACCCGGTGCAGGGAGCCACCGCCTGACCTCTGGGAGGGGCCGGGGAGCCCCGGAGCGGAGCCGCGCCCCGCGTCGATCGAGGCGATGAGACTGGGGAAGACCGGTGCCGCCCGGCGCACCCGAGGACCGGGGGCACGGCGACTCGAACCGTCGCGGATGGCGCGGCGGAGCGGAAGGGCTCCCCGGACCCGAAGCCGCCCCTCCCCGCGGAACCCGGTGGCGTGACCCTTGGCCCGGGGGAGGGGAGCCCGGTACACTGGCGCTCCCCTTCCCCTGCCATCGAGGACGCCATGCCAACCCGCTCCTTCTGCCCGGGCCAGGAGCTCGGGCCCTTCTCGGTCCAAGCCGTCACCGAGCTCCCCGACCTCAACGCCACCCTGATTGCGCTTGGCCACCGCGCCACCGGCGCCCGGTGGCTCCACTTCGCCAACGGCGACGACAACAACCTCTTCGCGGTGGGGTTTCGCACCCCGCCCCCGGACTCCACCGGGGTGCCCCACATCCTGGAGCACACGGTGCTGTGCGGCTCCCGGCGCTACCCCGTCCACGACCCCTTCTTCGCCATGCTGCGCCGCAGCCTCTCGACCTTCATGAACGCCATGACCGCCGACGACTGGACCCTCTACCCCTTCTCCTCCCAGAACCGGGTGGACTTCTACAACTTGATGGGGGTGTACCTGGACGCCACCTTCTTCCCGCTCCTGCGGGAGGGGGACTTCCGGCAGGAGGGCCACCGGCTGGAGTTCGCCGACCCCGCGGACCCGGGGTCGGCCCTGGTGCGCCAGGGGGTGGTGTACAACGAGATGAAGGGGCACCTGACCGACCCCCACTCCCTGCTGGCGGCGCGGGTCGGCGAGGCCCTGTACCCCACCACCCCCTACGGCCGCAACGCGGGGGGCGAGCCCCGGCACATCCCCGACCTCACCTGGGAGGGGCTCCAGGCGTACCACGCCGCCTGCTACCACCCCTCCAACGCCTACTTCTTCACCTACGGGGACCTGCCCCTGGAGGAGCACCTGGCCTTCGCCGAGACCCACGCCCTGGGGGGCTTCGAGGCCCGGGCGGTGGACACCGCCGTGGGCCTGGAGGAGCGCTTTGCCGAGCCCCGGCGGGTCACCGCCGCCTACCCGGTGGACCCGGGCTCGCCGCTGGCCGCCAAGACCACGGTGCAGGTCGCCTGGCTCGCTTGCGAGATCACCGACGAGCAGGAGCGCCTCGGCCTCGAGGTGCTCTCCGCGCTCCTCCTCGGCAACCCGGCGGCGCCCCTGTACAAGGCCCTCCTCGACTCGAAGCTCGGCACCCAGCTCGCCCCGGGCACCGGCTACGGGGGGGAGAACCGGGAGACCAGCTTTGCCGCGGGGCTCCAGGGCACCGAGGTGGACCGGGCCGACGGGGTGGAGACCCTGGTGCTCGAAACCCTGGCAACCCTCGCCCGGGAGGGCTTCGCCCCCGAGCGGGTGGCGGCGGCGATCCACCAACTCGAGTTCCACCACCGGGAGGTGAAGGGCGACCACGTTCCCTACGGCCTCTCCCTGGTGTCCCGGGTGATGGGGCCGTGGATCCACGGGGGCGACCCCGCCCGCGCCCTCCTCCTGGGGGAGGGGCTCGCGGAGCTGCGGCGCCGGGTGGCCGAAGGAGGCTACTTCGAGGGCTTGATCCGCCGCCACCTGCTCGACAACCCCCACCGGGTCACCCTGGTCCTGGCGCCGGACCCCGAGCTCGGCGCCCGGGAGACGGCGGAGGAGGCCGCGGCGCTGGCCCGGCTCCGGGCGGCGCTCACCCCCGCCGAGACGGCCGACCTGGTGCGCCGGGCCCAAGAGCTCCGGGCGGCCCAGGAGGCGGACGAGGACCTGGGGGTGCTGCCGACCCTGGAGGTGGCCGACATCCCCCGGGCCGAGCGGCCGGTGGCGGGGCGGGAGGAGCCGGCGGCGGGCCTGGACGTGGCGTGGTTCGAGCAGCCCACCAACGGCATCAGCTACGTCCACGCCCACCTGGAGCTCGATGGCGTGGGGGACGACCTCGCCCCGTGGCTCCCCCTGTACTGCGCCGCCCTGCCCATGGTGGGCGCGGCGGGGCAGCCCTACACCGCGGTGGCCGAGCGGATCGCGGCGGCCACCGGGGGCATCCGGGCCGGGGTGGGGGTGCTGGACGCGCCGTCTCGGCTCGGAGCGTACGCGGCGGTGGTGGACGTGGCCGGCAAGGCGCTCGGTCCCAACCAGGGGGAGCTCTTCGCCCTCCTGCGGGACCTCCTGGTGGCGCCCGACTTCGGGGACCTGGGGCGGCTCCACACGGTGGTCAACCAGCTGCGGGCGAACCTGGAGAACTCCATCCCCTCCCTGGGGCACCGCTACGCCGCCCGGGCGGCGGCGGCGAGCCTGACCGCCGCGGCCCGGGCCCGGGAGGAGTGGTCCGGGGTGGCGTACCTGCGCCGGGTGCGCGCCCTGGCGGACCTGCCGGGAGCCCAGCCGACGCCCGCGGCGGCCGGGGAGCAGTTGACGGCGGCGGAGCAGCGGATCGTCAGACTGGTGTGC
Organism: Deltaproteobacteria bacterium; assembly: GCA_037446775.1. GTDB lineage: Bacteria > Desulfobacterota > Deferrisomatia > Deferrisomatales > JACRMM01 > JBBIIA01. The sequence continues at coordinate 58,456 of JBBIIA010000009.1, forward strand.
CGGGGCCTGCCCAAC
>JBBIIA010000010.1:0-54392 GCA_037446775.1 Deltaproteobacteria bacterium
GGTCACGGGTCACGGGTCACGGGTCACGGGTCACGGGTCACGGGTGACGGGTGACCGATCACCGATCACCGATCACCGATCACCGATCACCGATCACCATTCACCGCTCACCGCTCACCGACTTCGGGTGACCACGTACTCGGCCACCGCGGCCAGGGCGTCGCGCTCGGGCGCCGGGGCGAAGAGCATCAACTGCTCCTGGGCGATCCGAATCCGCGCCAGGGCCTGCTGGCGGGTGAAGCCGACCCCGTCGTAGCGGCCGATCAAGCCAAAGACAGCGTCGCGCTCGGCCGCGGTGAGCTCCTCGGCCTCCACCGCCGCCTGCACCAGGGCCCGCTCCCCGTCGGTGCAGTGGCGCACCGCGTGGATCAGGGGCAGGGTGATCTTCCCCTCCGCCAGGTCGGCGCCGATGGCCTTGCCGAAGGCCTCGCCCTCCGCCACGTAGTCCAGACAGTCGTCCATCAACTGAAACGCAACCCCCACCTCGAGCCCGAAGCGGCGCAGGGCCCCAACCTGTTCCTCCGGGGCGCCACCTAAGAGCGCCCCGATCTCGCACGCCGCCGCGATCAGCACCGCAGTCTTGTTCACCACCACTTCAAAGTACCGCTCCTCCGAGACCTCGAGGTCGCAGGTGTTGAGGAGCTGGAGCACCTCTCCCTCGGCCATCTGGGTCGTCGCCGCGCTCATCGCCCGCAATACCCGGAGGTCGCCGTCCGCCGCCAGGAGCGAAAACGACTTGGTGAAGAGGAAGTCCCCCACCAGCACGCTCGCCGAGTTGCCCCACACCGCGTTGGCCGCCCGCTGCCCCCGCCGCAGGTTGGCGCTATCCACCACGTCGTCGTGCAGAAGCGTCGCGGTGTGAATGAACTCGACGATGGAGGCCAGCGGCACGCTCCGCTCCCCCCGGTACCCGCACAGCCGCGCGCACAAGAGAAGCAGGAGCGGCCGCAGCCGCTTGCCCCCGCTGCTCAGGATGTAGCGCCCCATGGTGGGGATGAGGGGGACCTCGGACCGGAGGTGCTCCTCAAACTGCGCCTCCACCTTCTGGAGGTCCTCCTGCACCAGGGCGAGGACGCTCGTCATTTCCATCGGTTGCTCCACTCCAGCAGCGGCCGCCCTAGCCGCGGGCCCCGGTTTCGCCCCGACCCGCCACCAGCCGGCCGAGGGCCTTTTCCACTTCCGCCAGGTCGACCACGGTATTGAAGCACGGCCCCCGGGGCCGTTGGTTGAGGATTCCGTACACCGGCAGGGGATGGGCGTCCTGGATGCCGCTCGTCAGGTCGCGCTCGCACGCCACCGCCAAGATCAACTGGGGGCGCTGCTCGACGATGATGCGCCGGGCGATGGTGCCGCCGGTGGCGACCCGGAGGTGCACTCCGTGCCGCTCCCCCAGCTCCAGAAGGCCCGCGATGGGGCACTGGCCGCAGCCCCGGCAGTTGGCGATGTCCCCGGTAATGCGCACGTCGCAGGAGTCCACCTGCAAGCAGTGGGGCAGGAGGATCAGGATGTCCCGGGGCGGCGCCCGCCACCCCGAGCGGAGCACCAGCTGGTTGTTAACCGCCACGAAGGAGCGCTCCACCCGCTCCTTGGGGATCCCGAACAGCCGGGCCACCCCCACCAGGGGCGGGAACACCCCCCGGACCAGCAAGCCCCGGAGCCTTCGGGTGCCCGGCAGATCCCGTTCGAAGAGGGTCGCGAAGACCAGGATCCCGATCCCCGCCCACAAGAGGAGCGCCAGCACCCCCAGGACCGCCCCCAACAGCATCGGCAGCCACCGCCCCACGCCCCCGTAAAGCTGGGGCAGCACCCACACCGCGACCCCTCCGCCCCCGAGCACCAGCCCGGTCCCCAGCAGCAGGCCGAGGAACAAGCGCTTGCCGCCCCCGGCCTCACCCATGCCACGGCCTCCCGAGCCGATCGCCGACCCGCAGCGCCCCGCCCCGGGCGTAGGCAGCCCCGGCCATGGGCCGCTTCCCCTCGGGGTGGACCTCCAGGAGGGCGACGGCCCCCGTCCCGCACCCGACGACCGGGCCGTCGGCGGTGAGCGCCAGCACCTCCCCTGGCGCGCCCTCCCCGGCCGCCAAGCGGACCCGCAGGAGCTTGACCGCCCCCCCCCCGACCCCGCAGACCGCCCCGGGGGTCGGGGCCAGGGCGTGCACCTGGCCCTGGACCGCCGCCGCGGGGCGGCTCCAGTCCACCGGCCGCTGCTCCCGGGTGAGGAGCTGGGTGAGGGTCGCGGCGGCGGGGTCCTGGGGTCGCGGCTCGATCGCCCCGGCCCGCAGGCCCTGGAGGGTCTCGACCAGGAGCCGGGCGCCCGTCCGGGCAAGCAGGTCCTCGAGCTCGCCCCGGGTCGCCTCGGGCGGCCGGGGAAAGGCCTCCTGGAGGAGGACCGGCCCCTCGTCGAGGCCTTCGTCGAGGAACATGGTGGAGTTGCCCACGGTCGGGTCCCCGGCCAGGATCGCGCCAGCGATGGGGGACGCCCCCCGGTGCCGGGGCAGGAGGCTCGGATGGAGATTCACCACGCCGCCCCGGGGCAGGGCCAGGAGCCGCCGCTGCAAGAGCCCCCCGTAGGCGACCACGGTTAGGAACTCGGGCTCCAGGGCGGCGAGGGTGGCCGCCACCGCCTCGGTGTTGACGCTCTCGATCTGGAGCAGCGGCAGCCCGAGCCGGCGCGCCGCCTCGGCCACCGGCGGCGGCTCCGGATGGCGCCCCCGGCCCCGGGGACGATCGGGCTGGGTAACCACCAGGGCCACCCGTTCGCTTCGGACCACCAGGGCATCGAGGCTCGGCACCGCGAAGGCCGGGGTGCCGAGAAACACCACCGCCCCCCCGGGGGTCACGGGCTGGCGCCTGCGGCCGCCTTGCTTCGGCGCGCCGCGTAGCGGCTCCGCTTGAGCTGGCTCAAGCGATCGAGGAAGAGGACCCCGTCCAAGTGATCGATCTCGTGCTGGAGGGCCACGGCGAGGAGCTCCTCCCCCGCCACCTCCACGGGCCGACCGTCGAGGCCCAGGCCCCGCACCACGATGCGGGAGCAGCGGGTGACGTTCTCCCGTAGGTCGGGGACCGACAGGCACCCCTCTTCCATCCGCTGCTGCCCCTCCTGGCAGACGATCTCGGGGTTGAGGAGCACGACCCGGGCCTCCGGGTCCTCCCCGCCGGAGAGGTCCACCACGATCAAGCGGCTCGGCACCCCCACCTGGGGAGCGGCGAGACCGATCCCCGGCGCTCGGTACATGGTCTCGAGCATATCGTGGGCGAGTCGGCGCACCGTGTCGTCCACGGCCCGGATCTCTTCGGCCCGCTGGCGCAGGGTGGGGTGGGGGAACTGCAAGATCTCGAGCACGGCCATGGGATCGCCTCGGGGGCTTGGGAAGGGAGCGCCGAGCCGGGACTGTACCGAAGGGCTCCGGCCCAAGCAAGCGGGGAGAAAACGCGTGGAGGGGTGGCCCGAGCCACCCCTCCACGCGTTTTCGGGGCCTAAACCGGCTACTTGTACTGGTCCGCCGGCAGGGTGCGGATGGTGGTGTAGCGCTGGAGCTTCTGGCGGGCCCCGGCGATCAGCACCTTCACCCGTTCCGCGAGCTCCTGGGCGAAGCCGTGGTTGTGCACCGCGTTCCCCTTCACCAGGAGGATCAGGTTCTTCTCGGCGTTGTTTACGTAGTCCTGGGCGTCGTAGGTGTACTGACCCTTCTGGATGGCCGCTAGGATCGCCCGCTGCACCGCCTCGAGATCGCTCCGGAGGCTTTCGACCGGGATCGCGGCCGCCTTGGCCTTCCAGTCGGCCACCATGGGCCCGTAGCTGTCGTCGTGGCACTCCACGCAGGTGGCGGTGACCCCCTCGGTGGTGCTGGCCTTGCCGTCGGCGATCTCCACGTGGCACTCGGCGCAGGAGACCCCCTCGGCCATGACGTTGGGCGTCCCGCGGACGTCGCAGTTCTCCTCGTCGCAGGCGTTCTGCCCGTTGTACAGGTTGTGGTTCTCCACGTGGCAGTCCGCGCAAGCGACCGCGCCGGCACCCGACCCGTGGTGGCAGTCGCTGCACCCCTTGAGGAAGGTGAGGCCGTGGCGCTCCCGCGGGGTGTGGCAGTCCTGGCAGCCCATCCCCTCGTCGTTGACGTGGATGTCATGGGGGAACTGGACGTTCCCGAAGGGCACCGGGGTGGTCTCGATGCACTCCACACAGGAGTGGCACAGCTGGGTGCACCCGGAGGGGGAGACCACGGCCGCCATCTTGTAGCCCGAAACCACCAGGCTCCGGGCCTTTTCGGCGCGCTCGCGGCAGTCCGCGAGGACCTTCAGGGCATAATCCATGTTGTGGAGGCCCCGCCCAGCGCGGACGAAGGCCAGGTTCTTCTCCGCCACGTCGAGGAGCTTGGCCGCCTCGGCGGCCCCGGCGCTCCCCCGGTTCGCGCCCACCTCGCGGCGGGCCGCCCCCAAGCCGTCCTCGGCCCGCTTGAGCTCCTCGGTCAACAGCTTCTTCCAGTGCTCGGCCATGTCGTCGTACCCGGCGCCGTGGCAGTCAGAGCACGCCTTAATCACGTCCTCGTACTTATGCCGGAAGGAGGTCTGGGTCGTGCCCCCGCTCTCCGTCAGGTAGATGTGGCAGCTGCCGCAGTCGGCGTGGGCGGCATACATCGGGCTCGGCAGGTCGGCCACCTCGGCGGCCCCGGTGCCGCGGTACATCTGGCTGATGGCGTCGTGCTTACCAAAGGAGTGGCACTTCACGCAGTTGTCGTCGTAGTGAAAGCCGCTCAAGCCCGCGGGCCGCCGGGCCTTGGCTGGCTTGTCGCCGTAGCGGGCGATGCCGGGCCGCAGGATGCCGTGCTCGATCTCGGTGTGGCAACGGAAGCACTCGACCTTGAACTGGGTGACGTGCTCCTGGTGAATGATCTCGCTGGTGAAACGGCTCAAGAGGATCCTGGGCTCGGCGTGGCACTGGACGCAGGAGTTGTCCTTGAGGTGCCCGTCGCCGAACACCACGTCGAAGTGGCACTGCCCGCACACCACGCCCCGGTCGAGGTAGTCCTTGTGGACGAAGGGCATGTGCTCGTTGGCGTTGATGTAGATCTTCGCCTTCATCTGCACGTGGCACAGGTTGCAGTTGGCCAGGGCCGGGTCCTGCTCCTCGCCGTAAAAGTGGCAGATGAAGCAGGTGCTCTCGGTGACGGTGAGGTGGTCCCCCTGGACGATCTGGGAGTGGCAGGTGACGCACTTGAGCTTCTTGCCCCGCCGCAGTTCCCCCAGGTGGGTGGCGTGGCTGAAGGTCACCCCCTTGAAGGTGACCGGCTCGACCCCAAGGTCGGCGGTCGAGTGGCAGCCCTGCCGCAGGCAGCTCGCGTCGCTGATCTGGGTGTGGGGCCGGGAGGGGATCTTGCCGGTGATCACCTGGACGATGTGGGTCTGGGCCTTCCACTTGCCCTTCAGTTCGCCGAGAACCCCGGGCTCGAAGTGGCACGCCAGGCAGCTCACCTCGCGGTGGCTCGACTGCTCCCAGCTCTCGATGTAGGTCTGCATGTTGTGGCAGGAGCCGCAGAACTTGGGCGAGGCGGTGGCCTTGAGGGCGACCACGGTGAGCACGATGAGGCCGAGAAACGCGACCCCGCAAAACACCAGCAGGCCCTTCCAGTGGGCCCGGGTCCCCCGCATCGCTTCCCGAGAGAAGTCCCGCACGAAGTCCCGCAGGAGTCTCCACATCTCCTTTAGCATCCTCGCTCCTCCGCTCACTAAAAATGGAATGGCTCCAAAAAAGCACAGCCGAAGAGGGAATACCACGAAGCGCCCCAGGATTTCAAGCGCCGAGCGACCCCGGAGCAGGCCAGGGTGAGCCCCTCGAGTCAGGGGTCGCGGCGATCCCCCGAGCCCCGCTCCTGGGGCCAATTCCCCGTGTCAGTTCGGCCGCTTGACTCCCCTTTTCCCATGGTCTACGGTACTCCTCCCTGGCCCACCCCTCCCCCGCACCGGGAGTCTCGCCCATCGTGAGTCGCCTCATCCTCGCCTCGGCCTCCCCGCGCCGCCAGGAGCTCCTGGCGGCCCTGGGGATCCCCTTCGACCTCGTCCCGAGCCAGGCCGACGAGACCCTGCGGGAGGGCATCGGCCTGCCCCAGGCCCTCGAGGAGGTGGCCCTGCGCAAAGCGCGGGCGGTGGCGAAGGGCCAGGGCTCGGACGCCTGGGTGCTCGGCGCCGACACCGAAGTCGCCCTGGGGAACCAGATCCTGGGGAAGCCCCGGGATCCGGAAGACGCCCGGGCGATGCTGCGGGCCCTCTCGGGGCGGACCCATCGGGTGTTGACGGCGGTCGCCCTGGTGGGGGGCGACGTGGAACATCGCCTGTCCGTCGCCACCGAGGTGCGCTTTCGGGCCCTCACCGCCGGCGAGATCGCCTGGTACGCCGACCTCGCCGAGCCCTACGACAAGGCCGGGGGGTATGCGATCCAGGGGCGGGGGGCGTTCCTGGTGGCCGACCTCAAGGGCTCCTACACCAACGTGGTGGGCCTGCCGGTGGCGGAAACTGCCGCCCTCCTGGCGGAGGTCGGCTTTTGCCCCTGGGCTGGTCATGGCTGACGGCGTCGTCGCCCGCCTCGACCGCGCCAAGGCGGCGGTCGCCGCCGCCGCCCGCCGCGCGGGGCGAAACCCCGGGGAGGTCGCCGTGGTGGCGGTGACCAAGACCGTGCCGCCCGAGGTCGTGCGGGAGGCGTACGAGGCCGGCCACCGCTCCTTCGGCGAGAGCTACGTCCAGGAGGCCCTGGGCAAGATCGATCGGCTCCCCCCCGACGCCCGCTGGCATATGATCGGCCACTTGCAGAGCAACAAGGCCAAGCGCGCCGTCGAGCTCTTCGCCTCGGTGGAGAGCCTCGACCGCGAATCCCTCGCCCGGGCCCTGGAAGCCGCGGCGCGGGCCCGGGGTGCGCTCCTGGAGGTGCTCTTGCAGGTGCACGTGGGCGACGAAGCTTCGAAGCACGGGGCGACCTTCGAGGGCGCCGAGGCCCTCGCCCGCCGGGCCGCCGAGTGGCCGAGCCTGCGGCTCCGTGGCCTCATGGCCATTCCGCCCTACCGGGAGGATCCCGAGGCCGCCCGCGCCGACTTTAGGGCCCTGCGGGAGCTGCGGGACCATTTGCACCGGCTCCGGCTCCCGGGGGTGGAGATGGCGGAGTTGAGCATGGGCATGAGCCACGACTTCGAGGTTGCGGTAGAAGAAGGCGCCACCCGGGTGCGCATCGGGACCGCGATCTTTGGCGAGCGCGCCCCGTGACCGGGGGCGCGCCGAGGCGTAGCGAGGAGCGGATGCAGACGCTGCCCCGCCTGGCCGTGATCGGCCTGGGCAACATGGGAGAAGCCCTGGTGAAAGGCCTCTTGGACCGCGGCGCCGCGGCCCCCACCGCGGTGGTGGGCGCAGAGGTGCTGGCGCCCCGGGCCGCGGAAGCGAGCGGTCGCCTCGGCATCGCGGTGCACACAGAAGCGACCGAGGCGTGCCGGGGGGCCGGGGCCATCGTCCTGGCGGTGAAGCCCAAGGACGCCGAGACGATTCTCGGGCAGGTGGGCCCGGTGGCGCCGGGCGCCCTGGTGGTGAGCATCTGCGCGGGGGTGTCCCTGGCCCGCCTGGAGGCCCAGCTCCCGGCGGGGGCGCCGGTGGTGCGGTGCATGCCCAACACCCCCGCGGTGGTGGGCCTGGGGGCGAGCGTGTACTGCGCCAACCGCCACGTGGGTGCCGAGGGCCGCCGCACCGTCGAGGCCCTCCTGGGAGCCCTGGGGGAGGTGTACGCGGTGGAGCAGGAACCCCTCCTGGACACGGTGACCGGCTTGTCCGGCAGCGGCCCCGCCTACGCCTTTGCCTTCCTCGAAGCCCTGGCGGACGGAGGCGTGCTGATGGGGCTCCCCCGCACCCTGGCCCGGGCCCTGGCCGCCCAAACCGTGCTGGGCGCGGCGCGCCTCGCCCAGGTGTCGGGGGAGCACATCTCCGAGCTCCGGGACCGGGTCACCACCCCGGGGGGGACCACTGCCGCCGCCCTACGGGAGCTCGAGCTGCGCGGCTTTCGGAGCGCCGTGATCGAAGCCGTCCGGGCGGCGACCCTGCGCTCCCGCGAGCTGGGAGGCTGAGCCGTGTTCATCGTCGCGAACTTCCTCGCCGGGGTCGCCCAGGTCCTGGACCTGGCCCTCAACGTGTACTTCTGGCTGGTGGTGGCCCGGGCCGTTCTCTCCTGGGTCAACCCCGACCCGTACAACCCCATCGTCCGCTTCCTGTACCGGGCCACCGACCCGGTCCTCCACTGGGTGCGCCGCAAGGTGCCCGCGGCCTTCGGGGGGGTCGATCTGTCGCCGCTCCTGGTCATCTTGGCGATCTACTTCCTGCGGAGCTTCCTGGTCCAGAGCCTTTTCGACCTCTCCCAACGCCTGCACTGAGGGGGAACCCCATGCGCCTGACCGCCCTGGACATCCACGAGCAGACGTTCCGGGTCGCCTTTCGGGGCTTCGACGCCGGGGAGGTGGACGCCTTCCTCCAGCGGGTGGCCGACGAAATGGCGCGCCTCACCGAGGAGCGGGACGAGGCCCGCACGTCCCTGGAGCAGGAGCTCCGCGCGCGGCGGACCCTGGAGGAGGCCCTGGCCAGCGCCCGGACCGTGCAGGAGGGCATGCTGGAAAAAGCTCGCCTCGAAGCCGAGGGGATTCGTCTGGCGGCCCAGGTGCGGGCGGAACGGACCCTGGCCGAGGCCAACGAGGCGGTGGTGAAGGTCCGGCGCGAGGTGCGCGCCCTGGAGGAGCGCCGAGCCCTCGGGCTGGCCGACCTCGGGGCCCTGGCCGAGGCCCTCGGGGCCTGGGTCGCGGCAAAGGAGCGGGTACCCGCCGAGGCGCTCGCCCTGGCCTCCGGGGGGAGCCCGGCCGACGCCGAGGTGGGCGCGAACGGCTGACGAGGGGACCCTCCTGGTCCGGGGCCTCGCCGCCGCCGTGCGCGCGGCCCTCAGGCCCCCGTCGGCTCCGGCGCCTCTTCCTTGTACCCGCAAGCCCGGTTCGGGCAGCGCAGGGAGACCCCCTGGCGGGTCCCCTTCTCCACCAGGAAGGGGTGGCCGCAGTCCGGACACGCCCGGGGCACCGGCCGGTCCCACAAGGCGTGGTCGCAGGCAGGGTAACGGTTGCAGGCGTAAAAGACCTTGCCCCGCTTGCTCTGCTTCTCCACCAGCTCCCCGGTGCAGCCGCTCTTGGGGCACCCGACGCCGGTGCCCACCGGCCGGGTGAAGCGGCACCCCGGGTAGGTGGCGCACGCCAGGAACCGCCCGAACTTCCCTTTCTTCACCACCAGATCGGCCCCGCACTCGGGGCACGCCTCCCCGGTGCGCTCCCCGTCGTCCACTTCCACGGTGCCGTCGGCCCGGCGCCGGAACTCCTTGGTGGTGCGGCACTCGGGGTAGCCGGAGCACGCCAAGAAGAAGCCGTTCCGCCCCCACCGGATCACCATGGGGCGGCCGCACACCTCGCACGGGACGTCGGTGGGCTCCTCCCGGGCCTTGACGTTTTCCATCTCGTCGGTCGCCTTCTCCAGGGTCTCGGAGAAGGGGACGTAAAACCCCTGGAGCAGGTCTCGCCACTCCCGTTGCCCCTCTTCCACCCGGTCGAGCTCGGCCTCCATCTGGGCGGTGAACCCCACGTCGAGGACCTGGGGGAAGTTCTCGACCAGGAGCTCGGTCACCAGGGTGCCGAGATCGGTCGGGGCGAACCTGCGGTCCACGGCGTGTACGTAGCCCTTGTCCCGCAGGGTCGAGAGGATCTGGGCGTAGGTGGAGGGGCGCCCGATCCCCTTCTCCTCGAGCTCCTTGACCAGGGTGGACTCGGTGAAGCGAGGCGGCGGCTGGGTGAAGTGCTGGCTCGGTTCCAGGCCGAGCAGCCGGAGCTCCTCGCCCTCGGCCAGGTCGGGAAGCACCCGGCCCTCCTCTCCCGCCGCGTCCTCCGCGGCGGGATCGTCGACCCCCTCCTCGTACACCGCCGTAAACCCCCGGAACTTCAGGATCGACCCCGTGGCGCGAAAGCCGCACTCCCCGGCCTCCACGTCCACGGTGGTCTGGTCGTACACGGCCGGTCGCATCTGACACGCCACGAAGCGATCCCAGACCAGCTTGTACAGTTTGAACTGATCCGCCTCCAGGTACGGCTTGACCCGCTCCGGCGGGTGCTCCAGGGAGGTCGGCCGGATCGCCTCGTGGGCATCCTGGGCCCCCTTGCGGGCCTTGTACTGCACCGGCTGGTCCGGCAGATGATCGGCCCCGTAGGTGGCCAACACGTGGTCCCGGCACGCCTGGACGGCGTCCGCCGACAGCCGGGTGGAGTCGGTGCGCATGTAGGTGATCAACCCCAGGGCCTCGCCCTCCACGTCGGCGCCCTCGTACAGCCCCTGGGCCACCCCCATGGTCCGTTTGGCCGAGAAGCGCAGCTTGCGGAAGGCGTCCCGTTGGAGCGTCGAGGTGATGAAGGGGGGGGCGGGATGCCGCCGCTTCTCCTTGCGTTCGACCCGGGCCACGCGATAGGAGCCCGCCCCCAGATCCGCCAGGACCGCCTCGGCGTCCGCCCGGGTCCCCAGGGCTGCCGGCTCCCCCCGCACCCTGCGGAGCCGGGCCACGAAGCCGGGCGGGGCGGCGCCGTGGAGCCGAGCGTCCACCGTCCAGTACTCCTCCGCCACGAAGGCACGGACCTCCCGCTCCCGCTCTACCACCAGCCGCAGGGCCACCGACTGCACCCGCCCCGCGGATAGGCCCCGCTTCACCTTGTCCCACAGGAGCGGACTGATCTGGTAGCCCACCAGCCGGTCCAGGATGCGGCGGGCCTGCTGGGCGTTGTACCGATCCGCATCCAGCGCGGTCGGGTGGGCGAGGGCTTCGGCCACGCCCTTCTTGGTGATCTCGTGGATCATCACCCGGTAAATCGGCTTGTCCCCCTTCTTCGGCCGGATCTCCTCGGCCAGGTGCCAGGCGATGGCCTCCCCCTCCCGGTCCGGGTCGGGGGCGAGGTAGATCACGTCGGCCTCCTGGGCGGCCTGTTTGAGGGCCTGGACCACCTTCCCCTTGCCCCGAATGACGCTGTAGCGGGCCTCGAAGCCGTGGGCCACGTCGACCCCGAGCTCGTTCTTGGGCAGGTCCTTGACGTGCCCGACGCTGGCTTCCACCCGGAAGTCCTTGCCCAGGTATCCCTTGAGGGTCCGGGCCTTGGCGGGGCTCTCGACGACGAGGAGTGATTTCGGCATGGGGATTCGGTTCGTCTCTCGTTCGGGGGCGCCCGGGCCCCTCAGTGGTAGAAGCCTTCGAGATCCCCCCGCAGGATGCGCTCCGCGAGGTCCTGGTCGGCGCCGGGTCGCGCGCGCAGGAGGAGGGCGGCGAGCACCCGGACCTCCTCTTCCCCGAGTTCCGGAACGTCCAGGGTCAGGGCCCGCTCGTACACCGCTTCCCGGGTCTCGGGGTCCAACAGCCCGGCCCGCTCCAGGCGCAAAAGGACCCCTCGCCCGGCCGCCGTGAGCTTGCGCCCCTCCTCGGGGGTGGCGACCCGCAAGGCGTCGGGCGCCGGCGCCATCACCTTCCCCGGGGGCACCCCGCCCCGGGCCAGGCGGCGCAGCCACGCCAGGGCGCGCTCCACCTCGTCTTCCTCGTAGCCCGCGTCCAGGAGCTCTTCGCGGAGCTCCTGGGGGTCGCGGCCCACCATCTTCGACGGTCCGTACTGGTGCGTCAGGTACGCCACCGCATCGAACACCCGTCCCTTCATCGACTCCCTCTCGTCACCGGGGCCGCCCCCGGGCGTACCGCCGACCCGCCGTCTCCTCGGCGTGACCGCCGAGGGCGAGCTCCATCAAGCCGGCGGCGGCCACGAGCGCCGTCACCCGCGCCTTGGCCGCCACCTCGTCCACCGTCAGGGGCACCTCTTCCAGGGCCGCCGCCAGGGCCTCCAGCCCCGCCGGCACCGGGCCCGGGGGCGGCCGCGTCGGGCCGGGTACCGGCGGCGCCCAGCCCCGCAGCTCGTCGAGCACGTCCCGGGCCCCCTCCACGAGCTTCGCCCCCGCCCGCAGGAGGGCGTGGGCCCCCCGGGAGTTGAAGGCCCCGGGGAAGCCCGGCACCGCGAACACCTCGCGCCCCTGGTCCAGGGCCAGGGACGCGGTGATCAGGGAGCCGCTCCCCTGGGCAGCCTCCACCACCACCACGCCTCGACACAGGCCGCTCAACACGCGGTTGCGCCGGGGGAAGTGGTGAGCCAGGGGAGGGCTCCCCAGGGGAAGCTCGCTCACCCACGCTCCCGCCCCGAGCACCGCCCGGGCCAGGGCCGCGTTGGCCTCCGGGTAGACCACGTCCAGGCCCGACCCGAAGACCGCGACCGTCCGGCCGCCGCCGTCCAGGGCCCCCCGGTGGGCGGCGGCGTCGATCCCCTGGGCGAGCCCGCTCACCACGGTCACCCCGTGGGTCGCGAGGTCCCCGGCCAGGCGGTGGGCGAACCGGGCCCCCTGGGTGCTCGCCCGGCGGCTGCCGACCACGGCCACCGCGGGGGTCTCGCCGGAGCCCAGGGCGCCGGCCAGGTACAGGACCGCCGGAGGGTCGGGAATCGCCGCCAGGAGCTCCGGATAGCCCCGCACCCCATACGGCACGAGGGCGAACCCGAGAGCCTCGGCCCGCGCCAGCTCTCGGCGGGCCGCGGGGCGTCCGGCCGCCGCAGCCCGCACCGCTTCGGCCAGGGCTGGCGCCGCGTGGCACCGCGCCGCCAACTCGTCGGCGCCAGCGGCGAGGACCGCACCGGCCGAGCCGAAGGCCTCCACCAGCACCTTGAAGCCCCGGTCGCCCACCCCCCGGGCGCCGCGCAGGGTCAAGGCATCCACGATGGTCTCCCGATCCACAGCCCCTCCCGCCTCCCCCCGGGCCCGACGGATCGCATACCTTAGTCGCTCCCCCCGCTGGATTTCAAGGCCGGGGGATGCCTGGATGCTGGAAGCTGAACGGAAAGGCCCCTCGGGCATCCCGGGGCTACAGCAGATTCACCGGATCGAGGTCGACGTGGAGCCGCACCTCCCCGGGGGGCCGCCCGGATGGGCCGGCGAGGAGCGCCCGGATCACCGCGTGGAGGGGGCCGGGCTCGGAACCCGGGGCCCGCAGCAGGGCCTGCTGCCGCCACCGCCCCCGGAGGCGCTCCAGGGGCGCCGGCGCCGGGCCCAGGACCTGGACCCCCACGGGGGCGCCGAGGCGCTTGGCGTCCTGGGCGGCCGCCTGGGCGGCCCGCTCCGCCTCCCCCGGGTCCAGCGCCGAGACCCGCAGGAGGGCCAGGCGCCGAAAGGGCGGGAAGCCGGCCTCCCGCCGGGCCCGAAGCTCCGCGGCGGCAAAGCCCTGGTAGTCCCCGGCGGCAGCGGCCACGAGCGCCGGCTCGTGGGGGCTCCGGGTCTGGAGCAGGGCAAGCCCCGGTCGCTCCTCCCGGCCGGCTCGGCCCGCCACCTGGGTCAGGAGTTGGAAGGTCCGCTCGGCCGCGCGAAAGTCCGGGAAGTGCAGCGACATATCCGCGTCCACCACCCCCACCACGGTGAGCCGGGGGAAGTGGTGCCCCTTGGCCACCATCTGGGTACCCACCAGGAGGTCCGCCTCGCCCCGGTGGAACGCCCCCAGGACCTCCGTCCCCGACCCCCGGGCGGTGTCCCGGTCGAGCCGCAGGACGCGGGCCTCGGGCCACTCCTCCCGGGCGGCGTCGACCAGGCGCTGGGTCCCCGCCCCCGCCGGCCCCAGGGTCGCGCCGCCGCACCCCGGGCACGCGGCGGGCACGCCCTCGCGGTGCCCGCAGTAGTGGCACAGGAGCCGCCCGCCGCTGCGCCCGCCGTGGAGGGTGAGGGCCACGGAGCACGCCCGGCACCGGACGGCGTCGCCACACGTAGAGCACACCACAGCGGGGCTCAACCCCCGGCGGTTGAGGAAGAGGAGGGCTTGTTCCCCCCGGCCCAGGGCGTCCGCCACCGCCCGCCGGAGGGGCTCGGAAAAGAGCACCCGCCGTCGGCGCCGGGCCTCCTCCTGGCGGAGGTCGACGAGGCGGATCTCCGGGGGCCGGGCGGCCACGGCCCGGGCGGGGAGCAACACCCGGGCGTAGCGCCCGGTTTGGACCGCCCAGGTGGTCTCCACGTCCGGCGTAGCCGACCCCAACAGGGCCACCGCCCCGGCCAGCTGCGCTCGCACCAGGGCCACGTGCTTGCCGTGGTACCGGAGCCCTTCCTCCTGTTTGTAGGAGGCGTCGTGCTCCTCGTCCACCACCACTAGGCCGAGGTTCGGCACGGGCGCGAAGACCGCCGAGCGGGCGCCGAGGACGACCGGGGCCTCGCCCCGGCGGACCCGTTCCCAGTGGAGGCGGCGTTCCCGTTCCCCCAACCCGCTGTGCAAGAGCGCCACCCGCGAGCCAAAGGCGGCGAGGAAGCGGCCGAGCATCTGGGGCGTGAGGGCGATTTCGGGCACCAGGATCACCGCCCCCTTGCCCCGACCGACGGCTTCGGCGGCGACCCGCAGGTACACCTCGGTCTTGCCGCTCCCGGTCACCCCCTCCACCAGGACGGGCGCGAACGCCCCCTGGTCCAGGCGCTCTACGGCGGCGGCCACCGCCGCCGCCTGGGGCGGCGTCAGCTGGCGGGGAGCACCTACGCCGTAGGCGGCGGGCGTGCCGACTTCCGGGGCCGACTCCCCCCGCTCCACCCACCCCCGGGCCACGGCCCGCAGGAGCGCGTCCCGGGGCACCCCCAGGGTCTGGGCCGCCACCGCCTCCCCACCCGCCAGGGCGCGCAAGGCCTCGGCTTGACGGGGGGAGCGGCGCGCGACCTCGGCGGGCTCCGGCGCCGCCGCGGTGAGGCGAAACCACTCCACGCCCCTCGGCTCCGGGGCGCGCCGCACCCGCCACTCCCGTGCCGCGCGGCCAGCCGCCACCAGTTCCGCCAGCGCCTTGGCCTCCCGGGGGGCAACCGCCGACGCCGGCACTTCGCCCCGTGCGCGCAGGCGGGCGAGCAGCCCCTCCGCGGCCGCGGACGAGGGCCCGGGCCCGGGCAGGGGGCGGTACACCGCCTCCGCGCTGGCGCGAAAGGCCGGAGGGATCATGGCGGAGAGCGCTTCACCCAGGGGGTGGTGGTAGTAGCGGGCCATCCACGCCCCGAGGGCCAGCAGGTCCGGGGCAAGGCAAGGGGTCGGGTCGAGGACGTCGATCAGGTCCTTGACGGCCTCCACCGGCGCCTCGTCCTCCACCGCGACGACCACGGCGGCCGCCCGGGTGCGGCCCAGGGGGACGGCGCAGCGCACCCCGGGAACGACCCAGGGCAGGAGATGCTCGGGGATCCGGTAGTGGAAGGTCCGGTGGAGGGGCAGGGGGACAGCCACCCGGGCAAACCGGGGAGCACCCCGGGGAGGACCCTCCCCGCCCGGTTCCCGGCTCACCGGGAGGGCCCCGGCCGCTGTCCGGCGCGAGCCCCGGGCCGGGTCGGGGGGCAGGGGCGGCTCAGGACCCGGTACGCTCCCGGAGCTCCGCCTCGGTCTTGCAGTCGATGCACTGGGTCGTCACCGGGCGGGCCTCGAGGCGCTTCTCCCCGATCTCGTCGCCGCAGGTCTCGCAGGCGCCGTAGGTTCCGTCCTCGACCCGCTGAATCGCCTCCTGGATCTTGATGATCAACCGGCGCTCCCGATCCCGGATGCGCAGCAGGAAGTTCAAGTCGGACTCCGCGGACGCCCGGTCCGTGGGGTCGGCGAAGTTCTCTTCCCCCTCCGAGAGGTCGGTCATGGTCGAGCGGGCTTCGCCCATCAAAGCATCGAGTCGGCCCTGGAGCAGTTCCCGGAAATACTCGAGGCGGTCGGCATCCATGGTGGCACCCTTCCCTCGTCATCGATCGCGTTTCGACGAATCCCTTGGGGTCCCCGCGCACCCATGGTAAGATCCGCCGTCCGAAAGAGGCGAGGAGTATAGCAACTGGCGAGCTTCGCCCCAACCCCTTTTTGCACATGAACAAGACGACCCTGATTCTCTGCCTCACCCTCGCGACCCCGGCCCTCGGCGCCCCTCCGGGCATCGAGTTCCTGGATGCGCGCGCGCTGAGCATGGGGGGCGCCGTCCGCACCCTGGCCGACCCCACCGCCGCCGCGCTCCTCAACCCCGCCGCCCTCGGGCCGGTCCGGGGCTTCTTCGGCGGGACGACCTACGCCACGCGGCGAGACGAGGCCTTCGACGGCCTGGCGCTCACCCTGGTGGACAACGTCACCTCACCCATGGGGGGATCGCTCCAGTACCTGCGGCTTCGGGGGGCCGAGGAGCGCGAAGACCTGAGTCTCTCCCTGGCGTCCGGCAAGCGGGGCCTGTGGTGGGGCTTTACCGTCCGGTACGTCCAGGGCCGCAACCCCGACGGGAGCGCCTGGGCGGAGGAGTTCAACGCCGACCTCGGCTTCCTGTTCGAGCGCCCGGGGAACGTCCGGGTCGCCGTGGTCGGCTCGAACCTCCTGGACACGAGCCTCGATCATCTACCCCGCAAGGTGGCCCTGGCGGCCTCCCGAACGGGCCTGGGCCGCTGGACCGTGGCCGCCGATCTGGTGCGCAACCTGGAGCACGAGGTGTCCCGGGGGCTCGATCTGCACCTGGGGGCGGAGTACGCGGCGGGACGCGCCTGGACGCTGCGGGTCGGCCAGCTGTGGCGGGGGGACACGGGGAAGGACTACGCCTCCCTGGGCGTGGGGTGGGCCCACAAGGACGCCCTGCGCTTCGGCTACGGCCTCCAGAGGGCGCGCCAGGACGCAGGCGAACTCCTCCACGTCCTGTCCCTGGAGGGGAGTTTCTAGCGAGGTACTACCACCGCCGCTTCACCCGGCCGAGCCCCCCTTTCCCGGACCCACAGGCCGCTCTTCCCCCCCTCCTTGCGGAGCAGCCGCAGGTCCCCGATCACCATGCCCTTGTCCACGGCCTTGCACATGTCGTAGATGGTGAGGCACGCCACGCTCGCCGCGGTGAGGGCCTCCATCTCGACGCCGGTGGGGCCCTGCACCTTGGCCTCGGCCTCCACGTCGATGCGCGCCGCCGCCTCGTCCAGGGCGAAGTCCACCCGCACCGAGGAGAGCGGCAGGGGGTGGCACAGGGGAATCAGTTCGGCGGTCCGCTTGGCGGCCATGATCCCCGCCAGGCGCGCCACCTGGAGCACCTCGCCCTTCTCCACGGTCCGGTCGACGATGCGCCGAAAAGTCTCCGGGCCGACCCAGACGCTCGCCGCCGCCACCGCCCGGCGCTCGGTCCCCGCCTTGGCGGTCACGTCCACCATGCGGGCGTCCCCGGCCTCCCCGAAGTGGGTGAGGCCGCCCCCCGTCACTTCGCCGCCCCCACGGCGATGCCGTCCACCACCAGGTAGTTGAAGTCCCCGCCCTGGGAGTCGAAGGTCCCAAACGCCTGGACCCGCTCCCCCTTCTTCAGGTTGAGCAGCTGGTCGGCCTGGGCGTGATCCTTCTTCAGGTACAGCCGCAAGAGGCTCGTGGGCCCCAGGGCGAAGCAGAAGTAATCCTTGGTGTTGATCTTGGTCTTGCGGATCTGGTAGCAGAAGTCGCTCCCCGCGAAGACGAAGGTCCCCTCGACCTGGACCTTCTTCCCCGCGTGGGTCGCGTACTGGCTCACCAGGTCGGCCTGGCTCCGGGGCGCATAGGCCTCCGGATCGATCTGAGCCAGCGCCGAGGCCGCTAGGACCGCCAGGATGACCACCGAAACAACACTCGCTCGCTTCATCTCCCATTCCTCCCCATCGTCTCGCGCTACCGGTCCGCCGGGTCTCCCGGCACCCAGGCCCGCGCCAGGTGCCACTCCTGTTCCACCCCACCCCCCTCGGCCACAAGCTCCCGGGCCAACTCCCCGACGACCTCCCGCCGCTCGGGGTACGGCATCCCCGGCAAGAGCCCCGCGCTCATCGGCTCCTGCCCGTAGAAGGCCGCGAAGGCCTGGGGGGTGAGGGGGAGCACGAGCTTCCGGTGCGTCACCCCCCCAAAGAGCCGCGCCAGCGCGTCGGCCACCGTCTCCCAAGGGGAGAGGGCGTGCCGCCCCGCGGACAGGCCCCGCTGGGCCAGGAGGTCGGGGACCGAGCAACCCCGCCGGGGCAGGAACACCCCCTGGAGGTGGGAGAGCAGCACCTGCCCGCCTGGCGCCAGCACCTGCCGCGCCGACGCCAGGGAGGCCCCGGCGTCGGGGAGGAGAAAGAGCACGGCGTTGTAGACGACGGCGTCGAACTCGGCCCGAAAGAGCGACCCGAAGCGGCAACCGTCCCCCCCCACCAAGAGGCCCCCTCCCCCGAGCCGCCCCCGCGCCTCCCGCAGCATCCCCAGGGAGAGATCCAGGCCCACCACCCGGCCGGCCGGCCCCGCGGCCGCGCCGAGCCTCGCCAGGGAAGCCCCGGTCCCACACCCCACGTCGAGCACCCGCTGACCAGCCAGCGGCGTGCCGAGCTCCAGGAGGGCCTCTAGGAGGAGCCGAAAGAAGGCCGTCTCGTCTTCGAAGCGTCCGTACGCCTCCGCGCCCCGGTCGAAGTTCCCGCGGATGCGGTCCCGCACGGCCAGGGTCTTGTCCGCCTTCACCACCCCACCCTCCCTCCGGATCATCCTACGGCGCCGCCGCGAGGCAGTTACCCCGCAACTTCCGCGGTTCGGCACCAGTGTAACAGCGTCGCGGGCGCCGACCAAACCTCAGGCGTGACCAAGCACCACCACCCGACCTGCCCGGGCCCAGGGCTGGCGAGGCTCTGCCTCAGACCGTCGAGGTACGAGAGGGAGGTTTTTTGACAGGATGGGCAGGATTCTCCGGGTCTGCCGGCATCTGGCATCCTGAACATCCTGTAATCCTGTCCAAAACCCCCGTTCCCCGAAGCGCCCGCTGAAGACGAAACTTGACGCATCGTCGAAGATCTTCGCCCCTCAAGGGTTTCTAGTGGAGGGTCGCCCCAGCGGGCGGATCCCGGTTGACCGCGCCCGAGAGCCCCTGCTACAAGGGCCCGGTCCTACGGCCCTCCTGGAGACCCGACCGTGCTCGCCGAGCGTATCCTCACCGCTGCCCTTCGCCTGGCCAACCGCCGGATCCTGTCCGTGCGCGTCGGCGAAGACGTCGCCGTGCCTCCCCCCCGGACCGGGGGGAAGTATCTCCTCTACGCCCACGTCCCCTTCTGCCAGCGCCTCTGCCCCTACTGCTCCTTCAACCGCTTCCCCTTCGCCGAGGAGCCGGCCCGGGCCTACTTCCGCCACCTCCGGGACGAGATGCGGCGGGTGGCCGACCTCGGCTACGACTTCCCCGCGGTGTACTTCGGCGGGGGCACCCCCACCATCCTGGTGGACGAGCTCGCGGCCACCATCGACCTCGCCCGCTCGCTCTTTGCCGTGCGGGAGGTCTCCTGCGAGACCAACCCCAACCACTTGATCCCCGAGGTGCTGGAGCCCCTGGCCGAGCGGGTCCAGCGCCTCTCGGTGGGAGTCCAGAGTTTCGACGACGCCCTCCTCGTCCAGATGGATCGCCGGGACAAGTACGGCAGCGGAGAGGAGATCCTGGCGCGGCTCCAGGCCACCGCGGGGCGGTTCCACTCCCTCAACGTCGATATGATCTTCAACTTCCCGAGCCAGACCGCCGCTTCTCTCGTCCGGGACGCGGCGATGATCCGGGCCTCGGGGGCGAACCAGACCACCTTTTACCCCCTCATGACCTCGGCGGCGGTGCGCCGCTCCCTGGCCCGCACCGTGGGCCCCGTGGACTACGCCCGGGAGGCCCGCTACTACGAGCGCCTGTGCGAGGCCCTGGAGGGCGCCTTCGTGCCGGCCACCGCCTGGACCTTCTCCCGGGCGGCCGGCCAGATGATCGACGAGTACATCGTCGACTACGAGGAGTACCTGGGGATCGGCAGCGGCTCCTTCGGGTACCTCGACGGCTCGATTTACGTGAACACCTTCTCCCTGGCGGAGTACGCGGACCGGATCTCCTCGGGGCGGCTCGCGGCGACCGCCCACCGGGCCTTCCCCCGCCGGGAGCAGATGCGCTACCGCTTCATGATGGGCCTCTTCGGCCTGCGGCTCGACAAGCATGAGTTCCGCCACCGCTTCGGCGTCAGCCTGGAGCGGGGGCTCCCCCTGGAGATGGCCTTCTTCGCGGCGGCCGGCGCCTTCGACCGCAACGACCGGGACGAAGTCACCCTCACCCCCCGGGGCCGCTACCTCCTGGTGGCCATGATGCGGGAGTTCTTCGCCGGGGTGAACCAGTTCCGGGACCAGGCCCGGTCCGCCCTGTCGGCGGCGGAGCAGGCGCTCCTGTTCGGCGACGGGGGGCCCTGCGGGTCCGGGCCGGGCGAGCCGTGATCGACGCCGCCATCGCCGCGGCCCGGGCCGCGGGCCGGATTCAGCGGGAGCGGTTCGGCACCGGCGTCCGGGTGGAGCACAAGGGCGCCATCGACCTGGTCACCGAGGTGGACCTCGCCTGCGAGCGGGCCATCCGCGAGGTGCTCGCCCGCCTCGCCCCGGGCACGGCGGTGCTCGGCGAGGAAGAGGGGGCCACGGGCGAGGGGGCCGACCGCTGGCTGGTCGACCCCCTGGACGGCACCACCAACTACGCCCACGGCTTCCCGGTGTTTGGCGCCTCGGTGGCGTGGGAAGCGGGCGGCCGGGTCCGCCTGGGGGCCATTTACGACCCCCTCCGCGACGAGCTCTTCTCGGCCCGGGAAGGCCACGGCGCCTTCCTCAACGGTCGGCCCCTGCGGTGCTCGGGGACCGGGAGCCTGGGCGACGCCCTCCTGGCCACCGGCTTCCCCTACGACCGGGCCGTCCACCCGCGCAACTACCGGGAGTTCTGTCACCTCACCCAGCTCACCCGGGGCGTGCGGCGGGCGGGTGCGGCCGCCCTAGACCTCGCCTACGTCGCCGCGGGGCGCCTCGACGGCTTCTGGGAGCCGGCCCTCAAACCCTGGGACCTGGCGGCCGGCATGCTCCTGGTCACGGAAGCGGGGGGCGCGGTCTCCGGCTACCGGGGGGAGCCCTTCACCCCCTACGACCAGGACGTGGTGGCCACCAACGGCCGGCTCCACCCCGCCCTCCTCGCCGCCCTCGCCGACTCCCGGGGGTAGCCCGCCCCCCGGGGCGGTGCGTTTCCCGAAACCCACGGTAGATTCCTCCGCCGGGCCCCGCGCCGCCCCGAAACCTGGCCCGGAGCCCCACCCGGAGGCACCTCCATGGGTCAGCTCCTCACCCGCCTCGCCGTCGGTCATCCCAGGCTCGTCCTCGTCCTCGCCCTGCTCGCCACCGCCCTCACCCTGGTCCGCATGGACCGCCTCCGGGTCGATACCGACCCCGAGAACATGCTCTCCCCAACCGAAGCGGTCCGGGTGTTCCACGACGGGGTGAAGCGCGACTTCGCCCTGTCGGACATGATCGTCCTCGGGGTGGTAAACGAGCGGGACGTGGACGGGGTGTTTACCCCGAGCACCCTCGGCAAGGTGTACCGCATCACCCAGGGGATCCGGGGGATCGAAGGGGTAGTGGTGCCCGACCTGATCACCCCGAGCACGGTGGACGACATCCTCCAGGCGGGCCTCGGATCGGTCCGCTTCCAGTACCTGATGGAGCCCCCCCCGGCGACGAGGGACGAGGCCCTGCACTTGCGCGACCGGGCCCTCGCCAACCCCCTGCTCCGGGGCACCCTGGTAAGCGAGGACGGCAAGGCGCTGGCCCTGTATGTGCCGATCGCGGAGAAGCGCATCGCCCACCGGGTGGGGGAGGACCTGCGGCGGCTCATCGCCGCCGAGCCAGGAGGGCCCGAGGAGTACCACATCACCGGGCTCCCGGTGGCCGAGGACACCTTCGGCGTGGAGATGTTTCGGCAGATGGCCGGGTCGGCCCCCCTGGCCGGGCTGGTGGTATTCCTGCTGATGCTCTTCTTCTTCCGCCAGCTCTCCCTGGTCGTCGCGCCCATGGCCGTCGCCGTGCTCACGGTCATCTTCACCATGGGGACCCTGGTCAGCACCGGCAACACCGTGCACATCATGAGTTCGATGATCCCGATCTTCTTGATGCCGATCGCGGTGGTGGACTCGGTCCACATCCTGTCGGTGTTCTTCGATCGGTACCAGCTCTACCGCGACCGGGAGAAGACCCTTTACGCGGTCATGGACGAGCTCTTCGTCCCCATGCTGTACACCAGCCTGACCACCTTTGCCGGCTTCGCGAGCCTGGCCCTCACCCCGATCCCGCCGGTGCGGGTCTTCGGCTTGTTCGTCGCCCTGGGGGTAGCCGTCGCCTGGCTGGTCACGGTCACCGTGGTCCCCGCCTACATCCTCCTCTTCATCCCCGAGCGTAGGCTCGCCAGCTTCGGCGCCACCGCCCACGGCGAAGACGGCCAGGGGCACTCGCCCCTGGCCCGGCTCCTGGTTTGGGGGGGCCGGGTCACCCAAGCGCACGCCCCGCTGTGGATCGCCGCCACCGGCGTCGTGCTGGCGGTTTCGGCGTACGGCATCGGCCGCATCCAGATCAACGACAACCCGGTGAAATGGTTCGAACCGAGCCACCCGATCCGGGTGGCCGACCGGGTCCTCAACCGCCACTTCGGCGGCACCTACGAGGCGTACCTGGTCCTGGAGGCGCCAACCACGGCGACGTCCGTGGGCGCGGAACTGGCCCGGGTGCGGCAGTTCCTGGCCGGCGAGGCGGCCGCCGCGTCGCCGCCGGCCGCTCCGGTGCTGGCGGCCCTCTCGGCCCGCCTCGAGGCCCTGGCGGCCGACGGGAAGGTCCTCGACCCCGCCCCCGTGCTCGCCGCGCTGGCCGACGAGCTCGATCGCCGAGCCGCCGAAGCCCCCACCGACGACCGGGCCCTGGGCGACGAGCTCGAGCGCCTGGCCGACGGGCTCGAAGACCAGCGCACCGCGCTCCACATCTTCAAGGACCCGGCCGTCCTCGTCTGGGTGGAGGGCCTGCAACGGCACCTGGTCGCCCAGCGGACCGTCGGCAAGACCAACGGGCTCACGGACGTGGTGAAGAAGGTCCACGGGGAACTCCTCGAGGGCCAGGCGTTTCGCATCCCCGACTCGGCCGCGGCGGTGGCCCAGACCATCCTGTCCTTCCAGGGAAGCCACGACCCCGAGGACGTCTGGCACCTGGTCACCCCGGACTTCCGCCGCCTCAACCTGTGGGTGCAGCTCAAGAGCGGCGACAACCGGGACATGGAGTCGGTGATCCGGGCGGTCGAGCGGTACTTCGGCGACCACCCGCCCCCGCGGGAGCTCCACCACGCCTGGGCCGGTCTCACCTACTTAAACGTGGTGTGGCAGGACAAGATGGTGAAGGGCATGCTCTCGAGCCTTCTGGGGAGCTTCGGGATCGTCCTCCTGATGATGGTCGTCCTCTTCCGGTCGGTGCTGTGGGGGCTCCTGTCGATGCTCCCCCTGTCGGTCACCATCGCCTTCATCTACGGCGCGATCGGGCTGGTGGGAAAGGACTACGACATGCCCGTGGCCGTCCTCTCCAGCCTCACCCTCGGCATGAGCGTGGACTTCGCCATCCACTTCCTCCAGCGCAGCCGAGACCTGTACCGCGAGACCGGGGCCTGGCCCGAGGCGTCGCGGCGGATGGCCCTGGCCCCGGCCCGGGCCATCGGCCGCAACGCCATCGTCATCGCGGTCGGCTTCTTGCCCCTGCTCCTGGCGCCCCTGGTGCCCTACCAGACCGTCGGCTTCTTCTTGGCCACCATCCTGGCGGTATCGGCCATCGCCACCCTGGTGATCCTGCCCTCCCTGATGCAGGTGCTCCGGGGAAGGCTCTTTCGCCCTGCCCCCCTGGCCGCCGAGAGAGGAGAACACCCGTGAGGAGCACCGCTCTGGCCGTAGCCCTCGTCGCGTCCCTCGCCGCCCCGGCCCGGGCCCTGACCGTGGACGAAGTCGTCGCCCGGGCCAACCTGGCGTCGTACTACGCCGGCGACGACGGAGTGGCCCGGGCCACCCTGGTCATCGCCGACCGGGAAGGCCGGACCCGGGAGCGGGAGTTCACCATCCTGCGCAAGGACGTGGCCGACGGGGAGGGGCAGCGCTACTACGTGTACTTCCACAAGCCCGGCGACGTGCGCAAGACCGTGTTCCTGGTGCACAAGTACCTGGATCAGGACGACGACCGCTGGCTGTACCTGCCGGCCCTGGACCTGGTGAAGCGGATCGCCGCCTCGGACAAGCGGACGAGCTTCGTCGGGTCCCACTTCTTCTACGAGGACGTCTCGGGCCGGAGCCCCGCCGAGGACACCCACGTCCTCAAGGAGGAGACTGCACGGCACTACGTGCTCGAGAACACCCCCAAGCACCCGGGGAGCGTCGAGTTCGCCCGCTACACGGTCTGGGTGGACAAGCAGACCTTCCTGCCGGTGAAGGCCGAGTACCAGGACGCCCGGGGCAAGACCTACCGCCGCCTCGAGGCCCAGCAGGTCGAGACCATCGGCGGCTTCCCCACGGTGGTCAAGGCGCGGATGGACGACCTCCAGACCGGCGGCCACACGGTCCTCACCTTCGAGAAGGTCGAGTACGACCAGGGCATCGCCGAAGACACCTTTACCGAGCGCTACCTGCGCAACCCGCCTCGGGAGTACCTCCGGCGATGAGGGGGCGGTGGCTAGGGCTCGGGATCCTGCTGCTGGGTGCGGGGGCGCTCCCGGCGGCGGCAGCGGAGCCGCCGATTCACGGCTTTTTCGAGGTCGCCGCGGGAGCCCGGATGGTGGACGACGACCGGGCGGCGGACCGGTTTCTCCTGGAGGAGGCCCGGTTCCAGGTCGACTTCCTGCGGGACGGAGAGCTCGGGACCCTGGCCTTTCGGGCCGACCTGGTGCACGACGGGATCGACGGCGAGAGCCGGGTGGAGGTCCGGGAAGGGAACCTCTTCCTCACCCCCTGGCCCAGGGTCGACCTCAAGGTGGGCCGCCAGGTGCTCACCTGGGGCACCGGCGACCTGGTGTTCCTCAACGACCTCTTCCCCAAGGACTGGCAGAGCTTCTTTCTCGGCCGGGACGACGAGTACCTCAAGCAACCGGCCGACGCGGTGCGCGCCACCTGGTACGGCGGGGCCGCCAACCTAGACCTGGCGTGGCAGCCGCTCTTTGCGCCCGACCGCTGCCTCTCGGGGGAACGGCTCAGCTTCTGGGGGGGCGCTGGCTCCCGGGGCCCCAGGGACGGCGAGCTCCCCACCGAGGAGCCGGCCCGGGGCCTGGGGGGCGGCACCCTGGCCGGCCGGCTGTACCGGAACCTCGGCGGGTGGGAGGGGGCGCTGTACGGCTTTCGCGGGCGCTGGGGCCAGCCCAGGGGCTTCGATCCCGCCACCGGCAGCTACACCTTTCCCCGCCTCGAGGCGTGGGGAGCCAGCCTGCGGGGGGCCCTCGGGGGCGGCGTCGCCAACGGGGAGGCGTCCTGGTATCGGAGCCTGGACGACCGGGACGAGAAAGACCCGTGGGTGCCCAACTCCCAGGTCCGGGCTCTGGCCGGCTTCGGCCGGGAGGTGTGGCCCGAGCAGAACCTGGGACTCCAGGCCTACCTGGAGCGGACCCTTTGCACCCCCGACGCCGGCTTCACCGACCAGAACCGCTGGTGGCTCACCGCCCGCTACACCGGCCTCTTCCTCCGGCAGACCCTCACCCTCTCCCTCTTCGCCGTCTACTCCCCCTCGGAAGACGACGCCCACCTCCGGCCCCGGGCGAGCTATCAGCTCTCCGACGAGCTCCTCGTCACCCTGGGCGCCAACCTCTTCCTCGGCGCCCACCGCGACACCTTCTTCGGGCAGCTCGAAGACAACACCAACGCCTACGCCCGGGTGCGGTACAGCTTTTGAGGGGTGGGGTTCGCACAGTGGGACGAAAACTACCGGATCAGCCGCACCTCGACACCCACCCCGGCCCTGGCCCAATCCCCGTCCGCGGTCAGTGCCGGGCGGCCCGCGAGGCGCGCCAGGGAGAGACACGCCCGGTCCCCGAGGGAGAGCCCGAGGCTGCGGGTGGGCGCCCAGAGGAGGGCCGCTTCTTCCGCGTGGACGGCGGCAAACGGGACGATCTCGAGGCCCAGGGCTTCCAAGTCCGCGCGAAGGCCCCGGGTGTCGATGCCCCTCCCCAGGGCCTTTTGGACCACTTCGGACCAGTTCACGCTCGACAGCAAGGCTCCGTTGAGCACCGGTTCGACGCGGTCGGCTCCGGGCTCCCCGTGCAACACGGCGAGCAGGGCGGACGCGTCGAGCACCACCCCTCCCGTCACGGGCCTTCCCCCGCGGCGGCCGCGCGCCGGTCGGCGATGAGTTCCTCGGCCAGGTCCACCCCTGCGGGCACCACGGCAAACCGGCCCCGCAACCGGGCCAGGATCGCCTCGGGCTTCTCCAGCACCAGACGGGCTCCCTCGGCGCGCACCACCAGGGGCTGGCCGACCTCCAGCTCGAGGGCGCGCCGCAGGACGGCCGGGATCACCAACCGGCCCTGGGGCCCCAGGCGGACTTCGTGGGCGTCGCTCTGCTGTGCCATGGTTTACGCACTGTGCCACAGTTGAGAGAACCTGCCAAGAACCAACCTGTCACGCCAGAGAGGCCGGGGGATGCGTTCCCCGCGGCCGCCCCTCCCGCCCGACCCCCCCTCCGCACCGCTGGACAGCGGCCGCCCCGTCCGCCACAATGCGCGGCGCCTTCCGGGGGGCGCCCCGGGCCACCCACGAGGAGAGAACCCATGCCCCAGGCTTCTGAACTCAAGCGCGGCTCCGTCATCCTGCTCGAAGGGGCACCCTGCCGGCTCCTGGAGATCGGCATGCACGCCCCCTCGGCGCGGGGGGCCCACCTGATGGTGAAGGTGCGCTACCGCAACCTCCTCACCGACCAGGTGCTCGACAAGACCTTCCGGGGGGGCGACAAGATCCAGGAGGCGGATTTCGAGCGCAAGAAGGGCCAGTACCTGTACGCGTCGGGGGACGGCGGCGTGTTCATGGACCTGGAGACCTACGAGCAGCACGAACTCGGCCCCGAGCTCTTCGACGCGGTGAAGGGGTATCTGCTGGACGGCACCGAGGTTCAGCTCGGGGTCTTCGAGGGGCGGGTGGTGAGCGTCGATCCCCCCATGGTGGTGGAGCTGACCGTGCTGGACACCCCTCCGGCGCTCAAGAACGCCACTGCCCAGGCCCAGCTCAAGGAAGCCACCCTGGAGACCGGCCTCAAGATCCTGGTGCCGCCCTACCTGGCGAGCGGGGAGCGGATCCGGGTGGACACCCGGGACGGGCACTTCGTCTCCCGGGCCTAGTACGAGGCGCCGCCTCAGACCGTCGAGCTGCGAGGGGGGGGCTTTGACAGGATGAACAGGATGGACAGGGACGGTCTTCTCTCCCGGGGGTTGGGCTCACGCAACGGCGCAACGACGCAACGTAGATCTTGGTCTTGTTGGTTTTGTACCCCCGGACCTTACGTGGCGTCGTGGCGTGAGACAGTCGTTTCTCCGGGGGTCACGCCGAGCAGAGAGGAGAGGGGCGCCGCGACCAGCCGCTCCCCGAGCACCCGGACCTCTTCCCCCAGGTAGGCGAGCACTCCCAGCTGGAAGCGAGGGCCCGCGTCCCCCTGGAGGGCCCGCAGCCCGCTGGTGTCGCGGTGGCCCAGGGCGCGGGAGGCCTTGAACTCGATCGCCACGATCCGGTCCCCCCGCTCGACCACCAGGTCCACCTCGGCCCCGGCCGAGGTGCGCCAGAAGTGGTACCGAGAGGCGCCGGCCAACCCATCCCAGGCGACCAGGTCGGCGATGGCGAAGGTCTCGAGGAGGGCGCCGTCCCGCCCCGCCGCCACCGCCGCGCGCCAGTCCCAGGCGTTGGCCGCCCAGGCGGCCGCGCCGCAGTCGACCGCGAAGAGCTTGGGGGACTTGACGAGCCTCTTCCCCACGTTGGGGAAGTAGGGATGCAGGAGGCGGATCTGGTAGGCCACTTCGAGGAGGCCCAGGTAACGGTCCGCGGTGGTGTGGGAGATCTTGGCGTCGGTCGCCAGCTGGCTCTTGTTGAGCAGGCCGCCGGTCCGCAGCAACGCGAGGCTCGTGAGCCGCCCGAACTCGGGCACGTTGCTGATCTCGGAGAGTTGGCGGAGGTCGCGCTCCAGGAAGGTGCGGCGGTAACTCTCGTACCAGGCGCGCCGATCCTCGGGCTCCAGGGCGTGGACCTCGGGCATCCCGCCCGCCAAGGCGAGCGCCCGCGCCCGCTCTCCGCCGTCCGGCAGCCCCGGGCCCAGGGCAGCGGCGAAATCGCTCGCGGACGAGGCGGAAAACGCCGCATCGAGGGTCCCGGGCCGGGGGGCACCGACCATCTCCGACCAGGACAGGGGCGGCAGATCGAGGTACACGGCGCGGCCCGCCAACGACTCGGTGACGGCACGCAGGCCCAGCAGGTTGGCCGACCCGGTGAGGAGGAACCGCCCGGGGGAAGGGTCGCGGTCCACGGCCAGCTTCACCGCCCGCAGCAGGTCGGGGGCCCGCTGGACCTCGTCGATGACCGTCAACCCGCCCCCCTGGGCCACCAAGCCGTCGGGGTCCTCCATCGCCTGGGAGAGGGTCAAGGGGTCATCGAGGGTCAGGTAGGTGCCCCCCCGCCGCTGGAGCACCAGGCGGGCCAGGGTGGACTTGCCCACCTGCCGCGCACCCGAGACCACCACGACCCGGAAGGTGTCGAGGCGCCGGTGCACGACATCGGTGGCGTGGCGGGGCAGAAGGGACATGCCTTGCATTTTGCACTCGCCGCGGTGAATTTGCAAGGTATGCGCGCGCCGGCCAAGTACCCCGCCGAGGGGACCCACGGCCGCCTGAGGCGGTGCCTCGCCAGGGGCAGGAGGCGGGTAAGCCGGGGGCGGTACGCCTACCCCGCCGCCTTGCTCCGCTGAGCCGCGAGCATGGCGATGTGGCGGAGCTCTTCGTCGATCAGGGCGTCGACGCTGCCGCAGGCTTCGCAGGGGGGCATCAGCTGCTTCATGGCGGTGTAGTAGACCACCGAGTCCTTCTCGAACTGGATGGCGAGGTCGAGAAGGGCCTTGGGGGTCTGGCACTTCGCCACCAGGGCGGGGATGTCGGTGCCCTTGCGGAAGACGTGGTCGTCGGCCGCCGCCCGCAGGTAGGCGCGCTCCTCGTCGGCGGGGTCGAAGGCGCCGTCCGCCCGAGCCTCGGGGGGGAGCTCCCGGCGGAGCTTCTCGAAGACCTCCACGTGCCTGGTCTCCCACGCCGCGAGCCCCTCGCACAGCTTCTTCACCGCGGGGTCGCCCGTGGCCGCGGCGGCAGCCTGGTAGAAGGCCTGGCCGTTCTTCTCGATCTCGACCCCCACTTGGTACACCTCGTCGACGTTCATGTAGTAGGACATGGGGTCCTCCTGGAAGGGCGCGGGGGGAGTGGGACGGGATGGGACCAATGGGACCGGATAGGACGGAGAAGAACCGCCTTCGGCCGGGCGGCAGGCCTACCCTTCAGGCCATCGAGCATCGCGCATCCAGCATCGAGCATCCAGCCAGCCCCCCCGGTCAGTACTCCGGCGTCAGCGCATCGAGCTCCGCGAAGGTGAACACCGGGCCGTCTTTGCATACGTACTTGTGGCCTACGTTGCAGCGGCCGCACTTGCCGATGCCGCACTTCATCCGCATCTCCAGCGAGGTGACGATGTTCTCCTTCGAGAACCCGAGCTCGAAAAAGACCGGCAGGGTGAAGCGGATCATGATGGGCGGGCCGCACAGGACGCAGACGGCGTTTTCGGCGCTGGGGGCGACCTCCTTGCACACCGTGGGCACGAAGCCCTCCCGGCCGGTCCAGGTGGCGTCGCCCTTGTCCACGGTGACGTGGAGATCGAGGTCGTCCCGCTCGGCCCACGCCTTCAGCTCGTCCTTGTACAGCAGAAGCCCCGGGTTGCGGGCGCCGTACACCACCGTGATCTTGCCGAACCGGCCCCGGTTCTCGGGGACGATCATGTAGTTCAGTAGCGACCGCAGGGTGGTGAAGGCGAAGCCGCCCCCCACGATGACGACGTTCTTGCCCTCCAGAAACGCCAGGGGCCAGGCGTTGCCGAGCGGCCCGCGGATGCCCATCCGCTGGCCCTCCTGCATCTCGTGGAGCGCGGTCGTCACCACCCCGGCCTTCTGGACGGTGAACTCCACGTACCCCGGCTGGGTGGGGGAGGAAGCGATGCCGATGGGCGACTCCCCCTTGCCGAAGATCGACAGCTCGCCAAACTGCCCCGGGGTGTACCGGAACCGCTGCTCGTCCTCGGGGTTCACGAAGGTGAACCGGAAGGTCTTGATGTCCTTGGTGTCCACCTCGGTGATGATCTTGGCGATCTCCACCGGAATGGGCAAATACGGGTTGTCCCGCTCAGCGCACGCACAGGCCATCGGCATCCTCTACTGACTTTCCTGACAGAATCGGTCCGCGTAAGGGGTTTTTTGACAGGATAACAGGATAAAAGCAGGATAAATCGGATAAAGTCTTTTGTTTGAGGGCGGCGACACTGGTAGCAGCTACATCAGCCCCACCATCCTGAACATCCTGTTATCCTGTCAAAACCCCCCCGTCAAATCTTAGACACGTCCTGGACGATCTTTCGGATGTCCAGGTTTACTGGGCAGTTCAAGACGCAGCGGCCGCAGCCGACGCAGCCGATCAGGTCGAAGTTCTCGGGGATGTAGCGGAACTTGTGCATCACCCGCTGGCGCCAGCGCTCTTTTTGGCTCGACCTCGGGTTGTGGCCCGAGGCCTCCTTGGTGAAGAGCGGGAACATGCAGGAGTCCCAGCTCCGCAGCCGCACCCCGTCGTCCCCCTTCACCTCGTCGCTGATGTCGAAGCAGTGGCAGGTGGGGCAGAGGTAGGTGCAGGTGCCGCACGCCAGACACTTGCCGTGGAGCCCCGCCCAGAAGGGGTGCTCGAAGTTCTTCTGGAGGATCGGCTTCACCTCGGACGCCGGCACCTGGGAGCGGATCGCCGCCCGGGCGGCCTCGCGCACCTGCTCCTTGCGGGCCGCCGCCTCGGCGCCGGCCGCCGGGCCCTCGAAGAACGACAGGAGCGCCGCGCCCTTCTCGGTGAGGAACTCGGCCAGGACTTCTTCCCCCAGGTCGGTGACGAGCACGTCCACCCCCTCGGGGGCCCCGGGGACCGGCTCGCCCCCCACCGAGGTGCAAAAGCACGCGGCGTAGGGGGGCTGGGGGCACGCCAGGGCGACCACGGTGGCCCGCTCCCGGTGGCCGACGTAGTAGGGGTCGCGGCAGCCCGGCTGGTCGAACACCCGGTCCAGGAGCAAGAAGCTCTGGGCGTCGCACGGCCGCACCAGGAGCACCGTCTCCGCCGGCTCGTCCCCCTCGCCAACGGCCTCCACCCCCTTGGGGGTGCGGGTGTAGCGCACCAGGGTCTCGGTGTGGGGAAAGAGGGCGTTCTTCGGGGCGTTGCGGGTGTTGGCGAAGCCGAGCAGGGGCCCCTGCGACCCGGTTACCGGCCCGAAGACCACGTTGTCCCCGTCCTTCACCGGCCCGAGCACCCGCTTGGCGGCGGCGAGGCGCCGAAGTGCGTCGCCCAGGCCATCCTTCTTGAGCAGTCGCGTTTCCATGGGTTTCCTCGCGCTCGCCGGGGTCACAGGAAGATGCCCACCTGGCGCAGCAGCGGCATGGGGTCGACGTGGTGATACTTGAGCCACTTGCCGGCGTCGGGGGCGCCCATGGCGAGCCCCATCAGCTCGGAGAAGTAAAAGATCGGCATGCCGTGGGTCGCCCGCATGTCCAGGTTGGCCATGCACTCGGGGCAGGCGGTCACGATGCAGTTGGCCCCGGCCTCCCGGGCCATGGCCACCAACCGGTCCACCAGCCGCACCACCTGCTCGGTGCGGGCCACGGTGAGCGCCCCGCCGCAGCAGTCGGTCTTAAACGACCACGGCCGGGCCTCGGCCCCCAGGGCTTCTACCAGGTGGTCCATGGACATGGGGTTCTCGGGGTCGTCGAACCGGCAGACCTCGGGAGGGCGGACCAGCAGGCACCCGTAGTAGCTCGCCACCTTGAGGCCGGCGAGCTTGCGGGTCACCTTCTCCCGGATCGCCGGGAGGCCCACCTGGTTGACGTAAAAGTCCACCGAGTTGGTGATCCCCAGGTCGGCCTTGATCCGGCCCTGGAGCTCGTTCTCGATGCGGGCCTTCAGCTCGGGGTCGGCCTCAAGGTGGTGCTCGGCGGCCTTGAAGCGGTTGAAGCAGGCGGCGCACGGCACCATCACCTCCAGGCCCCGCTTCTGGGCGGCCATCAGGTTGCGGGCCGGCAGCACCACCCCCAGCTCGAAGTTGGTGGCGTGGCCCGAGGTGGCGCCGCAGCAGGTCCAGCCGTCCACCTCCACCAGGTTCACCCCCAGGGTCTTGGAGACCGACTGGATGGACTGGTCGTAGCCCTTGGCCGTGCCGTGCATGCAGCAGCCGGGATAGTACGAGACGTTCAACGCGACTCTCCTTTACCGGGGGCGCCGCGGCCCTTGCGGGGGCGGTCGAAGATCTTGCGCACCTCTTGCTTGCCCTCGACCTTGGGGCCGAGGATCGGCAGCCGGCCCTTGGCGAACATCGAGAGGCCGATGCCCACGTCGGCGAAGAGGTCGCCGCTCTTCATCTTGTAGGCGCACACCATGAGGGCCTCGTGGATCCGGCCGTTCTTCTTGATGCTGTCGAGGAAGGCCTCGTGGAACGCGACGACCTTCTTCTCCGCCACCCGAACGCCGCTCTCCAGGGCCATCTGCCGCAGCACGTCCATCATGCGGGCGATGTCCACCTCGTTGGGGCAGCGCATGGTGCAGGTCTCGCAAGAGACGCACAGCCAAATGGTGGAGCTCCCCAGCACCTGCGGGCGCTGGTTTTGCTGCACCATCCGCACCACGGCGTTGGGCTTGTAGTCCATGGCGACCGCCATGGGGCACCCGGCGGTGCATTTGCGGCAGTGGAAGCACCGCTGGAGCGGCGCGCCCTTCACCTGGGCGTTCACGTCTTCGAGAAAGGTGGCCATCGCTTGTCTCGCCCTTGATCCCTACGGGTTGTAAATGAACGCCTCGGGGTCGTCTTCCTTGGCCTCGGCCAGCGCCGCCGGGTCCTCCGCCGAGAGCCCCGCCCTGCGGCCGAACAGCTCCAGCACGTCCTTGTCGAGCTTCTTGAGGAACCGCCGGAGGTCCACCCCCATGGGGCACACCGCGGTGCAGGACCCGCAGTCCACGCACCGCCCCGCCAGGTGGAAGAGCCGCATGAACTGGAACACCTGCACGTCGGAGGCGGCCTGGCCGATGCCCACCCACTGGGGCTGGCTCTGTTCGGCGAAGCACGTCCGGCAGTAGCAGGAGGGGCAGGCGTTGCGGCAGGCGTTGCACCGCATGCACTTGGCCATCTCGGCGGCAAAGCCCTGCCAGCGCGCCTCGGCGGAGAGCTTCTCCACCGCCTCCACCGGGGCGAACTCGCGGCTGGCGTCGTGGGGCGGGGCCGGTTCGCCGAGCATCACGTCGGAGAAGACCGGGTTGTTGAAGGCGCAGGAGGCGCAGCTGTCGGCCAAGAGCTCCGCCAGGGGCAGCTCCCGGTTGCCGGCGGCGGTCTCGACGGTCACCGCTCTCGCCCCAAAGGACCCGCCCTGGAGCTCCTCGCTGCCGGCGGCCTTGAGGAGTTTGCGGCGGTCCACCACCCCGGCGCAGGGGACCCCCAAGACCAGCACCTCGTCCCGGCCGTACTGGCGCTCGTTGAGGTGGATCGCCAGGGACCGGGTGGTGCAGCCGGGGGCCACCACGGCGACCACCTTCTTCTTGCGGTCCTCGGGCTTGAGGCGCTTCTGGCTGTCCCGGTGGGCCATCACCTGGTCGTGGACGTACTTGGCCAGGTTCTGGCCGCAGCCCGGGTTCCACACCAGGCGCGCTACGTCCTCGGCCCGGGTGAGGAAGGCCGGGGTGGCGGTCAGGGGCAGGGTGCCGTCCTCGAACCCGACCACCACCTGGGCCCGGCCCTCGGCCAAGGCCCGGGCCGCTTCTTCTCGCATCTTCGTCACGATCTTGTCCACGACTCAAACCTCTTGGCACTACAGCGGCTGGTGGGGGGAAACCCCACGGGATCCGCAGATTACGCAGATTACGCAGATGAAACCGGATGCGTATGGGGTCGGTGGTTCCAATCCCATGGTCACCCTTGAACAGCAGTGCATTCGGCGTGTCGTCCCGCCCGGAAGAAATCTGCGAAAATCTGCGGACCCGTCGCCCTAGTTCACACGATCGCGGTAACCGGCTCGTCCAGGCGCTTCACCAGGCGGGTGGCGGGCCCGAGCTTTCGCACCTTGTCGGTGACGCCCTTCACCACCTGGGCGAAGCGGTCGCCCTCGGAGGCCGACACCCAGGTAAACGACGTCCGGTCGGCCTCGACCCCCACGTAGTCGAGAAAGCCCTTCAATAGGGCGAACTTCCGCCGGGCCGACAGGTTCCCGGTGAGATAGTGGCACTCCCCGGGGTGGCAGCCCGAGATGAGCACCCCGTCGGCCCCCTCCTGGAGCGCCTTGACCACGTAAAACGGGTTGATCCGCCCGGTGCACGGCACCCGGACGATCCGCACGTTGGGCGGGTACTGGATGCGGCTGATCCCGGCGAGGTCCGCCCCGGCGTAGGTGCACCAGGTGCACACGATGGCGAGGATCTTGGGCTCCCAGGGTTCGGTCTTCGCGGCTGGTTCGGCCATGTTCGATATACCTCGATGGTGCATGCTCGATGCTCGATCCGGGAAGCGAGCCCCCCGTTCCCTACGCCCTACTCCCTACACCCTACTCACTACTCGCCATTCGCCATTCACCATTCACCATTCCCTACATCGCCCCAATCTGCGCCAGGATCTCCTCGTTATTAAACCCGTTGAGGTCCACGGCGTTCATGCGGCAGGAGGAGGTGCAGACCCCGCAGCCCTTGCACAGCACGGTGTTGACCACTGCGGCGAGCTCCTTGGGGTCGACGGCGATGGCGCTGTAGGGGCAGTTGATCTCGCACAGCCCGCACGCCATGCACCGCTCCTTAATCACGTACGCGGTCTTGCCCTCGGCTTCGATGTAGGGCTGGGTGAGGACCGTGGCGGCCCGCGAGACGGCGGCGTTGGCCTGGGTGACACTCTCGTCGCTCATCTTCGGCGAGTGGGCGAGGCCGCAGACGAAGACCCCGTCGGTGGCAAAATCCACCGGCCGCAGCTTCACGTGGGCCTCCAGGAAGAAGCCGTCCTGGTTGGTGGGCACCTTGAGCATCTTGCCGATGTCGGCGTTTTCCGGGTTGGGGGCCACCCCCACGCTCAGTACCACCAGGTCGGCCCCCAGGTGCACCGGCTGGTTTAGGACCGGGTCGAAGGCCCGCACCGCCACCCCACCCCCCTGGGCAAAGACCTCGGGGCGGCGCTCCTCGTCGTAGCGCACGAACTGGATGCCGAGCTCCCGGGCCTCCCGGTAGAAGTCCTCCTTGAGGCCGTAGGTCCGCACGTCCCGGTACAGGATGGTGATCTCCCGAGCCGGGTCCGCCTTCTTCAGCCGCAGCGCGTTTTTAATCGCCTCGCTGCAGCAGTAGCGGCTGCAGTAGGGGTGCTCGGCGGTGCGGGAGCCCACGCACTGGATCATCACCACCCGCTTGATCGCCCCCAGGCGCGGGTCGTCCTCCCCCAGGGCGCCCTCGAGCTCCCGCTGGGTGACCACCCGCTCGGAGTGGCCGTACAGGTAGTCGGTGACCTCCATCTCCTGGCCGCCGGCGGCCACGATCACCACCCCGTGGTCGAACTGCCGCTCCCCCTCGGGGGTGGCGACGGTGGTCTGGTAGTTGCCGATGAAGCCGTCGATCTTGTCGGCCCGGGACCCGGTGTAGACGGTGATCCGGGGGTTCTTGGCCACCTGGTCCAAGAGCTTTCGCAGGTGCTTCTGGGTGTCGAAGCCCTCCAGGGTGAAGTGGAGGTGGCGGTAGTTGCCCCCGAGCTCGGGCTCCTTTTCGACGATGCAGGAGTCAAAGCCCTGGTCGGCGAGCGTCAGGGCCGCGGTGATGCCCGCGAGGCCGCCCCCGAGGATCAGGGCCGCCGGGGTCACCGGGAGCTGGCCGGGCTTCAAGGGCTTTAAGTACGCGGACTTGGCCACCGCCATCCGCACCAGGTCCTTGGCCTTGACGGTGGCCGCCTCGGGCTCGTGCATGTGCACCCAGGAGCCCTGGTCCCGGATGTTGGCCATCTCGAAGAGGTAGGGGTTGAGGCCCGCCTTCTCCAGGTTCTCCTGAAACAGGCCCTCGTGGGTGCGGGGCGAGCAGGAGGCGACCACCACCCGGGTGAGGTCGTGGTCCCGGATCGCCTCGGCCATCTTCACCGCCGAGTCCTGGGAGCAGGTGAAGAGGTTGTCGCAGACGAAGGAGACGTTGGGCAGGCCCTTGGCGTACTCGGCCACCCCGGGGACGTCGATCACGCCGCCGATGTTGATGCCGCAGTGGCAGACGAAGACCCCGACCCGGGGGCCAGTGCCCTGGAGGTCCTTCTCGGCGGGGAGCTCCTCCTCCGCCACCAGGGTGCCCCGCTGGCTCGCCAAGAGGCCCTGGACGCACGCCGCGGCGCCGCTCGCCTCCATGACCGTCTCGGGGATGTCCTTGGGGCCGCCAAAGGCGCCGCAGACGTAGACCCCGGGGCGGGAGGTGGCCGCCGGGTTTTCGAGCGAGGTCTGGCAAAAGCCGCTGGGGGTCAGCTCGATCCCCAGGGCCCGGGCGAGCTCGGGGGCCTCCGCCGGGGGGGTGAGGCCCACCGACAGGACCACCATCTCGAACTCCTCCTCCACCGAGGTGCCGTCCTCCTGGACGTAGGTGAGCAAGAGGTTCTTCGAGCGCTGGAGCTCCTTGACCGTGGAGGGGATCGACCGGATGTAGCGGATGCCGTAATCCTTCTTCGCCCGCTCCACGAAGCGGTCGAAGTCCTTGCCGTGGGCGCGGATGTCCATGAAGAAGATGGTCGGCTCCAGGGCCTTGGCGTGCTCCTTGCCGATGATCGCCTCCTTGGTGGCGTACATGCAGCACACCGAGGAGCACCAGGTGTTGCCGCAGCGCACGTCCCGGGAGCCGACGCACTGCAAGAAGGCGATCTTCTTCGGCTCCTTGCCGTCGGAGATCCGCTGGACGTGGCCGAAGTAGGGCCCCGAGGCCGAGAGGATCCGCTCGAACTGGACGCTCGTCACCACGTTGGGGTAGACCCCGAAGCCGTACTCCCCAAGCGCCGCCGGGTCGAAGGCCGTAAAGCCGGGGGCGGCGATCACCGCCCCCACCTGGAGCTCGACGGTCCGGGGCGCGTCGTCGTGGACCACCGCCCGGGCGATGCACGCCTCGACGCACTGGTAGCACTCGGAGCACAAGCCGCAGGAGAGGCAGCGCTCGGCCTCGGCCCGGGCCTGGGCCTCGGTCATGGGCTGGATGACTTCGCGGAAGTGGGTGCGCCGCTCCGCGGGGGGCAGGTGGGGCATGTGGAGCCGGGGGGCCTTGGGGGTCGCGCTCACGTCCCCCGGGTCGGCCAGGTTCTCCTCCCAGTTCCGGGCCCGGCCTGCGGCCAGGTCTTCGCCCCGCAGGAAGCGGTCGATGGAGACCGCGGCCTCCTTGCCGGCGTTGACCGCCTTGACCACCGTGGCCGGGCCGGTCACCGCGTCGCCGCCGGCGAAGA
This sequence comes from Deltaproteobacteria bacterium, assembly GCA_037446775.1. Taxonomy (GTDB): domain Bacteria; phylum Desulfobacterota; class Deferrisomatia; order Deferrisomatales; family JACRMM01; genus JBBIIA01. The sequence continues at coordinate 37,627 of JBBIIA010000010.1, forward strand.
CGCCGGGCAGGCTGGTGGCAAAGGTCACCGGGTCGGCGTCGATCTGGTTCCACCGGTTGACCACCGCGCCGCTGCCGTTGGCGAGAAACGACAGGTCGCACTGCTGGCCGATGGCGGGCACCACCGCGTCCACCTCGAGCTGGAACTCCGAGCCCTTCACCGGCACCGGCCGACGCCGCCCCGAGGCGTCGGGCTCGCCGAGCGCCATGCGGACGCACTCGATGGCCCGGACCTTGCCGTTTTCGCCGATGACCCGCACCGGCGCCACCAGAAACTCCATGCGGACGCCCTCGTCCAGGGCCTCCTCGATCTCCTCGGGGGCGGCGGGCATCTCGGCCCGGCCGCGGCGGTACAGGCAGACCACGTCCTTGGAGCCGGTGCGCAGCGCCGTGCGCACCGCGTCCATGGCCACGTTGCCGCCCCCCACCACGGCCACCCGGTTGCCCAAAAAGACCTTCTCCCCGAGGTTGATGCGCTTGAGGTAGTCGACCCCGTGGACGACCCCCTCCAACTCCTCCCCGGGGACGTCCAGCTTGGCGCCCTTTTGGGCCCCCACCGCCACGAAGACCGCGTCGTAGTCGCGGCGCAGGTCGGCAAAGGCCACGTCGGTGCCCACCGCGGTGTTGAGGCGGATGTCCACCCCCAGGTCGCGGATCGCCTGGATCTCGGCGCCCAAGACGTCCCGGGGCAGCCGGTACTCGGGGATCCCCGCCCACATCCAGCCCCCCGCCACCGGCAGGGCCTCGAAGACGGTGACGTCGTAGCCCTCGGCGGCCAAAAAGTACGCCGCGGTGAGCCCGCCGGGGCCGGCCCCGACGATGGCGACCTTCTTGCCCTGCTTCGCCTTCACCTCGGGCACGTAGCGGGTCTCGGCCTTCAAGTCCAGGTCGGCCACGAAGCGCTTGAGGTGCATGATGTCGATGGGCTCGTCCACCTCGGCCCGCTTGCAGGCGGCCTCGCAGGGGTGGTTGCAGACCCGGCCGCACACCGAGGGGAAGGGGTTCTCCTGCTTGATCAGCTTCAAAGCCTCGGCGTACTTGCCCTGGCCGATCAGGGCTACGTACCCCTGGACGCTGATGTGGGTGGGGCAGGCGGCCTTGCACGGCGAGGTGCCCCGCTTCTCGATGGCGAAGGCGGCGGGGATGGCCTGGGGGAAGTGGCGGTACGCCGCGGTGCGGGTGGCCAGGCCGCCGTTGAACTCGTCGGGCCGGGGCACCGGGCACACCTTGGCGCAGTCGCCGCAGCCCGTGCACTTGTCCAGGTCGACGAAGCGGGGGGCCTGGGCGAGCCGCACGGTGAAGCGGCCGGCCGTCCCCTCCACCGCTTCCACGGTGGCCTGGGTAAGGATCTCCACGTTGGGGTGGCGCCCCACCTCCACGAGCTTCGGCGACAGGATGCACGCCGAGCAGTCGTTGGTGGGGAAGGTCTTGTCCAGCTGGGCCATGACCCCGCCGATCGAGATCCCCTTCTCCACCAGGTAGACCTTCATCCCGGAGTTGGCGAGGTCCAAGGACGCCTGGATGCCGGCGATCCCCGCCCCCACCACCATGACTGCGCCTACGTTTGAGCCGTTCGTCGACACGGGTTCTTCCTTCGGACTCGGCGTGAAGTCGCTACCGTTCGGGTCTTCGCCCGTCGTGCACGGAGGCACAAGGGCGGGCAGGCCCTGCCTTGTACTAAACGTCACGGGCCGGAGTCAAGGCCCGCGACGGCGGTCGCCCCCGGTATCCGGTCCATCCTGTTCATCCTGTCAAAAAAGACCTCCCTCTCGTACCTCGACGGGCTGAGGCGGCTAGAGGGCCCCCCCCCTCTGGCCAAACTGGAGGTGTTCGGTGACCGCCCGGGGGAGTTGGCCGAGGAGGTGTCCGTCCCGCAGCACTCCCATGCCCACGGCCACCCCCTGGGTTCGCAGGATCACCGGGCCCCTGGGCCCGTCCCAGGGGAGGCTGCGCCCTTCCACCAGGCCGCGCAGGTCTTCCTCTCCGACGTCCACCACCCGCCGGGTGGCCCAGCGCCCCAGCACCTGGGCGCCCCGGCTGGTCAGCTTGGGGCCCGCCGCGCCGACCTCCTTGAACGCCTTGAGGCCGACGGCCGAGGCCGGATACGCCTCGGCCCAGGGCCGGGCCTCCGGGGCGAGGGCGCAGAGGGCCTCCCCCCGGCGCACCCAAGCGTACCCCTCGATGACCTCGGGAGGAACGCCAAACCACTCCTCCATGCCCCGGGCCAACCGCCCCACTTCCTCAGGGTCTAGCCAGGCGTGCGACAAAGAAGCCCTCCGAGTCGAAACAGTGGGGGTAGAGGCGCCGGGCCAGGGCGAGCTCTGGGGGGAACTCCTCCCCCTCCCAGCGGGTGAGGCCGGGCTCCGCCGGGAGCTCCACCCCCAGGGGCTCCAGACGGGCGCCGGTTTCGGCCAGAAACGGCCCGACGACGCCCTCGTTCTCCTCGGGCGCGTAGGTGCAGGTGGAGTAGACCAGGGTTCCGCCCGGGGCGAGGAGCTCGTAGCCCCGGCGCAACAGCGCGCCCTGCTGGCGGGCGAGGTGGCGCCGCAGCCCCGCGGAGGGGGGCTGGGGGCGGGCCCGGGGCCCCCGCCAGGTCCCCTCCCCCGAACACGGGGCGTCCACCAGGACCCGGTCGAACTTGCGCCCCAAGGGGAAGTTCTGGCCCGGGTAGCCGGTGACGACGGCCGCGGTGAGCCCCAGGCGATCCAGGTTGGCCGTAAGGGACTGGAGCCGCCGGGGGTTCGGTTCGTTGGCCACCACCGCTCCCCGATCCCCCATCGCCTGGGCGAGCAGGGTGGTCTTGGACCCCGGCGCCGCGCACAGGTCGAGGACCGCCTCGCCGGGGCGGGCCCCCAGGGCCAGGGCCGCCACGGCGGAAGAGGCGCTCTGCAGGTAAATCAACCCGAGGGCGTGGAGGAGGGTCGCCCCCAGGGCCCGGGGTGGCTCCCCTTCGACCCGGAGCAGAAACGGGCACCACGGCTCGGGGCGGGTCACCACGCCCTGGGCAGCCAGGGCAGCCGCGACGCCCCCCACCTCGGCCCGCAGGGTATTCACCCGCAGGTGGGCCGGAGAGGGCCGCGCCACCGCCGCGAGGAACCCGGGGAAGTCGGGGACCAGCCCCTGGTAGCGGGCAAACACCCGCCCGTAGCGCCCGCCCCGATCCGGCGCCTCACCGGTCACCACGCCCCCACCGCCACCGGGGCGAACCCCGCGAAGTCGGCGCTCACCAACAGGTAGGTCACCCCGCCCCGGACCCCGTAGGGGTTGGCGAAGCCCTCGGCGCCCCGCCCGTGGAGGTGGCCGAACACCGCGCACTCCACCCCGTAGCGCTCTAGGAGCCGGGTGACCGGGGTCTCCTCCAGGGCCGGCGAGGTGGGGGGGAAGTGCAGGAGGGCGATCCGCCGCCGGGCATCACCGCCGAGGCACCGCAGGCTCGCCTCCAGCCGGTCGAGCTCTCGCCGGTAGATCTTCTCGTCGTCCTCTCCCCGGATGCCCACCAGGCGATCGGGGCCCTCCTCCGCTTCCGGGGGGCTCGGGCCCAGGGCCCGGAAGTCCAGGGTCGGATCGACCCACCCCCGGGCGCCGGCGAACCCCACCCCGTCCAAAACCACGGCGTCGTGCTGGAGGGCGTAGGTCTCCGGCGGGAGCGCCCCCCGCACCTTGCCGATGGCGCCCCACCAGTAGTCGTGGTTCCCCTTCACCAGCACCTTGCGCCCGGGCAGCCGCCCGAGCCACGCCAGGTCGGGCGCCGCCTCGGGGAGCTTGAGCGCCCAGGAGAGGTCCCCGGGCAGGCACACCACGTCCTCGGGCATTACCCGCTCCCGCCAGGCGGCCTCCACCCGGGCCTCGTGGGCCCGCCAGTGATCCCCAAACACGTCCATGGGCTTGGGGCGAGCCAGGGAGAGGTGGAGGTCGGAGATGGCCCAGATGCGCACCGGGAAACCCTCGGCTCGAGACAGGGGGTGGCCGCCCTTCGCCCTGGCGACGGGAGGGCACGCGCCTTTATACTGGCTCGCCCCCCGGTTGCGCGAGGAGAAACCACGCCTATGGCCGCCCTGCCCCCCGGGTACGACGTCGCCAGGCGCCGCTGGTCCCTGGGGGGGACCGAGGTCGACCTGTACCAGATCGCCGACCCCAACGCCCTCGCCGACGCCGTGGGCCCCGAGGTCTTCGCCGAGGACGAGCGGTTTCCGTACTGGGCCGAGCTGTGGCCCTCGGCGGTCGCGCTCGGCACCTTCGTCTTGCGCCGGGGCGTGACTCCCGGCACCGCCGCCGTGGAGCTCGGCTGCGGCCTCGGCCTGGCCGGGGTGGCGGCGGCCCTAGCGGGGGCCGAGGTCCTCTTCACCGACTTCGACCCCGACGCCCTGGCCTTCGCCCGGGCCAACCACGCCTTGAACCTGGGGCGCCCCGGCGGGACCCGGCTCCTGGACTGGCGCGCCCCGGACCCGGGGCTGTCGGCCCCCCTGGTGCTGGCCGCCGACGTCTTGTACGAGCGGCGCTTCCTCGACCCCTTCGTCGACACCCTCCGGCGCGTGGTCGCCCCGGGCGGGGTAGCTCTGGTGGCGGAGCCCGGGCGGACCATCGCCGAAGGCACGGTGGAGCGCCTCGCCGGGGAGGGCTTTCGCCACCTCCTCCACCTGGAAGAGGTCCCCCTCGGGGGGCGCCTCCACGACGTCTGGATCCACGAACTCCAACGGCCTGCGCTAGGCCAGGAGGGGGCCCCGTGACCCGATCGCCCCTCGCGACCTCCCTCTGGCTCGCCCTCGGGGGGCTCGGCGCCCTGTGGCTGGTGGTGCGCCTGGACGCGGTGGTGACGCCGCTCCTCGTCGCCTGGTTCGTCGCCTACGCCCTAGACCCCCTGGTGGACCGGCTGGAGACCTGGCGGGTGCCCCGGGCGGCCGGAGTGGTCCTGGTCCTGCTGGGGCTCGGGCTCCTCGCGGCGGCCGCCGCCGTGCTGGTGGCCCCGGCCCTGGCCGAGCAGGTGCGGGGCGCCGCCCGGGCCCTGCCCGGCTACGTCCGCTCGGCCCAGGAGACCCTCCTGCCCCGGGCCGAGGCGTGGCTCGGGCGGCCGCTCTCCGCCGAGCTCGCGAGCCGCGCCGACGAAGCCGCCCGCCAGCTCCAGGAGGCCCTCCCCGCGGTGGTCTCCTGGGCCGTCGGCGCCGCCCAGGCGGTCTTCGCGGGCGCCTGGGGCCTGGTGGCGGCCCTTCTCGGGTTCGCCCTCATCCCGGTCTTCGCCGCCTACCTTTTGCTGGACTTCAACGGCCTGGGGCAGCGGCTGGTGGAGCTCGCCCCGGCCGCTTATCGAGAAGGCGCCCAGCGGTTCTTGGAGCGCGCCGACGGGGTGCTCGGGGCCTTCGTCCGCGGGCAACTGACGGTGTGCGCCGCCCTGGCGCTCCTGTACTCCCTGGGGCTCACCCTGGTGGGCATCGACATGCCCTGGGTGGTCGGCATCCTGTCGGGGGCGCTCTTCCTGGTGCCGTACCTGGGGACCGTGGTAGGCATCGTCTTGGGCAGCGTGCTGGCGCTCCTCAAGTTCCACGACCTGGCCCACCTCCTGGGGGTGTGGGGGGTCTTTGCCGTCGCCCAGCTGCTGGAGGGCTTCCTGCTCACCCCCCGGGTGGTCGGCGACCGGGTGGGCCTCCACCCCCTGGCGGTGATCGTCGCCATCCTCGCGGGCGGCGAGCTCTTCGGCTTCGTCGGCATCCTCTTGGCGGTGCCCGGCGCGGCGGTGCTGCGGGTAGCGCTGGCCGAGGGACTAGAGGCGTACCGAGGGACGGCGGCGTACCGGGGGCCGGGGAGCCCCTAAAGCCGCCGTCCACCTCGTCCACCCCGCCAACCACCCCTAGTCCAACCGCGGCACCGCACCCGGGGGGCAGTCGACCCGGGCCCGGGCTTCCTTGAGCTTGAAGCCGGGGCTCCGGGAGCGGGTGTGGCACCCCCGGCACCCCTCGGCCGCGGCGGCCAGGGAGCGGGGCATGGGGGCGGCGGGGTGGAGGCTCCCGGGCCCGTGGCACGCCTCGCACTGGACGCCCCCCAGGTCGACGGTCGCCCCCTCGGCCCAGCCTCCCCACTCCCCGAACCCGGTCACGTGGCACTCCAGGCACTCGGCCCGCCGCCGGTCCCCCGGCGGCAGCCGCTCCAGGGCCCGGGCGTGAGGCTGGGTCCGCCACTGCCGGTGGGCGTCCGAATGGCACCGCGCGCACTCCCGGGCCGACACGTACAGGGCCCCGCCCTGGCGGACGTTGACCGCCAGTTCCTCTTCGTCCGAGACGATCCCGTGGGGCACCCGCAGCTTGGCGACGGCGGCAAAGCGGTAGTAGCGGTCGACCAGCCGGCGGACGGCGGGCTCGTCGGGATACTCGGGCTTCATGGCCACGAGCCCATGGGTCAGGGCAGCCCGCCCCCCGGGCAAGCCGGTGACGGTGACGTGGCCGAGGTAGCGCCCCAGGTGGGCGACGCTGCCCACCAGCGCCGAACCGATCCGCCACGGCAGGCGGACCTTGTCGTCGGGGTCCCCGGCGACCAGGAGGTCCACCTCGTCCACGGTCTTGGCGGCCAACCGAAGCTTCTTGGGGTCCACCGCCGACAGGACCACCACCAGGTCACACCCGGCGGCCTTCAGCTCCTGGGCGTACCGCTTGATCGCCCCAAAGGTGGGTTCGAGGCGGAAGTCGTCGCCGAACTCCCGGACCTGCAGGGTCGAGTCGAGGATCCCCACCAGCCCCACCCGAAACCCTCCGGCCCCCACGATCACCCACGGGCGGAACACCGGGTCCCCCGAGTTGCGGTCGACGAGGTTGGCACACAGGAAGGGAAATCGGGCCCTCGCCTCCAGGGCACGCAAGAACGGCAAACCGGCGGCGAAATCGTAGGGCCCCAGTCCCATCGCGGCGACCCCGATCTCGTTGTAGGCGTCGATGATGGTCTCCGCCTTGAACCGGAGCTGCTCGGCTTCGATGGGCCGGAGCTGGCTGCGACCGAAGAGCGCGTTGCCCCCGTCGAGCGCTAGAACCGCCGCGCCCCGCCGCCGGGCATCCTTGACGAAGTGAGCCTTCTTGGCGAGACCGCCAAGTGGGTTCTGGGCTCACCCGCAGATGCCGACGGTCCCTCGCACCTCCGAGGTGTACACCAGGTGCACGGCCGCGGTCTCCGTCGGCACGACGGCGACCGCTTCGGAGATCCCGAGGAGCAGCAGGATCAGCAACAGCCACGCCATGGATTTCCTCTCCCGGAGCCAGGTTTTCCTCCTCGCTCCACCCCACGGGTCAGGACCCTTGAACCCTTTATCACAGGTCTGTTATGGTCAGCACGTTGTCCCGCGGTCGCGGGAGAACGCCTATCGCCTTCCCGCCGAGGAGTCAGCATGCGCTCGATCGCCATGGCCACCCTACTCGGACTCGCCCTCATCGGCCAGCCCACCCGAGCGACGACAACGCCGCCCGCCGGCTTCACCCTGCTGTACTCCGCGGACGAACGGGGCGAGATCGAGCCCTGCGGGTGACAGGACAACCCGCGTGGCGGTCTGGCCAAGCGAGCGACGTACATCCAGGGCGTTCGCGCCGAAGGGCGACCCCACCTGGTGGTGTCGGCCGGTAACCTGTTGTTTCGCCGGGAGCGGCTGAAGGCGGAGCACCGGGAGGCGGATCGCCTCAAGGCGGACCTGCTGCTCCGGGGCTACCACCTCACGGGGATCGACGCCCTCAACGTCGGCGCCTACGACCTCTCCCTGGGCGTCGGCTACCTTCGGGCCAAGCAAGCCGAGCACCGCCTCCCGCTGCTCTCGGCGAACCTCCGCGACGAGAAGGGGAACCTCTGGTTTCGGCCCCACGTCCTCAAGGAGGTCGGGGGCGTCAAGGTGGGCATCCTCGGCCTCACCGATCCCCGACTGAAGGTGGACAAGATCCCCGGGGGAGAGCAGGTGCGGGTTCAGCCCCCCCGGGAGAGCGTGGATGCCGCCGTGCGCGAGCTCAAGGCCCAGGGCGCCACCTACCTCGTGCTCCTGACCGATATGACCAGCCGATCCCTGCGCCGACTCGCCGCCAAGGGGCTCCCCGTAGACGCCATCATCGCCAGCGACGAGCGCAACCAGATCGCCTCCCCCTTCTTCCTCGGTCCTACCTACGTGACCCACCTGGACCGGGGAGGCAAGTGCATCGGCCGCCTCGAGGTGGCCCTGCTCAAGCCCGGGCAGGAGCCACCGCCGGGCACCCTGCGCACCACCGGGCGCCCCGGAGGGGAAGTGGCCTACCGAAACACCTTCGTCCAACTGCGGCTCTCGATCCCCGACGACCCGATCCTCGGCCCGCTGGTAGCGGCGGTCGCCCAGCGGGTGGCCGAACTCCAGGAGGAGTCGAGCAAGAAGCTCCAGCCGGTGGCCGACTCCGACTGCGGCAAGCGGTATCTCGGCGCCGGCGCCTGCGTCTCCTGCCACTCGGACCGCCACCGGGGCTGGTCGGCCACCAGCCACGCCCTGGCGTACACCACCTTGGTCAAGCGCAAGAAGCAGTTCGACGAGGACTGCCTCGCCTGCCACACCTTGGGTTTCGAGTGTGAAGGGGGGTTCTTCGACCCGGAGAACCTGGGCGGCTTCGCCCACGTCCAGTGCGAATCCTGCCACGGTCCGGGGCAGGTCCACGTGGAAGCCAAGGGCAAGGCCCCCATGCCCACCCGTCGCCCCTCGGCCGCCGTGTGTCGCCGTTGCCACACCGAGGAGAAGAGCCCGGATCTAGACCTCGCCCGGGCCCGCCTGACGATCTGCCGCCCCGCTCCCTAGGGAGGCTCAGACCGTCGAGGTACGAGAGGGGGGGGCTTCTTGCAGGATGAACAGGATTTCTCGGGTCTGCCTGCCGCTGGCATCCTGAACACCCTGCGAGCATCGAGGCCCCGGCGTCGCCGCCGGGGCCTCGACTCTTCAGTGGGCCAAAAACCCCCAGACGATCAAGCCGATGCACAGGAGGCCGATCCCCAGGGCGGTGAACCCGAAGAGGTGCCCCAGGAGGTCGGCGAGGGGGTGGGTCGGTTTGGCGCGCATCGACTCCAGGGTGCCCTTGGCGCGGAGCCGCTCCACCCAGGAGGCCCGTTCCTCCCACAGCTCGTACTTCGGCATCCGTCCCTGGAAGATCACCATGTCCATGGGGAACTTACCGGGCCGGAAGTGGGTGTTGAAGAAGTGCACCGTGAAGATGAAGCCGGTCGCCAAGAGGGCCTCGTCGCTGTGGACGATGATGGCGACGTTGAAGATCCACCCGGGGAGGACCGCGCCAAACCACTCGGGGAACCACAGCAGAAGCCCCGAGCCGCCGATGGCGAACATCCCCCAGAAGACCGCCAGGAAGTCGAACTTCTCCCAGTACGTCCAGCGGTCGAAGGTCGGCTCCTTCCCGCGGCCGAAGAACCACCGGATCATCGCTCCGATGTCCGTCACGTCCCGCCGGTTGGGGAAGAGGGAGTCGGGCCCAAAGAGCTTCTGCCAGAAGCTCTCTCCGGTCTTCTTGAACAGCAAGTAGTAACAGACGTAGGCGAGGCAGGCACCGAAGTACACGAAGGTGACCACGGCGCACACCCGGTGCCAATACCCCGCCATGTGCGGTCCGCCCAAAAGCTTCATGATCGCCGGCGCCCAGGGGGCGTCGTAAAACTTGAGGGGCAGGCCGGTGATGACCAGGCCCAGGAAGCTCACCACCATCAGAAGGTGCTGCATCCGATCGAACCCGTTGAACCGCCGGTAGGGCCGCAGGGGCTCGTCCACGTGGGGGTGGGCGTAGTGCCCATCCAGAAGCTTCTGGCAGCGGGCCCAGTAGGCCTTGCGCCACCACAAGAAGGTGTGGAGCCAGAAGACCGCGAAGACCGCCACCAGGAGGCTCGTCATGGCCACGAAGGTGTAGTACAGGACGGGGTAGTTTTCCTTGTCCCGGTGGTCGGCGTGGGACAGGAACTGGGCGAAGAGCGGCGTCGCGTGGGGGTGGCAGACGGCGCAGGTCGCCACCACCCGGTCCGGGTGAATGGTCGACTCGGGATCGTCGGCCCGGCGCACCGCGTGGGCGCTGTGGCAGTCGGCACACCCCGCGGCCAGGGCCGAGCCGAGGGCCTCGACCTTGCCGTGGTAGCTCTCCTCGTAGGTCCTGGAAGCCACCACAAGAACGTCGTTGCGCGCCATCATGGCGGCGTCGGCGTGGCAGCGCTGGCAGGTCTCGGTGTGGAACTCCCGGCCGGCGTGGGTGTTCTTGTCGGGCACCGGCTCGATGCGGTGCATGCCGTGGCAGTCCGCACAGGACGCCGAGTCGTTGTTCCCCGCCGCCACCGCCACCCCGTGGACGCTAGCCAGGTAGGCATCGCCGTCGTGGCAGCCGAGGCACTTGTCCACCACGCTCTGCTTGTTGCCGTCCCACTTCTGGATGGTGTGCACGTCCGAGTGGCAGTCCGCGCACTTGATGTCGTTGAGCATGTGGGCCGAGGCGAAGTGGTCACGCCCCTGGTTGGGATGGCAGCGGTGGCAGGTGTCCACCTTGTCCTGGGTCCGGGACCCGCAAGTCTCGTGGTCGGCGATGTCGACCACGTCGTAGTGGCAGCTGTTGCAGGCGTGGCGGCCGTGGGCAGAAGCGGCGAACGCCGCGTAGTCCATCTCCTCGTGGCACTCGATGCACCGACTGTCGTCGATGGTCGCCCACGCCACCGGCACGCCCCCCAAGAGCAGCAACGCACCCAGGACCCAACTCCCCAATCGTCCCTCGTCCAAACGGATACGCATGGCAGCACTCCCTCAATCAAGAAGAAGTCAAATGTACCCCCTGGTTTCCTACTCGGACGGTCTCGTTTCGGTGCCACCTCCTCCCCGGAGCCGCACTGCCCCACTTCGTGAATAAGCGACTTTTCACAAGCCTAACCCCGCCGGGGGCTCGCCCGCCACGGATCATAGGAGGGTTCCCCGCTCGGATCAAGGCAATTGGCGTGCGGCAGCGCGGGTCGGCCCCGTCGAGGGGCATCCCGGGGGCCGGGCGAGGGACCGGGAAAGCCCGGTGTGACGCCCCGCGCCCGAGCCTTGACGGCGTTCGTCGCGAGGGGCTACGGTGGAGCCCCGGGGCAGGGACCCCGGCGAGGGGCGGGCCTGGGTGGCGGGGACGACCACGGCCCCCGAAGGCGTTTCCCCCCTTCACCGTTCCCGCCGGGACGGCGGGTTGCCCTCGGCCCCGGTCCGGCCACCGCTGCCGGGGCCCGGTAAGGAGACGGCATGGACGACCGGGACGGCCACTACCGCAAGAAGTACCTCGACCTCCTCTCCGAGCTCGAGCGCAAAGAACGGGACTGGGCCGCGCTCGACGAGCGGTTGCGGCGCATCCTGGCCCACCTCATCCTCCTCGCCGGCACCCCCGGAGCGGCGGATTTCGCCTCGGACCTCGGCGCCATGCGGGACGCCCTCAAGGGGGGGCTCGACCTTGCCACCCTCGAGGCACGGCTCGAGGACCTAAAGACCCGGGTCCTCCGCGAGCGCCGCTGGGCCGACGGAGCCCCCGACTTCCCGCCCATCCACCAGATCCTGATCCACCTGGTGGAGCGGCTCCCCCTGCCCCCGGAGTTGAGCGAAGCGGTTCTAGCAGTGGTGGAGGGCCTGGAGCCGGGCATCCCCCCCGACGGACTCCCGGACGCCATCGAGGCGGTCACCTCCCTGGTGACCCGGGTTCGCGTCCGGATGCAGGAAGAGAAGCGGGAGCTCGAGGGCCTACTCCTCGAGATCACCAGCCGCCTCAAGGAACTCGGCGACTCCCTGGACGACACCTGCCAAGAGGTCCGCGCCGGCTCCGCCGCCCATCGGGATCTGGACGAAGCGCTCACCGCCCAGGTGCGAGGGCTCGCCGCCACCACGGAAGGCGCGAAGGATCTCGAGTCCCTGCGATCGGTCGTGCGCAGTGCCCTGGCGTCGATCCAGGACCGGCTAGACGCCCGCCAACACGGCGGGGGTAACCGCAGCGAGAAGCTCCTGGCCGAGATCGAGCGGCTTCGGGGCACGGTGTCGACCCTGGAGGCCGAGGTCTCGGAGCACCGGGAGAATACCCGCCGCGCCCGCGAGGCGAGCCTGCGCGACCCCTTGACCGGCTGCTTCAACCGCCTCGCCTACGACGAGCGCATGCGCACCGAAGCAGCGCGGTGGCACCGGTACCGCGCGCCCCTGTCCCTGGCGCTTCTGGACCTGGACCGTTTCAAGGCCATCAACGACACCTACGGGCACCGGGCCGGCGATCAGGTCCTCCGGACGGTGGCCCAGGTGGCGATGAGCCAGGTACGCCAGGTGGACTTCCTCACCCGCCACGGCGGGGAAGAGTTCGCCATCCTCCTGCCCGAGACCGGCCTGGAGGCCGCCCTGGCCGTGGCCGAAAAGGTTCGCCGCGCGGTGGCGGGCTTCCGCTTCCACTCCCGGGGTCGGCGGATCCCCATCTCCCTCTCCTGCGGCGTCGCCTCCTTTCGGGAAGGAGACACCGCCGACACCGTCTTCGAGCGGGCGGACCGCGCCTTGTACCGCGCCAAGGCCGGGGGCCGCAATCGCTGCGTCACCGAGGCCGACGACGCCGAAGGAGGCCGCTGATCCCCTGGCCACCGCAGGCTTTCTCGTTGACACCCGGCGACGCCTCTGCTACCGTAGCGCCGCCGCCTTCATAGTCGCAACCAGGCGAAATCAAAGGGTTTTCATGGCGACTCCCCTGGCCGAAGACATCCTCCGGCGCCTCTTGGAAGCCCGTGGGTCGCCCGTATCCGGCCAGGACCTGGCGCGCACCCTGGGGGTGACCCGAGCCGGGGTCTGGAAGGCGGTCGCCGCCCTGCGGCGCCAGGGACTCGGGATCCAGAGCCTCCCCGCCCGGGGGTACCGGCTGGACTCCTCGGGGCGGCGCCTGGAGCCCGCGGCCATTGCCGCCGGGCTCGCCACGCGGCGCATCGGCCGGGCCGTTCGCCACTTCGCCCAGACCGCCTCCACCAACCGCGACGCCGAGGCCTGGGCCCTGGAGGGCGCCCCCGACGGCGCCCTAGTGGTGGCCGACCACCAGACCGCGGGCCGCGGGCGCCTGGGGCGGGCGTGGCTCGACGCCCCGGGACACAGCCTGCTCTTGAGCCTGGTCCTTCGGCCACCGGTTCCCGCCGCCGATGCTCCCTCCCTCACCTTTGTCGCCGCGGTGGCGCTGGCCGAAGCCCTGGCGCGGTGGATCCCCCCGAGTGAGGTGACCATCAAGTGGCCCAACGACGTCCTGGTGGCAGGGCGCAAGGTGGCCGGCATCCTCCTGGAGATGCGCAGCGAAGGGCAGCGGGTGGAGCACGTCATCCTCGGCATCGGCGTCAACGTCGGAAGCCAGGGCGAGGCCCTCCCGCCAGACGTTCGCTCCCTGGCCACGGCGGTGGAGACCCACAGCGGCCCCGCCCGCCCGGACCGGCTGGAGCTCCTGTGGGCGCTCCTGGCGTCCTTCGAGGCCACCTACGACGCCTTCCTGGCCGACGGGTTCCTTCCCATCCAGGCCCGCTGGGACGGCTGGGCGAACCTGGGGGGGCGGTGGCTCGCCGTTTTCACCCCCGGCGGCCCCGTCGAGGGGCGCGCCCTCGGGCTCACCCCGCGGGGCGCCCTGCTGCTGGAAGACGAGGTCGGAGCCCGGCGGGAGGTCTACGCCGGCGACGTAGCCTGGACGACGACGAGGAATCCATGAACGACGCTCCCCTTCTCCTGGTGGTGGACGTGGGCAACACCCACACCGTCCTCGGCGTCTACCGGGGCACGGAGCTTAGGGGCCACTGGCGGGTGGCCTCCGAGCACCACCGCACCCCCGACGAGCTCGGCGTGGTCCTGCGCAGCCTCTTCGGGCTCAAGGGGATCCGGGTGGAGGAGATCCAGGGCATCGCCGTGGCGTCGGTGGTCCCGGCCCTCACCCCCACCTTCGAGGAGGTGTGCCTGGAGTACTTCCACCAAAAGCCCCTGGTAGTAGGGCCGGGCATCCGCACCGGCATGCCCATCCAGTACGAGGACCCCCGGGAGGTCGGCGCCGACCGCATCGTCAACGCCGTCGGCGGGTACGCCAAGTACCAGACGGCCCTGATCATCGTCGACTTCGGCACGGCGACCACCTTCGACTACGTAAACCCCGAGGGAGCCTACCTGGGCGGCATGATCGCCCCTGGCCTCGCCATCGGCATGGAGGCGCTGTTCCAGCGCACCAGCAAGCTCCCCAAGGTGACCCTGGCCCGCCCCCCCCGGGTCCTCGGGCGCAACACCGTCCACTCCATGCAGTCGGGGATCTTGTTCGGATACGCGGCCCTGGTAGACGGCCTGATCGACCGCCTGGTGGCCGAGGTCGGCGGTAAGCCCCTGGTGCTCGCCACCGGGGGCCTCGCCTCCCTGGTGGCCGGCGAGGCGCGGCGGATCCAGCGGGTGGAGGAGTTCCTGACCCTCGAAGGCTTGAGGATTTTGCACGAGCGAAACGCGTGACGGAAAGGAGCGGGCATGAAGCGCTACGAGGTGGAGAAGATCCGAAACGTCGCCCTCATCGGCCCCGGGGGGGCCGGCAAGACCAGCCTCGGCGAGGCGATCCTGTACACGACCGGGGTCTCCTCGCGCCTCGGCCGGGTTGACGACGGCTCCTCGACCCTCGACTTCGAGCCCGAGGAGAAGGCGCACCGCCTCACCATCTCCACCTCCCTGGCCAGCATCGAGGTCGACAAGCACAAGCTCAACCTCCTCGACACCCCCGGCTACGACGTCTTCCTGTACGACGCCCAGTCGGTCCTCCAGGGGGTCGACGCGGCGGTCCTGGTGGTGGCCGCCGAACCGGTGGTCAAGTTTGAAGCCAACAAGCTGTGGTCTTACTGCGACGACTACCAGCTGCCGCGGGCGGTGGTCATCAACCGCCTGGACAGGGAGAACGCCACCTTCTCCGGGGCCCTCGAGGCGCTCCGGGAGGCCTTTGGGCCCTCCCTGGCCGCCCTCCACCTGCCCCTGGGAGCCGAGGCCGGGTTTCGGGGCTACGTCGACTTGATCCGCATGGTCGCGGTGAGCTTTCCGGCCGACGGGGCCAAGGGGACCGAGGGGCCGGTGCCGTCCGAGCTCGCCGCCGAGGCACAAGCCGCGCGGGACGTGCTGGTGGAGCACCTGGTGGAGACCGACGACCAGCTGATGGAGAAGTTCTTCGACGGCCAGGAGATCACCCTGGCCGAGCTCACCGGGGCCCTGCGCAAGGGGGTGGCCTCGCGCCAGGTGGTACCGGTACTGGCCGCCGCCGCCACCCGCGCCATCGGCGCCACCGCGCTCTTGGACTTCATCATCCAGGCGTTCCCCTCGCCCCAGGAGCGCCCCCCGGTCACCGGCACCGCCCCGGACGGCTCCGCGGCGGTGCGCGCCCCCAGGGAGGACGGCCCCTTCGCCGCCCTGGTCTTCAAGACCGTGTCGGACCCCTTCACCGGCCGGCTCAACTTGTTTCGGGTGCTGAGCGGCTCCCTCTCCTCCGACTCCACGGTGTGGAACGCAACCCGGGGGGTCGAGGAGCGGGTCGGCCAGCTCTTCACCCTGGTGGGCAAGGAGACCAAGACCGTGCCCGTGGCGGGCCTGGGGGACATCCTAGCCGTCGCCAAGTTCAAGGAGACCACCACCGGGGACACCCTCACCGACAAGGCCAACCCCTTGCGCCTCCCCCGGGCCCAGCCCCCGGAGCCCCTGATGACCTTTGCCGTTTACCCCAAGGCCCGGGGGGACGAGGAGAAGATGGGCCAGGGCCTGCGGCGCATGCAGGACGAGGACTCGACCGTGCGCCTCAGCCGCGAGGAGCAGACCCACGAGCTCCTGGTGTCGGGCATGGGTCGGCTGCACATGGACATTCTGTGCGAGCGGATGAAGCGCAAGTACGGCGCCGACGTCGAGCTGCGCCTGCCGAAGGTCCCGTACCGAGAGACCATCAAGGGCACCACCAAGGTCCAGGGCCGCCACAAGAAGCAGAGCGGCGGCCGGGGCCAGTTCGGCGACACCTGGATCGAGATCCGGCCCCTGCCCCGGGGGGAGGGTTTCCGCTTCGTGGACAAGATCGTGGGGGGTGCCATTCCCCGCCAGTACATCCCGGCGGTGGAAGACGGCATCCGGGAAGCGACCACCCACGGGATCCTGGCCGGCTACCCGGTGGTCGACCTGGAGGTCACCCTCTTCGACGGCAAGTACCACGACGTCGACTCCTCGGAGATGGCATTTAAGATCGCCGGCTCCCTGGGCTTTAAGAAGGGCGCGGTGGAGTGCCGGCCCGTGCTCCTGGAGCCGATCATGGAACTGGCCGTGCGCGTCCCCGACGCCTCCATGGGGGACATCATCGGCGACCTCAACTCCCGCCGGGGCCGGGTCCTGGGCATGGATCCCGAGGCGGGCACCCAGGTAATCCGGGCCCACGTCCCCCTGTCGGAGGTCCTCGAGTACGCCCCCGACCTGCGGTCGATGACCTCCGGGCGCGGCACCTTCACCATGAAGTTCGACCACTACGACGAGGTGCCGGGCCACCTCTCCGAGAAGATCGTCGCCACGGCCAGAGCCGAGCGAGGCGACGACTAGGAGGCCCAGGTGGCAGCAGAGCCCCGGAATCCGGAGCCCCCCCCCCTCGCGGGGGACCCGACTCCCCGCCGCGCCGGCCGGGTGGGCGCCTGGGCGCTGCTGGTCGCGTGCGCCCTCGGCGCCGCGCTCCAGGGGGCCGGCGTGCTCCTCCGGGACCGGCTGGAGGGCCGACGCCCGCCCCTCGCCGAGGCGCCCCCGGCCGCCCCCCCGGT
>JBBIIA010000011.1:0-53659 GCA_037446775.1 Deltaproteobacteria bacterium
TAGGGGCGAGGCATGCCTCGCCAGGAGCACGGGCACCCGGCGCTTGGTGGCGTTCCGCACCCCGGCACAGCCAGATGCTGCCGGCTCCCGGCGATTTGCCACCACCCGTGCTGTCCGCCATGGGGACTACCCCCAAGTGCTCAGAGGCTGTGAGTTTATCCCTGGACCAAGCCCGGCGGTCGAGGTGCGAGCCGCGCGCGGAGCAGACCCGCAGGCGTAGTTCGGCCTACGGCAAGGGTTTCGACCAAGCGCCGCGAAGCAGATCGGCCGCCTTGGCGACGGGAGGGGATAGATTCACAGCCTCTCAGTCCAAGCGAAAACGAAAGGGCACCCGGAGCTTCACGGCCACCGGGGCGTCGCCGACCAGCCCGGGGCGAAACCGGGCCCCCTGGAGCGCGACTCGCACCGCCGCGTCGAAGGAGTCCCCGGCGCTCGTCACGATCCGGACCTGGGTGACCGCGCCGGTGGCATCGACCAGCACCTCGGCGACGACGTGGGCCTCCCGGCCGAAGGCCCGCTCCCCCTCCGGGTAGGCCGCCGCCAGGGGCGCCAGCGGGACGGGGAGGCGGCGCAGGGGCACCGGCTCCACGGTCGGGGGCTCGACGGGGGGCGTTGGGGCGGCTGCCGCCGGTACGGGGGCTGTCGTCGGGCTGGGGGGGATCTCGACCGGCGCCGCCGGAGCCGGGACTGGAGCCGGAGCGGGGGCCGGGTGTCTCCCGGTGGTTGACACCGGCTCTTGGGCGATCACCGGCGCGGGTCTCGGGGGGGCCGGGCCCAGCAACGCCGGCGGCGCCACGGGCTCAGGAACTTCCTCCCGGGGGGGCGTCGGCGCCGAGGGCTGGGGAGTCGCCGCCCGAGGCTTCGGGGCCGGCGGCCGGGGTGGCTCCGGGACGACTCTTGGGGCCGGGGCGGGTGGTTCCGGGGGCAGCTCCAGTCGCTCGAAGCGGATCGGTTCCGGGTCCGGGGGGGCCGTGGGCCACTCCCACTGCCCCCGGAGGGCGTGCCCCAGACCCAGGTGGACAGACAGGGAAGCCACCAGGAACGGCGCCCAGTGAAATCTTCGTGCGGGCCGCTCGGCCGCCAGGTCTTCCGAGCGGCGCACGGGCCCCTACCCGCCGAACGCCCTCTTCGCGTACTCGCGCACGCTCTGCTCCAGGTCCGTTTCCCACCCACCGCGGTAGACGATGGCGGTGGCGAGCTCGACGGCCAGCATGGCGCAGCGGATCTTCAGGGGCAGCCGGCGGATGCGGCGGCGCAGCCACGGCTCCCGGCCCACCAGGTCGGGCAGGTGGGCCAGGAGCACCCGGCGAAAGACCGGTTGATCGACGAGCTCCGGCCGGCCGAGGAAGAAGGGGAAGAGGCGCCCGTAGTGGCCGTTGATCTCCTCGCTCAGGGCGGTGGAGATCTCGGTGTACGGGCGCTGGCCCCCGGCCTCCCGGTGGCGCCGGAAGATCAGGCGCGCCTCGTCGGCGGCCCGCCGCTCCAGGATCGCGAGGACGTCGGCCACGTACGCCCCCTTGTGGGCGAGGAACTCCTCGTCGGACAAGAGCAGGTTGGCCATGATCTCGTAGGAGGAGGAGATCACCCCGCACTTGTTGGCCGAGGCGTCCCGCAGGACGATCACCCCCCCCTTCTGGAGCGCGGCGCGGGCCTCGGGGGTGAGGAAGGAGTTCGCCCCCTCCACCACGGCCCGCACCAGGGGCGTGCCGTCCTCGCGGAAGAGGCGGGCCACGTTCCCCCCGTCCACGGTCTCGGGCCGGCCGCCGCCGGGGAGGAAGAGGTCGGCGGGGACCGCGAAGATCAAGCCGTCGAACTCCCGGTGGAACTGGTCGGCGGTGACCCACTCCTCCCGGACCCCGGTCTCGGTGCGCACGAGCTTGCGGGAGAGCTCCTTGAGGCCCTCCCGGCGCTGGCCCCGGCGCAGGAGCAGGAACCCGCCGGGGTGGAGCCGGGCGGGGTCGAAGGCGTCCAGGTCGGCCTTGAGGATCAGCCGGGAGAGCTCCCCGGGGTCGATCCCCTCGGGGTCGAAGAGCGCCCCGGAGCCCGCCACGATGGCCCGCAGGCTCACCCGGGGGCACCGCGCCAGGAGCAGGCGCAGGGCGTTGCCGGCCACGTCGCCGTTGGTGCCGCCGGTGAGGGTGACCGTGAAGGGGTCCACCCGGGGGTCGATGCCCAGCTCCCCCAGGGCGATCTCGGCCATGGTGACCACCCCCAGGGAGGTGACCCCGTACTCCTTGTGGTTGATGCCCACCGCCTTGCTCGACATGATGCCCTTGCCGAGCAGATAGCCCCGCCCCGCCGCCTGGCGGGCGATCAGCTCGATCATGGCGTCGTGCATGTTCTCGTCGGGCCCGAGCTCGATGGGCTCCTCCTCCCCGTAGTAGTCCACCACCCGGGGGTGCCGGGCGCGGCCGTTCTCGGTGACGAAGAGGTCCAAAAAGGCGTTGAGGAACCCGTACTGGAGCTTGTACAGCCGCTGGGTGCGCTGCTCCCGATCCGCCACGTCGGAGACGTCCAGGGCCACCACCAGCTTGGAACCTCCCTCGTAGATGTCCTTGTTCTTCAGGTGCTGGGTGTGGGCCAGCACGTACACCTCCCGAAAGAGGGTGTTGGTGGCGGTGAGGAAGTCATCGTAGGACCCGCACAGGACCGTTCGCCACCCGCCCCGGGCGATGTCGGAGAAGCCCACGTGGTAGCCGGCGCCGTGGCGGCCGTAGAAGAAGGTGACCCGGAAGGGCTCCCCCGGGGGGAGATCGGCGGTGAAGCCCTCCCCCAGGTCGGTCAGGTAGGCCGGGTCGAGGCGAAAGGCCAGGGCGTGCTTCTCGGGCACGAAGAAGTTGGTCTTGAGGGTGCGGGTCACCAGCAGCATGGCGGCCCGGAAGATCGCCCGGCGGACCTCGTCCAGGTGGCGGTGGCCGGTGTTGTAGTTGGCGACCAGCTCCGTGGTGGCGGCCAGGGCCGCGCCGTAGGCGGTCTCCCGGTCGGTCACCTCGGGGTCGAAGCGCGCCCGGAAGAGGCGGGCGAGTTGGAGCGCCACCTCCGGGTTGGCGTGAAACGCCCGGCGCACCTCTCCGAGGTCGAAGCGGTCCGGCTGGTGGTGGGCGAGGCTGGTGTGGCAGAAGGCGATCAGGGCGTTGGTGAGGGACGCCTCTTCGCCGGTCATCACCCCCTCGGCCACGAACCCGCCGTAGGTGTGGCCGCTGGTGGCCAGGATCTGGGTGTTGTACAGCTCGGCCTGGAGGGTGCGAAAGAGCGCCGAGTCGCTGGTGAGGAGCCGGTCGTCCCGGGTGGTGACGTAAAAGGTCCCGAGGAAGTAGGGGTGGACCCCGGTGGAGATGGTCAGGCAGTACGCCCGCCGGACCCCGAGGTCGAGCCGGTTGAACACCTCCATCACCTGGGCCAGGAAGCCGCGCTCGTCGGGGTTGCCCACCGAGAAGAGCAGCCGCGACTCCCGGTGGTGCACCACGTCCTCGGTGTTCTCCACGTCCAGGAAGAGGCCGTCGTGGCGGCGGCCCTGCTGGTACAGCCACAGCACCCGGGCGACCCGCTCGGGGGGCGAGACGCGGACGTAGCCCTCGTCGTTGAGCCACAACAGCCCCAGCCCCTGGTCGAGCTCCCCGAAGTCGAAGTCGGGGTACAGGGCTTCCATGGCCCGGGTCACCTCCCGCCGCAGCCGTGGGGGGACGGCGGCCGGGAGGGCCCGGCTGATGGCGGCGTGGGTCTTGCGGTCGAACTCGAAGCGCTGGATCTCGACCTCCTGTCCGAGCCCCGGCACCGGGTGGTAGCTGTGGGTGATCTCGGCGTAGGAGAGGGGGCGGTCCGGCAGGGTGAGGAGGGACGCGTAGATGCTGCCCGGCAGGTTGGGGCACGCCCAGATCAGCTTCTTCTCCTGGTCCACCAGGGTGATCCGGCGGTTGCGGGCGAGCCCGGCGAGGCCGGCCGCCAGGTTCACCACCGCCTCGGTCTCCTCGGCCATGGTGATGAAGAAGTAGGGGTGCATGTGCCGGCGGAGCCACTCCAGGCTCTCGGCCGAGGTCTGGCAGTGCGCCCGCATCGCTGCCTGGAAACGCCGGTACACGCGGCGTTCGGTCCTGGCGTCCATGGTTCCTCCCTGGCGTGAGCCGGTGGCTCAGGCGGGCCGAGGGGCAGTCACCGCTTCGGCCCGGACCCGGGTGTCGTAGTACGCCGCCCCCTCCCCGAGGTCGGTCAGGGCGGCGGCGGTGGCCTCGTTCACCCCCTGGCCGAGGCCGAGCCACCCGCCCCGGGGGCAGGCCGCGACCTCGGGGTGCAGCTCCGGGTCCAGGTGGACCTCCCCTTCGAGCTCCCCGTGGACGCTCGTCACCCGCACCGGGCTCCCCGCCCCGAGGCCGAGGCGGGCGGCGGTGGCCGCGTTGAGGCGCACCGGCAGGGCTCCACCCTGCTCCTCGGGGAGGAGCTGGGAGTGGATCGCCCCGGCCCGGATCAGGGTGAGCAGCCGCAGGGGGTGGCGGGGGTCCGCCGGGGCCTCGGGGGAGAGCGCCTCCAGGAAGCGAAACCGGCCGTCCGGGTGGGCGAAGCCCTCCGCCCACGCCACCGGCGGCTCCGGGGCCAGCCACCAGCCCCGGCGCCGGAGCTCCCCCAGGCCCGGCGCTCCCGGGGGCAGGCAGGCGGCGAGCCACGCGTCCACCGTGGGGTAGGGGTGTGCCACGCCGAGGCGGGCGGCCACCTCCCGGGCGATCTCGAAGTCGCTCCGACACCCCTCGGGGGGGTCCACCATCCGGCGAACCGCCCCCACCCCGCGGTGCCAGTAGGAGCCGACCAGGTCCTCCTCTTCCAGCCACAGGGTGGTGGGCAGGACCACGGTGGCCCGGCGCGCGGTCTCGGTCCAGAACCCGTCCACCACCACCCGGGTCTCGACCCGGGCGAAGGCCTCCCGCAGGGCCTTGGCGTCGGGCCCCTGGTTCAGCAGGTTCGAGCTGGTGAACCAGGCGGCGCGCACCGCCGGGCGAGCCGCCGCGAGCTCCGGGGCCAGCCGCGGCAGGAGCAGGGCCCCGGGGCTGGGCCCGGGGGGCGGGGGGCTCGGCAGGTGGCGGGTGGAGGGGGCGCTGTAGTACAGCCCGCCCCCGGGGATGCCCAGGGTGCCGGCGAGGCACGCCAGGGCGTGGATCGCCCGGACGGTCTCGCCGCCAAAGGGGTAGCGCTGGAGGCCCGCGCCCACCACGGTGGCCACCCGGCGGGTGCGGCCGTACGCGGCCGCGAGCCGCCGGGCCTGATCCTCGGTGACGCCCGCTTCGGCCAGGAGCTCGGCCAGGGGGGAGCGGTCGAGGAGGGCCCGAAACGCCTCGGGGTTGGCGGTCCGCTCCCAGGCTGCCCCCCCGCCCCCCCCGTCGAGGAGGAGCCGGGCGACCGCCAGGGCCAGGAACCGGTCGCGGCCGGGGGCGACCCGGATCACCGCATCGGCCAGGGGGCGCACCCCCCTTGGGTCGGGGTTGACCGCCAGCACCGGGACCCCTCGGCGGCGGGCGGTGACCACCTGGGCCGCCAGGTGGACCGAGCACGCCCGGGGGTGCTTGCCCCACAGCACCACCGCTTCGGCACCGTCGAGCTGGTGCGGGTCGTTCATGGCGAGGGCGCCGGCGTCCTGGACGATCGCCGCGATCCCGGCGCTGTCGCACAGGGAGCCCCGGGTGGAGCGGGCCCCAAGCGCCGCGAAGACGTAGCCCGGGAAGGCCTTGCTGGCCCCCTTGACCCCGTCGCCGCGGATGTGGAGGACCGAGGCGGGGTCTTCCCTCCGGGCTCGTAGGAGGCCCGCGCACGCCACCTCCAGGGCCTCTTCCCAGGAGGCCTGGCGGAAGCCCTCCCCGGCCCGCACCCAGGGCTCTCGGATGCGGTGGGGGCTTGTCAGCCGCCCGGGGTAGCGGCGGATCTTGGCGCAGGCGAAACCCCGGGTGTAGGGGTGGTCCGGGTCGCCCCGCAGGCGGAGCCCCCCGGCCTCGGCGCGCACCAGGAGCGAGCAGCGGTCCGGGCAGTCCAGGGCGCAGGTGGTGAGGGCGGGCATGGGGCCTCCGGGGTGGGGGACGGGGCAAGGATAGCCGAGGCCTCGGGAATCGCCAGGGGGACGAGGATCGGCGGTCTACCCGCCCCCCTCCCGCTTCTCCTTGAGCGCCCGCCACACCTTCTCGTAGCTCAAGGGGAGGGAGTTCACCCGCACCCCCATGGCGTCGAAGATCGCGTTGGAGAAGCAGCCCATGGTGGGGTTGGTGGACCCCTCCCCCACCTCCTTGGCCCCCCAGGGCCCGGCCGGCTCGTGGCTCTCTACCACCTCGGAGGTGATGCGGGGCATGTCTAGCGCGGTGGGGATGCGGTAGTTGGCCAGGTCCGGGTTGCGGATCTTCCCGTGCTCGTCGAAGACCACCTGCTCCCAGATGCTCTCCCCCATGCCCATGGCGAGGGCCCCGTGCACCTGGCCGTGGAGGAGCCGGGGGTTGATCACCGTGCCGCAGTCGTGCACGTCCCACACGTCGACCACCCGGACCTCGCCGGTCTCCTCGTCGATCGCCACCTCCGAGACCTGGACCCCGAAGCTGTAGGCTGGGCTGGTGCCCACCGGGGCCCCCTTGAAGCTCCCCCCGAGCTTGGGGGGGGTGTAGGCGCCCTTGCCCACCAGGGGGCCCTTGAGCACGAAGTGCGTGCGCGCCACCTCCTCGAAGGTGAGGGCCTTACCCTCCCGGGACCGGGAGAAGATCACCCCCTCCTGGCAGTCCAGGTCGTCGGCCGGCAGGTGCAACAGGGTGGAGGCTAGATCCAGGAGCTGGCGCTTCACCTCCTCGCCGGCCCGCATCACCGCGGTGCCGGTCATCAGGGTGAGGCGGCTCGCGTAAGCCCCCAGGTCCAGGGGGCAGGTCTCGGTGTCGGCGGCGACGATCTTCATCTGCTCGTACCGGTAGCCCATGGCCTCGGCCGCCATCTGGCACAGGGCGGTGTCCGAGCCCTGGCCGATGTCGGGGGCGCCGGTGTACAGGGTGGCGGAGGTGCCGTCTTCGTTAACCTTGAGCACCACCGCCGAGTGGGGCAGGTCGGTGCGGTAGATCGGGTAGCCGGCCCCCGAGACGAAGCTCCCGGTGGCCACCCCGATGCCCCGGCCCCGGGGCAGGCGGCCCTTCTTCCGGTCCCACCCGGAGAGCTCCCGGGCCCGCTCCAGGCACTGCCGGAGCTCGCAGGAGTTGACCCGGAAGTCGTTGGGGGTCACGGTATTCGGCCGCCGGGCGTTTCGGAGCCGGAGCTCCAGGGGGTCGAGCCCGAGGTCGGCGGCCACGTTGTCCAGGTGGCTCTCGAAGGCGTACTTGGGCTGGGGCGCGCCGTGGCCCCGCTGGGCGCCGCAGGCAGGCAGGTTGGTGTAAACGCGGTAGAGGTCGAACCGGTAGTGGTCGAACTCGTAGGTGAGGGGCAACAGCGCGCCGGCGTAGTACGCCGTGGCGATGCCGAGGCTGGTGTAGGCGCCGCCGTCCATGATGAAGTTGGCCCGGGCCCCCAGCAGCTTGCCCTCCCGGGTTACCCCGGTGGTGATCTCCATGTACTGGGCGTGGCGGCCGCGGTTGTGGGCGAACATCTCGGCCCGGTCGTAGAACATCCGCACCGGCCGGCCGGTGCGCCGCGCCAGCTCCGCCCCCGCGAACTCCAGGCCGGTGGGCTCGAGCTTGCCCCCGAAGCCTCCCCCCAGGTAGGGCTTGATCACCCGCACCGAGCCCAGGGGCAGGCCGAACTGCCGGGCGATGTAGTACTGGAAGTAGTGGGGGCTCTGGGTGGAGGAGTACACCGTGAGCTTGCCCCCCTCCCACACGGAGATCGCCGAGTGGGGCTCGATGGGCGCCTGGTACGTGCGGTTGCCGAGGAAGGCGTCGGTGCGCAGGTGGTCGGCCGCGGCAAGGGCCTGGTCCACGTCGCCGAAGTTCTGGTGGATCTCGGTGTTGATGTTGCGGGGGTACTCCTCGTGGACCTGGGGGGCGCCGTCGTCCATGGCCCGGAGGAAGTCGAGGGCGGCCGGGAGGGGTTCGTACTCCACCCGGATCAGGGAGAGCGCCCGGTAGCAGGTCTCCTCGTCCAGGCACGCCACCGCCGCGACCTTATCCCCGACGAAGCGCACCTTGTCGATGCAGAAGATGTTCTCGTCCCAGCGGGCGGGGCTGATCCCGTACTTGAGGTCGGGCACGTCCCGGTGGGTGATCACCGCCTTGACCCCGGGCAGGCGCTCGGCCGCCGAGGTGTCGATGGCCCGGATGCGGGCGTGGGGGTGGGGGCTGGTGAGGATCTTGCCGTGGAGGAGGTTGGGGAACTTGAGGTCGCCGGTGTACTTGGCGGCGCCGGTGACCTTCTCCCGGCCGTCCAGGCGGGGGACGCTGCGGCCGATGACCCGGTGCTTCGCGCTCATGGTCTCACCTCCGGATCCACGGGCCCGGGCCCTCGTCCTCGGGGGCGACCCGACCTTCGGCCACGGCCCGCACCGCCTCCACGATGTGCACGTAGCCGGTGCAGCGGCACAGGTTGCCCCCGATCGCCCCGCGGATCTCGGCCTCGGTGGGGTGGGGGTTGCGGGTCAGGAGCGCCTTGGCGGAGAGGATCATCCCCGGCGTGCAGTACCCGCACTGCACCGCGGCGTGGTTGACGAAACTCTCCTGGAGGGCGTCGAGTCGGCCGCCCTGGGCCACCCCCTCGATGGTGGTGACCTCCCGGCCGTCGGCCTCCACCGCCAGCACCAGACAGGAGTCCACCGGCTTGCCGTCCAGGAGCACGGTGCAGCTCCCGCAGTCCCCGAGCTCGCACCCCTTCTTGGTGCCGGTCAGGTCCAGGTGATCGCGCAGCAGGTTGGTGAGGGTGAGGTTCGCCTTCACCACCGCCGTGTGGCGATCGCCGTTGACGGTCACGGTGACGAGGTAGCGCTTGACGCCCTGGGGGTCGGTGAGGGTTTCCATGGGTTCACCCGTGGCCTTCTTCGATGGCGCGCGAAAGGGCCCGGCGGGTCAACACCCGGGCCAGGTGGCGCCGGTACTCGGCGGAGCCCCGAAGGCTGTCCCGGGGGCGGCTGTCGGCCTCGGCCCGGAGCCCGGCCTCCGCCAGCACCTCGTCGTTGGGGGGCTTGTCCCGCAGGTACGCCTCGGCGGCGGGGGAGCGGATCACGGTGGGGGCGCAGGAGGAGAGCACCACCCGGGCCTCCCGGATCAGGCCGGCCTCGCACCGCACCGCCACGGCCGCGCCGGCCACCGCCAGCGCCCCGGAGCGGCGCAAGCCGAACTTGAGGTAGCGGCTGCCGGTCCACCCCCCGTCGGGGATCGCCACCTCGGCCAGGATCTCCCCCGGGGCGAGCACGGTCTCCGCGGCGCCCGTAAAGACCGCCTCCAGGGGCAGGCTCCGCTCCCCGGTCGCGCCCACCAGGCGCACCCTCGCCCCGAGGGCGATGAGGATGGGGGGCAGGTCGGCGGAGGGTACCCCGTTGGCGATGTTGCCCCCCACCGTGCCGAGGTGGCGGATCTGCAGCGACGCCATCTGGTGGGCGGCGCCGCAAATCGAGGGGTAGCGGGCCCCGAGCACCGGGGAGTCCACCAGCTCGTTTTGGGTGGCCAGCGCCCCGATCACCACCCCCCGGCCGGCCTCGCAGCGGATCTCCCGCAGGGGGGCGAGGCGCTTCAGGGACACCAGGGCCGTGGGCGCCCGCTTGCCGGTCTTCATCTGGTGCAGGAGATCCGTGCCCCCGGCCAGGACCCGAGCCCCCGGGCCGAGCTCGGCGAGCAGTGCACACGCCTCGGCCAGGGTAGCCGGGGCGTAGTAGTCGAAGTCGGGCAGGACCATGGCCGCACCTCTCTCCAGCGAGCCGTAGCCGATCGTTCAGTCCGGCGAACGCTGGCCCGTGGATGATCACCCGCCGCCGCGCCAAAGTCAAGCCGCCAGGACCGGCCTTTTTGCCTTGACCGCCGGGCTCTCGGCCCCCCATACTTCGTTCACTGGAGTGAACGACATGGGCACGACCTACCAGGCCCCGGCCATCCGCCGGGCCGCCGACCTCCTGGAGCACCTCGCCGAGGCGGCCCAGCCCCCCACCCTGAGCGAGCTCTCCCGGGCCCTCGGGGTCGGCAAGAGCAGCGTTCACGGCCTCCTCCAGGCCCTGGAAGACCTGGGGTGGGTGGCTCGCGTCGGCCCGGGCTACGGCATCGGGCCCGGCTTTCTTGACCTGGCGCGCCGGGCCGCGGCGACAGGCGACCTGGCCACCCTCGCCCGCCCGGTTCTGGAGCGCCTAGCCGAGGACCTGGGGGAGGCCGCCTTCGTCGGTGTGTCCCGGGGCGAGACGGTGGTCGTCCTGGACTGGGTGGAGGGCCGGGGCGACCTGCGCCTCTCCTCCCGACCGGGCCTGGCCCTGCCCCGGTTCGCCGGCGCCCTCGGCAAGGTCTTCCTGGCCGCCCTCCCCCCCGCTGGGGCGCGGGCCGCCCTGGAGGGGGTCGCCCTGCCCCGTTTCACCGAGCGCTCGGTCACCGACCCGGCGGAGTTTTTGCGGGAGGTCGAGGCGACCCGGGCGCGGGGGTACGCCGTGGACGACGAGGAGTATCTGCGGGGGGTGCGGGCGGTGGCGGCGCCGATCTCCCGGGGCGGACAGGCGGTAGCCGCGCTATGGGTCGCCGGCTTCGCCACGCGCCTCACCGACGGCCGACTGGCCCGGGCGGGGGAGCTGCTGGTGGAAGCCGCGGCCGGGATCGGCCGACGGCTGACGCCGGCCCGGGTCCCGCCGTGAACCGCCCCGGCGCGGGAAGAGCGGCCGCCCTTCCCGCGCGTTCGAAACGGGGGGCGCTCGATTAGAAGGCGTAGGTAGAGTTCACCCAGAAGCTCTCACCCTGGGGGGTGTTGCGGGCGCCGAACTCCTTGAGGTACTTCGCGGTCAAGCTCACCTTGCCCATGCCGGGCCACCACTTGAGGATCGGGCCGATGGCGGCGATCCGGGACTTGGTGTCGGGGACGTCGCTGCCGTCGATCTGGTCCTCGGTGATCTGCTGGAAGTAGTAGCCGGAAAGCCCCAGGCGAAGGTCCTCCTTGCCGAGCGCGTAGCTGACCGCGTAGTCGACGTGGAACTCCTGGCCCGCCTTCATGTCCACCGGCGCCGACGCACCGGGGGGCAGGTAGTCGTCGTTGGTCGTATTGAAGTCGTACATGAACTTCGCCGAGAGGTCGATGCCGCCGGGCACCCAGTAGCTGACGGCAAAGACCGGCTCAAAGGTCCAGGAATTCTTGTTGAGGATCTGGCGGGACAGCTCCGACCGGTTGTAGTTCCCGGTCGGCGCCCAGATGTCCACGGCGGCCCCCATGTGCAGGTTGGGGCTCAGGTGCCAGGCGAGCACCAGGGGGCTGAAGATGATGTCCCCGAGGCCGCCGCTGTCGTCGTCGTAAATCGTGGTCGCCCCGCCCTTGAGCTTGGCGTCCGCCAGGTACATTGGGAAGAAGATCTGGCCGCCCCAGGTGGCGCCGAGGATCTTGATGGAGCTCATGTAGACGAAGCGCGGCACCTCCACGAAGACCCCGACTTCCAGGTCGGACGTCCCGGGCCCTAACACGGCCTTGTCCCCGTTGTTATCCGCGAGCTTGTCCTTCCCGATGTACGCCAGGTAGTTGACCCAGTAGAAGCCGGGGGGGGGCAGGACCCCACCCATGATGTCGCTGGAGCCGTTGGGGTAGTGCTGCCCGGCGCCGGGCAGGCCGGCCAGAGCCGGGGTGCCGAGGGCCACGGCCGCGACCAGGGCGATGAGGGTCTTCTGCCAGCGGTGGTGCATGGAGGCCTCCTTTTCGCTCGTTAGGGTTGGGGGCGGGGCGGGGTAGGATCGCTTCTAGATCCGAGACCTGGGCTTCGCGGATCTGGAAGCGCTTCGCCCTTGGTGCTCGGCACCAGGGCCCCGGGCTCCCCCGCGCACAGGTAGGCGACGAAGAGGTTGTACCCGAAGGGGCACGCACAGGGTATCGCCGCAGGGGAAGGGGTCCACCCCCGGGCAGCGGTAGTCGTCCTTGGTGATCAGGGGCACCCGCGCCACGTCCTCCCAGCTCCGGATATCCCCGGGGGTCAGGCCGGCGGCGGCGTACTTTCGGCGGTACATGGGGCCGCGCTCGTACACCCAGGCCACGACCCGCTGGAACTTCCCCAGTTGAAGCGCCCGGGTCGCCGCCGGGTTCAGGGTTTCGAGGATCGGGTTCCAGTACCCGGATGTGGTCGGTCTCATCGCGCCTCCTGCTCCCCTCGCCCGAGACCCCGGGCCGTTGGCTACCCCCGCGGGCTCCCCTGTAGTCCACAACCTCCGTGCCTGGCTCCCGGGTCGCCCCCGCCTTCGCCGCTGGCGGCTCCGCGTAGCCTTCGCCCTCGTCTTGGGCGAGCGCTGGTCCCGTCGCAGTGCTTTCGAGCCCGCCCCGCCCCGCCACAGCCGTGCGACACTCGTGTCGCACGGCTTACCCCGTCCTGGGGCGTTCTCCCGTCCGCTTCGCTGCCCGATGCGTCTCGGCTGCCGCATTCTAGGCCTCTTTTCTGCAACTTGCGAACGCTGTTTCGTCACGAGATCGATAATTTGTCCGTGGCCGCCGGTTGCTTTGCTGCTTTGGCGCCTCTTGCGCGGTTTCGTGGAGCCGCGGTTAGCGCGGAGCACCCAAACGACGTTATTCAACCCGAACCCCCTTCGGGGGGTAGAGCCGCGCCCAACGGAGGGCAAGCCACACTGCGAAACCCGGCACCGCCGCGCGGGGTCGGAATACGCCTGCGGATTTTTTCCTGTGCCCCCGTTGACGGCACCGCAGATGCCTGATTAGCTGCCCCATAGCAAGCCTAGGGGGGCTTTTCCGCTCTAGATTGCCCAACGATTGGAGGCATCGGCCCCTCGGAGCTTCGAGGCCGGGTGGCGCTGCGTCGCCGTGAAGCGGTGAGGCGACGGTGCGCCCGGTCCTGTCTTCGGTGCTGACCGGTGCTCGACGCGGTAGGGGAGGGCCCCGGTTCCAGCGGCTGGGAACTGCTCGGCCTGGGTGGGCGCAATCCGAGGAGGAGAGGGACATGAAGACCGGGGGATGTTCGGCGGCGGTGGCGTTGGTTACCCTCGCGATCCACGCAGAGGCAAATGTAACGCTCATGAATCTTCCGTTTTCCGACTTCTATCAATGCGGAGACTGCCACAAGTCCTCTGCGCAGCTCGGAGTCTTTGTGGAGCCCCATGGGTTCGTTGCGAAGGTTGTGGATATCTGCTTGACCTGTCACTCCAAGAAGCACCTAGGGAAGAGCCACCCGACGGGGAAGCGAGTCACGATGGACCCGTTGCCGGCGGATCTCCCTTTCGAGGTGTGGGTCAGCGAGTACGGAGAGGAGTATCCCGTCGTGACGTGCGGCACCTGTCACAATCCACACCTCCCCGGCATCGGCATCCGCTACCGGCCGCCGCCAGAGCCCGGCATGGAAGGAACCTTCGAGCCCTACCGAACCCGGTTCCTGCGAAAGGATGCTAAGAACGTCACGAGTGGGTTCGCCCCGCTGTGCAAGACGTGCCACGCGGCCAAGTGACGGGACGAAGACCTCCAGAAGCGCCGAAGGGGCTCCCCTCAGGTTGCCGCGGCGAGCTCGGCCAGCACCTGGTGGGCTCGGTGGTGTTTGAGGGTGGCCGCCTTGGCGGGGCAGGCGGCGGCGCAGGCGCCGCAGCCCTGGCAGCGGGAGGGCTCGATGCGGTAGAGGGGGGCGTGGGGGAGGGGCGCCGGGGCGTCGGTGGGGCAGAGCGTTTCGCACAGGCCGCAGGCGGCGCAGCGGTCGGGGTCAATGACGGCTATCGTCGGGTCCACGGCGATCCGCCCCTTGAGGAGCAGGGCGCCGGCCTTGGCTGCGGCGGCCCGGCCCGAGGCTACGGCCTCGTCCAGGGCCTTGGGGCCCTGGCAGGCGCCGGCCAGGTACACCCCCGCCGAGGCGGTCTCGGAGGGGCGGAGCTTGGGGTGGGCCTCGAGGAAGAAGCCGTCGGGGCTCCGGGCCACCCGGGCGGCCCGGGCCACCTCGGCGGCGTCGGCCCGGGGCCGGGCGCCGCAAGCAAGCACCACCAGGTCGGCAGCGAGCTCCCGGGCCTCCCCCATAAGGGTGTCTTCCCACCGCACGGCCAGCCCCTGGCCCCTCGCATACACTTCGGAGGCGGCCCCCCGCCGAAACACCACCCCGGCGCGGCCGGCGGCCTCGTACGCCTCCTCGGCGCCCCGGGCGTAGGCCCGAAGATCGGTGTACAGCACCTGCACCCGGGTCTCGGGGCGTGTCGCTTTCACCTCCGCCGCCTGGCGCACGCTCACCATGCAGCAGGTGCGGGAGCAGTGGGCGCCGCCGGTGGTCTTGTCCCGGGAGCCGATGCACTGGAGAAAGGCGACCGAGGCGCCCGGCGGCAGGGCGCCGGTCCGGAGCAGCTCCTCGAGCTCCGCCTGGGTCACCACCCCGGGATAGCGGCCGTAGCCGAGTTCGGGTCGGCCCTGGGCCGGGTCGTCGGGCCGGTAGGGGTCGAACCCGGTGGCGAGGATGGCGGCGCCCACCGCCCGGGCCTTTGGGCCCCGGGGCGTCGCCAGGGTGGCCTCGAAGCTCCCCGGGGGGCCCTCGAGCCCGGCGAGGCGGGTCCCGAGGAGCACCTCGATCCGGGGATCCGCCGCCACCCGGCCCACGAGGCCATGAAGCCAGGGGCCCACCTCGCCCCCTTCGGGAAAGGACCGGCCGAGATCCGCGGCTCGGCCCCCCAGGCGGTCCCCGGCCTCGACGAGCACCACCTCTAGGCCCACGCCGACGAGGCTCGCGGCCGCGGCCAGGCCCGCGGGCCCGCCCCCTACCACCAGGGCCCGGGGCGTCACCGGGGCCTCGGAGCCCAGGAGCGGCTCCTGGCACCGCACCCGCGCCAGCCCCATGGCCACCAGGTCCCGGGCCTTGGCCGTCGCCTCGACCGGCTCCGGGTGGACCCAGGAGCACTGCTCTCGCACGTTGACGTGGCACAGGAGATACGGGTTGAGCCCCTCGGCGGCGCACGCCTGGCGAAAGGTCGCCTCGTGCATCCGGGGGGAGCAGGCGGCCACCACCACGCGGCTGGCCCGGCCCTCCCGGAGGTCGGCCCGGATCAGCTCCTGGCCGGGCCGGGAGCAGAGGTAGGGGTAGTCCCGGACCACGGCCACGTCGGGCCGCGCCGCGAGCTCGGCGGCCAGGACGGCCACGTCCACCGTGGCCGCGATGTTCTGGCCGCAGTGGCACAGGTACACCGCCGTCCCTCGGGTCACGGCGCCCCCCCGCCCAAGAGGTACCCCAGGGCCGCGGCGGCGGCCGCCGAGCCCGCGGTCACGGCGTCGGGGATATCGAGGGGGCCGGCGCAGGCGCCGGCCAAAAAGACCCCGGGGCGCGGCGACCGGGCGGGGTCCCGGGGCTCGGCCAGGGCCAGGAAGCAGTCGCCGGCCAGGGGGAGCCCGAGGACGGCAGCGAGCTCGGCCGCGTCGGCCTGGGGCCTAAGCCCGGCGGCCAAAACCACCAGGTCGGCCGCCAGTTCCTGGGCCTGGCCCAGGAGGGTGTCTTCGAAGCGCACGGCCAGCGCGTCGTCTTGGCGGTACACCTCGGAGGGGTTGCCCCGCCGCAGGACCACCCCAACGCGCTGGGCCCGCTCGAGAAACTCCTCGTAGCCTTTGCCGAAGGCCCGCAGGTCCATGTACAGGATCGTCACCTCGACCCCCGGGAGCTTCTCCACGGCGAGGATGGCCTGCTTCACGCTTACCATGCAGCAGACCCGGGAGCAGTAGGCCGCGCCGGTGGTGCGGTCGCGGGACCCCACGCACTGGAGAAAGACCACTCGCCGGGGCTCCCGCTCGCAGCCGGGCACCGCGAGCGTGCCGCCGGTGGGGCCCGAGGCCGAGCAGAGCCGCTCGAACTGGAGGTTGGTGATCACCTCGGAGTAACGGCCGAAGCCGAGCTCGGGTCGGCCGGTGTCGGGGTCGGCCGGGTCGTAGGGCCGGTAGCCCGTGGCGACCACTACGGCCCCCACCCGGACCTGCTCGACCCGCTCCCCCTCGTCCAGCCGGATCGCCCCCGAGGGGCACGCGGTGACGCACTTGGGCCCGTCGCCGCACTTACCCCTCTTGCGGTAGAGGCAGCTCGCCGGGTCCACGGCGTAGGACGACGGCACCGCCTGGGGGAAGGGCACCCCCACCGCGCTGCCCCGCCCGAGGCCCTGGTCGAAGGCCCGGGGCACCCGGCCCTTGAGCCGGCACGCCGCGGCGCACGCCCCGCACGCCACGCACCGCTCGGGGTCGACGAAGCGCGGCCGCACCCGGAGCCGGGCGCGAAAGCCCCCGCCCGCCAGCTCCAGGGCCTCGACCGCGGCCCGGGTGAGGAGCCGGATCTTCGGGTGGCTCCCCGCCTCGGCGGTGCGGGGGGTGAGGGTGCAGGAGGAGCAGTCCAGGGTGGGAAAGGTCTTGTCGAGCTGAGCCATGCGCCCGCCAATGGAGTCGCCCTGTTCGACCAGGACGACGTCCACCCCGGCCTCCGCCAGGTCCAGGGCCGCCTGGATCCCCGCAATGCCAGCTCCCACCACGAGGGCGGACGGGGGTCTCTTTGACCGGATAACGGGATGCACGGGATGGGGGTCAGGCTGGGGGGAGCTGGGCGAGGTCGCGCAGCTTGCGGCGGACCTCGACCCGCTCCTCACCGAAGTTGAGGAGGAGCCCCAGGGGCTTCCCGGTGGCGACCAGGTAGTTGACCAGCTGGGCTTCGTGGATCGGAGATATTCGCTTCACCGTCTTGAGCTCCACCACGATGTCGTCCTCCACCAGCAGGTCCACCACGAACTCCCCCACCAGCTCGCCGTCGTAGCGGACGGCGATGGGGCGCTGAGCCTCGGCCCGGACCCCGGCCTTCCGGAGCTCGATCAGGAGACACTTCTCGTACACGGACTCGAGGAAGCCGTGGCCCATGCGGTTATAGACCCGGTAGGCACAGCCGATGACCTTCTCGGTGATCGCCTCGAACTGCACGGCCACCTCCTTCTGCTCCAATGAGCCCCATCCCGTTCATCCGCCTCCGTCGATCCCGTTATCCGGTCAAGTCCCCCCCGTCCGGGCGGCTTTGACGGCCTTGGTGAGGGCGGGGACGATCTTGAACAGGTCTCCGACGATGCCGTAGTGGGCGACGCGGAAGATGGGGGCCTTGGGGTCTTTGTTGACCGCGACGACGAGGCTCGCTCCCCTCATGGCGGTGACGTGCTGGAAAGCGCCGGAGATACCAAGCGCCAGGTAGACCTTGGGCTTGACCGTCTTCCCCGAGATGCCCACCTGGCGCTCCTTGGGGAGCCAGCCCGAATCGACCACCGGCCGGGAGCAGCTGACCGTGGCGCCCAGGGCTTCGGCCAGGGCTTGGGCCACGTCCAGGTTCTCCCCATCGCCGAGGCCGCGGCCGACGCTGACCAGGACGTCGGCCTGGGCGATGTCCACCTCGCCGGCAGCCTCCTGCATCCACTCCAGGAACCGCTTCCCCAGGTCGGGCAGGTCGGCCGCCACCCGCTCGGGCACCGGGATCGGGGCACCGGCCGGGGCCGACTCGCAGGAGCCCGGCCGTAGGGTGGCGATGACCGTGGGCGTGGCGGCGAGGCGCACCCGGGCCTGGAGCTTGCCCCCGAAGACCGAGCGCCGGGCACCGAGCGCGCCGTCGGCCCAGGTGAGTCCAATGGCGTCGGTGACCACCGGCGCCCCCAGGGCCGCGGCCAGGGCCGGCGCCCAGTCCATGCCGGCCGCCGACTGGGCGCCCAGGATCACCCGGGGTCCCCGCTCGGCCGCCAGGCGCTCCAGGGCGGCGGCCACCGCCGCGCCGTTGAACCCCGCGAGCTCCGGGTGCTCCACCGCCAAGACGGCGTCGGCGCCCGGCGGCAGGGCCCGGCACAGGGCCTCGGCCTGGCCAGGACCAGCCAGCACCACCGCCGTCACCGGCCCGGCCCCCAGGGCCCGGGCGGCGCCGACCACCTCGGCAGTCACCTCGCGCAGCGCACCGCTTCGGTGCTCGGTTACGGCCCAGACGCTCACAGGACACCTCCCTTCTCCCGCAAGACCCCCACGACCCGGGCCGCCACCTCGTCGGGGGAGCCCTCGAACCGCTCGGCCTCCCGGCCGGGGGGCGGCGGTTCCAGGCCCTCCAGGGTCAGGAGGCCGCCGAGCTTTCCGGTGCTCCCGGGGCCCAGCCCCGTGACCTCGATCGGCTTGGAGCGGGCCTTGCGGATGCCCAGGACCGACACGTACCGGGGGGCGTTGAGGCCGGTCTGCACCGTCACCAGGGCCGGCAGCCGGAGCTCCACCACCTCGGTCCAGCCCCCCTCCAGCTCCCGGTGGCACCGGGCCCGCCCGTCCGCCACCTCCAGGCGGTTCACCAGGGTCGCCGCGGGTACCCCCAGCAGGGTCGCCAGGGTCGGCCCGACGATGCCGTACCCGTCGTCGGAAGCGAGCGCCCCGCACAGGTACAGGTCGAACCGCTCGCCCCCCAGGGCGGCGGCCAGGACCGCGGCAGCCCCCCCGGGGCCCGGGTCGGCCAGGGCGGGGTCCCACACCCGCACCGCCCGGTCGGCCCCCACCGCCAGGCACCGCCGCAGGCTCTCCTCGGCCTCCTCGGGTCCCAGCAGGAATGCCGTGAGGCTACCCCCGCTGGCTTCCTTGAGGCGCACCGCCTCCTCGAGGGCAAACCGGTCCCACTCGTTCATCTGGTACGGCAGCCCCGACGCCTTGAGCGACCGGCCATCCGCCGCCACCTGCAAATCGGCCTCGGCGGTGTCGGGCACATGCTTCACAAAAACCGCAATGTTCATATCGCCTCCTTGGGAAGGGGTTTTTTGACAGGATAACAGGATAAAATCGGATAGATCTCTTTTGTGGCCCTATGCGATTCCAAGAGAACGCGGCTCGTTCTGGCACAACAAACGAAAAGCCTTGTTTTATCCCGATCTTATCCTGCTCTTATCCTGTTATCCTGTCAAAAAAACCCCGTCAAGCCAAAGCCCGAGCTACCAACTCCGCCAAGTCGATTACTTCGAGTTTCTCTTCCAGGCCCGTGGTCTTGCGGGCGTCTTCGAGGGTGAGGAGGCAAAAGGGGCAGGCGGTCACCACCGCGTCGACGCCGAGGTCCGCCGCGTCCCGGACCCGGCGCTGGGCGTTGCGCTCGCCCTCCCCCAGGCCCTCGAGCCACATGCGGCCGCCGCCGCCTTCGCAGCAGAGGCTCCGCTCCCGGCACCGGTCGAACTCCACCAGCTCCACCCCCGGCACCGCCCGGAGCACCGCCCGGGGTTCCTCGTACACCCCCGCCTGCTTCCCCAGGTAGCAGGGGTCGTGGTAGGCGACCCGCAGCGGCACCGGACGCTCCAGGGGGAGCCGCCCCTCGGCCAGGAGCCCGGCCAGGGCTTGGGCGTAGTGGAGGACAGGCGTGTCGAGACCGTAGTCGTCCCGGAAGGTGGCCGCGCAGTGGGGCGAGGTGGCCACGATCTCCCGGAACCCCAGCTCCCGGAAGGTCTCCCGGTTGGTCTCCCGGAGCTCCTCGAAGAGCCCCAGCTCCCCGAGGCGCAGCACCTCGCTGCCGCAGCAGGTCTCGTCGTTGCCGAGGGTGGTGTAGTCGTAGCCGGCGGCCGCGAAGAGCTGCGCCAGGGCCCGGGCCATGGCCTGGCACCGGGGATCGTAAGCGGCGGCGCACTCCACGAACCACAAGCGCTCGGACTCGTGGCCCTCGGCCAGGGACCGGACCGGGACGCCCTCCTCGGCCCAGGCCGAGCGCTTCTGGCGGGACCGGCCCCAGGGGTTCCCGTGCTTCAAGCTCGACTCCAGGGCCGCCATGGCGGTCTCCGGGATGCGGCCCCCCTCGACCTTGAGGGTGCGGATCGCCCGGACCACCTCCACCGGCTTGAGCTCGCGGGGGCAGCGGTCGGCGCAGGTGCGGCACGCGGTGCAGTCCCACACCTCGTCCCGGTCCAGGAGCTCCTCCCCGTCCTCGCGCACCAGGG
This sequence comes from Deltaproteobacteria bacterium, assembly GCA_037446775.1. Taxonomy (GTDB): domain Bacteria; phylum Desulfobacterota; class Deferrisomatia; order Deferrisomatales; family JACRMM01; genus JBBIIA01. The sequence continues at coordinate 20,001 of JBBIIA010000011.1, forward strand.
ACTCGTACAGCAGCCGCCGGGAGTTCAGGGGCGACCGCAGGCTCATCGGGCACCCCCCCGTGCACCGCCCACACTGCAGGCACGCAGCCAGCTCGAACCGCTCGGCCAGGGGAACGCCCTCGATGTCACTCAGCTTCGCCACTCGGGGTCCTCTTTGACAAGTCGACGGGACAGGGGACGACGGGGGTTTCTTGACAGGATAACAGGATAAGATCTGATGGGGTTTGTTTGGGTTCCATCTATTGATGGAGTTGCCACCCAGCGATCCCAAGAATTATCCTGTATTTATCCTGCTTTTCATCCTGTTATCCTGTCCAAAACCCCCCGGAACTCAGACCTTCCCAAGAAGAGATCTAGCGACGATCTGCTTCTCCACTTCCTTGGTGCCTTCGTAGATCTCGACGATCTTGGCGTCTCGGTAGAAGCGTTCGACGTCGTTTTCGGCCAGGTAGCCGTAGCCACCGTGGAGCTGCAGCGCCTCGTCGGCGACCCGTACGCCGGTTTCGCCCGCCAGCCACTTGGCCATGGCGATCAGGCCGTGGTCCGTGATGCCGCTATCCACCAGGGCCGCGGCGCGGTACACCAGCCACCGGGCGGCCTCGACCCGGGTCGCCATCTCGGCGATCTTGAACTGGACCCCCTGGAGCGCCGCCAGGGGGCGGCCGAACTGCTCCCTTGCCTTCACGTGGCGCACCGCCTTGTCCAGGGCCCCCTGGCCCACCCCCACCCCCTGGGCCGCCACGTGGAGCCGGGTGCGATTGAAGAACTCCATGAACTGGGCAAACCCCTGGCCCCGTCGGCCGAGCAGGTTCGCGGCCGGCACCCGCACGTCCCGAAGGACCACCTCGGCGGTGTCCGAGGCCCGGATGCCGAGCTTGCCCTTGAGCTTGGTGGCCTGGTAGCCGGGCCGGTCGGTCTCGACCATCAGGCACGAGTGGCGGGAGTGGCGCGAGGGGGCGTGGGGCTCGGTGAGGCAGAAGACCACCAGGTAGTCGGCCACCGTGCCGTTGGTGATGAAGACCTTGGTGCCGTTGAGCACCCACTCGTCGCCATCGAGCACCGCGGTGGTGGCCACGGCGGCGATGTCGCTGCCCGCGTCGGGCTCGGTGATGGCGGCGCCCATGATGGCGTCGCCGGTGGTGAGCGGCGGCAGGTACCGCTGCTTCTGCTCCTCGGTGCCGTAGAGGAGCAGGAGGTCGGCGCCGAAGGTCACCGACCCCAGGGCCTGACCCAGGCCCGGGTCGGCCCGCCAGAACTCCTCCACCGCGAGGCAGAAGTCCAGGTAGCCGAGGCCCGCGCCGCCGTACGCCTCGGGGAAGAAGAGCCCGGCGAAGCCGAGCTCGGCGGCCATCTTGTACAGCTCCCGGGGGCACTCCTCCCGGGCGTCGGCCTCCCGGGCCCGCTGGGGGAACTCCCCCTGGGCGAACTCCCGGGCGGCCTTTTGGATGTCGCGCTGCTCGGCGGTGAGGGCAAACTGGCTCATGGCTGGGTCACTCCCTGGGCGGGCCCTGGAGCCCGAAGGAGAAGAGGTGGGTAAAGTCGTCGGCGAGCTTTTCCGGGTTGACTCGGCCGGCGGGGTCGTACCAGGTGAAGATCCAGTTCATGCCGCCCAACAAGGCGAAGGCCACCGAGGTCTCGTCCAGGGCGGTGCCCGGGTGCTCGGCCAGGAGGTCCCGGACGATCCCCCGCAGGATCCCCAGGTACTCCCGCTGGCGGCCGAGGATCACCTCCCTACGGTCCGGGCCGAGGGAGGCCACCTCGGTGGACATGATCGTCAGCTCGTGGGGGTGGGCGGCGAAGAACCGGACGTAGCGGCCGATGAGCGCCCGGAGCTTCTCCAGGGGAGAGACCGGGCTCGCCGCGACCTCCGTGAGGTCCGCCATCACCCGATCCATGACGAACGAGGTGATCTCGAAGAGCAGCTCGTCCTTGGACCGGTAGTAGTAGTACAGGGCCGGCTTGGTCACCCCCAGGGCCTCGGCGACCTCCTGGAGGCTCGAGCGGCCGTACCCCTTGGTGGCGAACACCCGGGCGGCGGCTTCAAAGATCTGGGTCTTGCGGTCTTCGGCGTGGCTCACGGCAACTCCTTACTTACCGGACAGTAAAATACCGGGCCTGCCGACCCTCGTCAAGGCCAATCCCTGGCCTCGCCGGGGCGCGATGGCCTACACTGATCGGGTGGAGGCGCCAGCCCGGGCCGGCAGGGACCAAGCCGGAGGCCAGGGGCTCTTGTATCACGCGGGGGGCCTGGGAGACTTCGTTCTGTCTCTCCCGGCCGTGGCCCGGGTGATCCAGGCCCACCCCGGCCTGGCCTGGAGCTACTGGGGGCGCCCCGAGCGCCTGGCACTCCTGCCCGGCTTCGCCCCGGCACCCCCGGCGCTTCTGCGCGTCGGCCACGCCCTGTGGGGCGAGGGGTCAGCGCCCGAAGCGGTGGACGCCCTCTCCCCCTTCGGGGTCGTCCTCGCCTTCGGGGGGCGCGAGGCCCCGGGATGGGCCCGCCGACTGGGGCCCCGAGGGGTCGGCGTGGCGAGCTTTCCCGGGGCCGGGGGCGCCTGGGTGCCCCACCACCAGGCGCGGCAGCTCGCCGCCCTGGGGGCGCCCCGGGTCCCGTCCCCGTGGCTGGGGTCCTGGCGCCGCCGGGTCCTCCCCGGCCGAGCTCCCCGGGAGATCCTCCTCCACCCGGGGAGCGGGGATCGCCGCAAGAACCTGCCCGTCGGCACCTGGCGCGAAACCCTCGCCCGCCTGGCCGAGCCGGGTTCCCTCCCGACCCGGCTCCTCCTGGGCCCGGCGGAAGCCGAGCGCGGCGGCTGGGAGCCCCTGGCCGCCGAGGTCGACGCGGTGACCCCCTGCCAAACCCTGGCCGACCTGCTGGGGGTCCTGGCCGGCGCCGCCCTCTTCCTCGGCAACGACGGGGGCGTCACCCACCTCGCCGCCGCCCTGGGGGTGCCGACGGTCGCCGCCTTCGGGCCCACCGACCCGCGCCTGTGGCACCCCCTCGGGCCTCGGGTGACGATCCTCCGGGCGCGCCGGGCGTGCGCTCCGTGCACCGCGGGGGAGCCGATCCTTTGCGAGGCCCCGGCCTGCCTCGGGGAGGTGAGGGCCGAGGCCCTCGCCGCGGCCGCCCGGGCCCACCTCGGGCGCGGGCTCACGCCCGGGGAGGTGCCGGCCGAAGGGTAGGGGGAAGGTATCTGTCACGGAGGGGGGAACGCCACGGAGGGAGTGTGCGCTTCTTCGTCCTGCTCGTCGCTGCCGCCTTCGTCGGCGGCGACCCCACCGCCGCCGGGGCGGTCACCCCGCCCCCCGAACTCTCGGCCGTCGCCCGGTCTTCGCGGGTGGTCCTCTTGGGGGAGCGCCACGGCGAGCCGGCGAGCCACGCCCTCTTCCTGGCCCTGGTGCGCGACGCGGTGGCTGCCGGGGAGCGGGTCTGGGTCGGCCTGGAGATCCCCGGCGATCGCCAGGAGGAGCTGGACCGGGCGGTGGCAGGGGAACGCCGCGGCACCGCCCTCGCCCACCCCCTGGTGGACGCGCCCTCCTACGGAGCCCTGGTGCGCGCCCTCGGGAGGCTGGGGGGGGCCTTGACGGTGCGGGCCATCGACGCGCCGGCGACCGGCGACACCCCCCGGGACCGGCACATGGCCCGGGAGGTGGCCGCGGCGGACGCCGACGGAGCGGTCGACCGGGTGCTGGTGCTGGTGGGGAACCTCCACGCCCTCCGGTCGATCCCCTGGGCGGCCGAGGCGGCCCCGAGCGGGCCCAAGCTCGCCGGCCTCCTGGCGGCAGAGGGGGTCGCCCTCGCCAGCATCCTCCAGGCCTTTCCCCCGTCCTGCGTCCGGGGCCTTCGCCCCACCTTCGCCCCGCCGGGGCGGCCGGCCGCCGTCGCCGCCGTGCGCGCCCTGTGGGACGTCCTGCACACCGAGCCGGCCGGAGACGACCGGGCGGCAACGGCTGCGGACGGCGCGGTCGCCTGGGCGTGCGTCCCCGAACGAAGGGGCGCTCCGCTAACCGGAGCGCCCCTTCTCATACAGGTCTTCGCCGAACGGTTCGCGGGGGGACTGAACCCTAGGCGGCCGAAACCTTTTCTACCCGCACCGCGCACACTTTGGTGCTGGGGGTCTTGGCCACCGGGTCGAGTTCCCGGCAGGTGAGCACGTTGGTGCGGGCCTCCGTGAAGTGGAAACTCATGAAGACCGTCCCTTCGACGCAGGCCGCCGTAACCCGGGCCCGGGCCTCGACCGCGCCCCGCCGCGACACCACCCGGATCCGGTCCCCGTCGGCCACCTCCAAGCGCCCCGCGTCGGCGGGATGGAGGTTGACCTGCTCCTCCTGGTTGAGCACGTTGAGACCGTACACCCGCCGGGTCATGGTGCCGTGGAAGTGGAACAGGTTCCGGTCGGTGGTGAGGAACAGCGGGTACTCGGCGTCCGGCGACTCGCCGGGCTCACGGTAGGCGAGGGCCCGGAACTTGCCCTTGCCGGTATCGGTGCCGAACTTCGCCGTGTGGAGGATCGGGGTGCCGGGGTGGTCGGGGGTCGGGCAGGGCCACTGGACGCCCGTCTCCTCCAGGCGCTCGTAGCTCAACCCAGCGTACGCCGGGACCAGGGAGCCGATCTCCTGGAACACCTGGGCCTGTCCCTCGTGGTCGAAGCCCGCGGCGCCCAGGCGCCGGGCCAGCTCGGAGAAGATCCAGGAGTCGGGCTTCGCGGCCCCCACCGGGTCGATGGCTCGGCGCACCCGCTGCACCCGCCGCTCGGTGTTGACGAAGGTGCCCTCCTTCTCGGCAAAGCTCGCCGCCGGGAGCACCACGTCGGCCAGCTCGGCGGTCTCGGTGAGGAAGAGGTCCTGCACCACCAGGAACTCCGCCCGCTTCATCGACTCCACCGCGTGGTCGGCGTCGGCCTCGCTGAGGACGGGGTTCTCGCCTACGATGTAGAGGGCCTTGATGGTCCCGTCGTGGGCGGCGCTGAAGATCTCGGTGTGGGTGATCCCCGGTTTGTCGTTCAAGGGCACGCCCCAGGCCTTCTCGAACCGTGCTCGGACCCCGGCGTCGGCCACGGCCTGGTAGCCGGGGTAGACGGTGGGCAGGGCCCCCATGTCGCAGGCCCCCTGCACGTTGCTCTGGCCCCGCAGGGGGTTGACCCCCGCCGACGGCTTGCCCAGGTTGCCAGTGAGCATGGCGAGGTTCGCGAGGGCCAACACGTTGTCGGTGCCGTGGACGTGCTGGGTGATGCCCATGCAGTAGATGATGGACGCGGGGTCGTGGGTCGCGTAGCAGCGCGCCGCCTCGGCGATCTTCTCCCCTGGCACCCCGGTGATCCTCTCCGCGGTGGCCAGGTCGAAAGCGCCCAGGGACGCCTTGAAGGCTTCGTAGTCCTGGCACCGCTCCTGGACGAAGGCGTGGTCGACCAGGCCCTCGTCGACGATCACCCGCGCCATGCCCATCAGCAGGGCCACGTCCGAGCCCGGCCGGTGCTGCAGGAACAGGTGGGCGAAGCGGCACAGGTCGATTTCCTTGGGGTTGGCGACGATCAGCTTCGCCCCCCTCTCTACGGCCTCCTTGACTTCGAGGCCGAGGACGGGGTGGGCCTCGGTGGTGTTGGTGCCGATGGCGAAGATGGCGGCGGCGCCGCTCAGCTCTCGGATCGAGTTGGTCATCGCGCCGCTCCCGAACACCGTGGCCAGACCGGCCACCGTGGGGGCGTGTCAGAGTCGTGCGCAGTGGTCTATGTTGTTTGTCCCCATCACCGCCCGGGTGAACTTCTGGAGCAGGTAGTTCTCCTCGGTAGTGCACTTGGCCGAGGCGATGACGGCGAAGGCGTCGCCCTTGTGGGCCCCGAACTTCTCCGCGACGAGGTCGAGGGCCTCGTCCCAGGTGGTCTCCACCAGGGCACCGTTCTTTCGCACCAGGGGCGCCTTGAGGCGGTCCGGGTGGTTGACGAAGTGATAGCCGAAGCGGCCCTTCACGCACAGCCGCCCGCGGCTGGCGGCGCTCGCCTCGTCGCCCCGGGAGCGCACCAGCTTGCCGTCGCGCGCACCCAGGTACATCCCGCAGCCGCAGCCGCAAAAGGTGCAGACGGTGCGGGTCTCGTGGGTCGGCGGCAGGGCGTCCTTGGGGGTGAGGGCCCCCACCGGGCAGCGCACGATGCACTCGCCGCAGGACTCACAGGCCGACTCGATCCGCGCCTTGTCGCCGAAGCCCGCGATCTTGGTGGCCGGGCCCCGAAAGGTGTAGTCGATGGCGCTGACCCGCTCGATCTCCTCGCAGGTGCGCACGCAGATGCCGCACAGTACGCAGCGGTTGGGGTCGAAGGTGAAGAAGGGGTTGGACTCATCCAGGGGCAGGGGCTGGGCGCGCCGCTTCAGGCGCCGCAACCGGTCCTGGTCGACCCCCACGTGCCGGGCCACGCGCTGGAGGCCGCAGTCGGTGCTGGCACCGCAGGCCAGGCAGTTGGTCTGGTGATCCGCGATCAACAGCTCCACGGCGACCTTGCGCACCGCCTGGATCTCGGGGGTCTCGGTGCGGACCACGAACCCCTGCTCCACGGGGGTCTTGCAGGAGATGGCGGTCCACTTACCGTTCACCTCCACCAGGCAGAGCCGGCACACCCCCGAAGGCACCAGGTCCTTGTGGTGGCAGAGGTGGGGGATGTAGATCCCGTTGGCGAGCGCCGCCTCGAGAACGGTGGTTTTCGCGGCTGCTGTCACCTTGCGGCCGTTGATGGTTAGTTCGACGCGGGATGCCATCAGTTGCCTCCCTCCTCGGAGTTCCCGGTCAAGCAGTCGACGGCGCGGAACTTGGTCGGGCACTTCTCCGCGCAGATGCCGCACTTGATGCAGGTCGATTGGTCGATGACGTGGAGTTTCTTGTTCTCGCCGGAGATTGCGTCCACCGGGCACGCCTTGGCGCACAAGCGGCAGCCGACGCAGCGCTGCGCCGAGATCTCGTAGCGAATCAGGGCCTTGCACACCTTGGCCGGGCACCGGCCGACCAGGTGGTCCTCGTACTCCTTCCGGAAGTACTTCAGGGTGGTCAGCACCGGGTTCGCGGCGCTCTGCCCGAGGCCGCACAGGGAGCCCGAGTTGACCGCCACGCCCAGCTCCTCGAGGGTCTTGAGGTCATTGGGGCGGCCCTTGCCCTGGGTGATGTCCTGCAGGATCCCGAGCATCTGGCGAGAGCCCGCGCGGCACAGCGAGCACTGGCCGCAGGACTCCTTCACCGTGAAGTCGAGGAAGTAGCGGGCGATGTCCACCATGCAGGTGGCCTCGTCCATTACCACCATGCCGCCGGAGCCCATCATCGAGCCGGCGGCGGTCAGGGAGTCGTAGTCCACGGGGGTGTCCAGGAACGAGGCGGGCAGGCAACCGCCGGAGGGACCACCGGTCTGGACCGCCTTGAACGTCTTGTTGCCGGGAATGCCGCCGCCGATCTCGAAGATGATCCGCCGCAGCGTCACACCCATAGGCACTTCGATGAGGCCGCTGTTCTCAACCATGCCGGTAAGGGCGAAGACCGCTGTGCCCTTGCTCTTCTCCGTCCCCATGCCGGCGAACCAGGAGCCGCCGCGGTTGAGGATCTGCGGAACATAGGCGAAGGTCTTGACGTTGTTCAGCAGCGTGGGCTTGTCGAACAAGCCCACTTCGGTCGTTCTAGGCCGCGGGGCCGCTTTCGGCATGCCCCGTCTGCCCTCGATCGACAAGGTCAACGCTGTAGATTCGCCGCAGACGAAGGCGCCGGCCCCCTGAAAGACCTCCACGTCGAAGGAGAAGCCGCTGTCCAGGATGTCGTCACCGAGAAAGCGGTGGTTCCGCGCCTGCTCGATGGCAATCCGTAGGCGCTTGACCGCCAGGGGATACTCCGCTCTTACGTACACGTAGCCCTTGGCCGCGCCGACCGTGTAGCCGGCGATGATCATCCCTTCCAACACGGAATGGGGGTCCGCTTCGAGGAGGGAACGATCCATGAACGCGCCCGGGTCCCCTTCGTCCGCGTTGCAAACCACATACTTGTCCGCCCCCGGCGCCACGAGGCATGCTTCCCACTTGCGCCCGGCCGGGAACCCGCCGCCGCCCCGCCCGCGGAGGCCCGATGTCTTGAGTTCATCCACGACCTGCTGCGGGGACATCTCGAAGAGCACCTTCTTCAGAGCTCCGTAACCGCCACAGGCAGTGTAGTCCTCTATAGATTCCGGGTTGATGCGCCCGCAGTTGGCGAGGACTGTCTTTTGTTGTTCTTTGTAGAAGGGGATATCCTGGTGCCGGTCGACCACGGAGCCGGTACCTGGGTCACGATACAAGAGGCGCTCTACGCGAGCGTCGCCTTGCAGATGGGATTCGACGATCTCCTGAGCATCCTCGGGCTTGACCTTTAGATAGCAGGTGCCCTCGGGCTCGATGACGACTATGGGCCCCCCCTGGCAGAAGCCCTGGCAGCCGGTCAGTTTGACTTTCGGCTTGACCTCCAGCGCGGAGCCGGAGATGAGCGCCTCCAAGTTCTTCTGAAGCTCGGGGGCCCGGGAGGATACGCAGCCGCTGCCCTGGCATACAAGGATGGTCTTCGCATCGTGGCTCATTGCGACGCCCCTTCTTCCCCGTTCAATATCTGGGTGATCTTGGCCGAGGTCACGCCTCCGAACGTGGTCTCGTTGACCACGACGGCGGGTGCCAACCCGCAACAACCGAGGCAGGCTGCGGTCTCAAGCGTGTACTCGAGATCCTTGGTGGTTTCGCCGTCCTTGATGTCGAGCCGCCGCTCGAACTCCTCCATGACCCGTTGGGCACCACGCACGTGGCAGGCGGTCCCGGTGCACACCGTGATACGGTTCTTACCGGTGGGCGTGAACCGGAACTGGGCGTAAAACGAAGCCACGGCGTAAACGCGACTCTCCGCCACTCCCACGAAGCGGGCGACTCGCCTCATCGCATCGTCGGGCAGGTAGGTGAACTCCTTCTGCACCCGCTGAAGGATGGGAATCAACTCGACAGGCTCACCCCGGTACCCCGAAAGGATGTTGTCCATTACCTCTGACATCCGACGGCCTCCTTTATCAGTGGATCTGCCACCGTTCCTGCTGCGGCCTGCAATTCAACCAAGTCATGAGGCAGCTCTTCTCAGGACCTTCTCTACATCCGATCTTCCCATTGCCTTCCTCCTTTTGACGGTGAGGTCTTCAGCAGCCCGCGGGGTTGCGACTCCGGCACCTGAGCGCCCACGGGAATCAGCGAAATCAACCGGCAGCAAAGAGCGACATCGTGTGCCGCCGCCAGATCAGAGGCAACAGGCACTTTCCCGGCGGACGGAGGGTATCCCATTTCCGGCAGCGCTCGCAACTCTCTCTCTCCCAGCTGGATATTCGACATGAGTCGGCAAGCACACGGAGCGCCTCGACATCATCCCCGCCAAGATCCAGGTCATCCGCGAGCTCCGACCCAAGTACGCCGGTGAACCGCCAGGGCCGTCGGCGCGCCGTCCTTGCTTCCTTTCCCGGCTTCCGTCAAGGTGGGGGGGCCCGCGGTCGGCCAAACCGGCGCCCGAACGCGACGATCTTTCCCCCACCGCCGCGCCACAGGAGGGCAACTCCGTGACTCCCTGGCCCCTCGCCCTGGGCAGCGCACTCATCGCGGGAACCGCCGCGGCCCACGGCATGTCCGCGGCCGACCAGCAAGCCATGCTCGAAGGCGGGTACACCCTGTATCTGTGGCTCGGCGCCAAGCACATGGTCACCGGGTACGACCACCTGCTCTTCCTCCTCGGGGTGATCTTCTTCCTCCGCCGCGCCTGGGAGGTGGTCCGCGCCGTCACCGCCTTCACCCTGGGCCACAGCCTCACCCTCGTCTTCGCCACCCTGGGGCAGGTATCGGCCAGCTACTACCTGGTGGACGCCGTCATCGCCTTGAGCGTCTGCTACAAGGGCTTTGATAACCTGGGCGGGTTTCAGCGGCTCCTCAAGCGGGAGCCGCCCCGCCTCCTCCCGGTGATCTTCGCCTTCGGGCTCGTGCACGGCTTCGGCCTCTCCACCCGGCTGCAGCAGTTGCCCCTCGGGACGGACGCGACCGGCCTGGTCCTGCGCATCCTGTCGTTTAACGTGGGGGTGGAGGTAGGCCAGGTGGCCGCCCTGCTGGTGATGGTGGCCGTGCTGGCGGGCTGGCGTCGCACCCCCTCCTTCGCCGCCTTCAGCCGCCTGGCCAACGGGGCCCTGGTGGCCGCCGGGCTGCTCCTCTTCCTCTTCCAGCTGCACGGCTACGCCCACCAGCGGTTTGCCGACGAGCTGGCGTTTAGCCAGGACCAGCACCGCCACGCCCACGAGGCCCTGGAGGTGGAAAAGGCCCGGAGGAAGTTCAAGGGCAACCTGTTGGAAGAGGGAGGCGAACCGTGACCCGCTGGTTCGGTCGGGTGGTGCTCCTGCTGGGCTGGCTGAGCACCGCGCCGGTGCTCCCCGCGAAGGCCCACGAGGGCCACCCGGTGATATCCGAGGAAGCGGCGGTGGCCCTGGGGCGCGAGCTCGTCGGCCGACTGGTTGCCCGGGGCAAGCTCCCTGAGACCTGGACCCAGGCGCGCCTGGAGGCGGCGACCTTGGCGCTGGTGGATGCCCTGGAGGAGTGGCACCTGGTCTTCGCCAACGACGCGGTGCGAGAGCCCGACCGGCGCCGGCTCTACCTCTTCCTCAACTACGACGGTCAGGTGTTGGCCGCCACCTTCACCGGGGACTCCCGGTAGCGGAGCGTCGCCCATGAAGCCCTGGCTCCTGATCGCCGTCGGCGCCGTTGCCGCCTGTGCCCCCGCAACCGCCCTCCGCACGGCCCGCCCCGTAGCCCCCTACCCCGACGGGGTCTACGAGCGGAGCCGGTGCTGCGAGCTGGAGGACCCCACCTTCCATCACCTCAAGACCGTGAGCCCGGAGCGGGTGGCCGAGCGGTTCCGCTTTCGGGTGGAGCCCGAGCCGGGCCCCCTGATCGCCGGCCGCGAGAGCCGGCTCCACCTCTTCATCGAGGAGCGCGGCGTCACCGGAGGGGAGCTGGGCACCCTGCCGGAGCGCCGGCCCAACTTCCTGATCGTGAGCGAGAACCTGGAAGAGCTCCACCACTTCCACCCCGAGGACCTGGGTCCGTGGCAGGAGGCCGCGCTCTTCGAGGGCCGGTTCACCCTGCCGGTCGCGTTTCGCCTCGGCGGCCCCCACTGGCTGATCGTGGACTTCCTCGACAAGGGGACCATCGTCACCGCGTCCCTGCGGCTCGAGGTCCAGGGGCCGGCCCAGGAGCCCCCGCGGTGGGAGTTCGCCCCGACGCGCCGGCTCCCGGGCCTGGAGGCGAGCCTCACCACTGCCCCGGAGACCCCCCGGGCGGGCGACCTGCTGAACGGAATCGTGGCCCTCGCCACCGACTCTGGGGAGCCGGTGCTCGATCTGCGACGCCACGGCAACGCCCTGGCCCACGTGGCCCTGGTGCCCGGGGGCGATGCCGCCGCGACCCGCCACCTCCACGGGGGCGGCCAGGAACACAGCCACTTCCGCTTTCAAGAGATCCATCCCGGCTACCGGGGTCCCAAGCTGTACTTCAACGACTCCCTTCGGCGGGAGGGGCCTCACCGGGCGCTGGTGCAGTTTCGGACCGGGACGGGGCTCCACACCGTCACCTTCGACTTTGCGGTCGCGGGGCGGGAGCCGGAGACGCCGTGAGGAAGGGGGCTTGCCCCCGGCGCCACACTTGACGCATTTTTGTAGCGCTGGGTCGCCAACGATGCCTCGCTCGCGAGTTGAGTACCCCCATGGACACGATGTGGATCGCCACGGCGTTTCTCCTGGGCTTTGGGGCCCGGCAGGTTGGCTTGCCCCCCCTGGTGGGCTTTCTAGCCGCTGGCTTTGTCTTGAACGCCCTGGGGGTGGTCGGCGGCCAGGTCTTGCAGGTCGTCGCCGACCTGGGGGTGACGCTGCTGCTCTTCTACATCGGCCTCAAGCTCAACGTCCGGCAGTTGCTGAAACCCGAGATCTGGGTCGGCACCTCGCTGCACATGTTGACCACCGTCGTCGTCTTCGCGGGGGTGCTCGTCGGGCTGGGGATCCTGGGAGCCGGGCTCTTCACCGGGCTGTCCATCCCCTCCGGCCTGCTGATTGCGTTTGCCCTCAGCTTCTCCAGCACCGTCTTCGCAATGAAGGTGCTGGAAGAAAAGGGGGAGGTCTTCTCCCTCCACGGGCGCATCGCCATTGGCATCTTGATCATGCAAGACGTCCTGGCGGTGCTCTTCCTCACAGCCTCCACCGGCAAGCTCCCCTCGCCCTGGGCGGTGGCCGTGCTCGCCGGCCTCTTTCTATTCCGGCCGCTCCTCTTCAAGGTCATGGAGCGGTGCTCCCACGGGGAGGTCACCATCCTCTACGGGTTCTTTCTGGCCCTGGTGGTGGGCGCGGCGAGTTTCGACCTGGTGGCCATGAAGGCAGACCTGGGGGCCCTGGTGATCGGGATGCTGATGGCCGGGCACCCCAAGTCCAAGGAGGTCGCCAAGAGCATCTTCGGCTTCAAGGAGATCTTCCTGGTCGGATTCTTCCTGAGCATCGGCTTGTCGGGCGTGCCGAGCTGGGAGGCGGTGTGGATCGCGCTGTTCTTGATGCTGTTGATTCCCTTCAAGGCGGGCCTCTTCTTCGTTCTGTTGACGCGGTTCAAGCTCCGCGCCCGCTCTTCCCTGATGGCTGCCTTGAGCCTGGCCAACTACAGCGAGTTCGGCTTGATCGTCTGCGCGGTGGGGGTCGCCAACGGCTGGATCGGCGGCGACTGGCTGGTCGCCGTCGCCATCACCGTGTCGCTTAGCTTTGTGCTGGCGGCGCCCCTCAATCTGGCGGCAAACACCTTGTATCGGGCGCTCCACGAACGGCTGCGGGTCTTCGAGACCAGGGAGCGGCATCCCGACGATCAACTGGTCCACCCGGGGCCGGTAACCATGGCGGTGTTCGGCATGGGGAGAATCGGGACCAACGCGTACGATTTCCTGCGCTCCCAGCACGGCGAAACGGTGGTCGGCTTCGACTTCAACGAGAAGACGGTGCGCCAGCACCAGGCGGCGGGCCGCCACGTCCTCTTCGGCGACGCCAGCGACCTGGACTTTTGGGAGCGTGTGCAGGTCGGCAAGCGCAACACCGAGCTGCGGGTCATCCTCCTGGCCATGCCCAATCACAACGCCAACATGTACGCCGTCCGGCAGCTCGCGATCGCTGGCTACGAAGGCCTCATCGCGGCCACCGGCATGTTCGACGACGAGGTCGAGGCGCTCAAGGAGGCCGGGGTGCAGGCCGCCTTCAACCTATACTCCCAGGCGGGCTTGGGGTTTGCCCGCCACGTCAACGAGACCTTGATGGGTCCCCAGGGCTCGGGTCTGCCTGCGCCGGAGGGGGGCGGCTAGGTGCGCGGGGCCACACGAAGATTGGTCAACAGTTCGGCAGTCAACGACTTTGCCCGGTCGCCCACAGTCGTACGCCACCCGCTTCACCGGTACTTCTCCTCCAGGTGATCGAGGTACGCCCCGGGCATGGAAGCCCGCGAACCCTTCGCCGCGGTGGCGCGCACCGTTCGCTCGGCCGGGTTTCGGAGGGCCCCTCACGTGTTATCATCTTGCGCAAGGTGTAATCAGTAGGGCGGCGGAGGGCGACCCATGGTCCGAACGCAGATCCAACTCGAAGAGCGGCAAACGGAGATCTTGAAGCAGCTTGCAGCGGAACGGCAACTCTCCGTCGCCGAACTGATCCGCCGGAGCATCGATGCCTACCTGGCCTCGATCCCACCCCGAGCGGGCCGCGAAGACCAGCGAGAGCGCGCCATCCGGGCGGCTGGACGGTTCCACTCCGGGGTGACCGACCTGGGGGAACATCACGACCGCTATCTGGAGGAGGCGTTCGCCGAATGAACGTCTTCGTGGATACCTCCGGGTTTCTGGCGCTCCTGGACGCAGACGATGCGGGCCATCCGGCCGTTCGCGGAGCTTGGGAGACCCTGGTCCGTCAAGAAGCCCGCCTCTGGTCGACGAACTACGTGCTCGTGGAAACCTGTGCTCTCGTCCAGCGCCGACTGGGGATGGAGGCGCTGCGGGTCTTCGACGAAAACGTCCTTCCCGTCGTCGCCATCCACTGGGTGGGTGAGACCGAGCACGCAGCCGGCTTGTCGGCGGTGTTGGCGGCCAACCGCAAGAAGCTCAGCCTGGTGGACTGCGTGAGCTTCGCGACGATGCGGGCCGTTGGCACCCGGCACGCCCTGACCGTCGACAGCCACTTCCAGGAGCAGGGATTCCAGGTGTTTCCGTAAGGCGGGCGCGCCTGTTCAGGGATTGGCCCCTTCGCCCTGGTGCTGAAGGAGTTGCTCCAGAACCCGCCCCTCAAGCCCCTCCTGGCGGGCACGGTCGGTCAACACATCGACCGGGCGCCCACGGCGGTCCCGGCTGACGACCAACACCTCCACGGCGCAGCGCGCACGCTCCCGAGGTTTCCCCACGCGGCCCCCCGAGGGACGGGGTCCTCGGCCAGACCCCGGGGCCTTCCGGAATCCAAGGGACGGCAACTGTTCCTCCGGCTCATCCCGTCAAGAAGCCGGCCCCGGCTGCCGTTACGATCCGGGGTGGTCCTCGGCGGCGGGGTGTTCACCGACCTCCCCCGCCAGGGCGCTCCCCACCGCGGCCAGGAGCTCCCGGCTGCCGACGGGCTTGTGCAAAAGCGCCCGGGCCCCGAGCGCTCGCGCCTTCTCGGGGGTGAGGTCGGCGGTGTAGCCCGTGCACAGGATCACCGGCAGCGCCGGGCGCGATTGCGCAAGCCGTTCCACCAGCACGGCTCCGCTCATGCCCGGCATGGTGTGGTCGGTGATGACCAGGTCGATCTCTCCAGGGACCGCGTCGAGGCGCTCCAGGGCTTCCTCGGCGCAGGAGACCCCTTCGACCCGGTACCCCCTGCGCGTCAGCGCTTCGGTCCAGAACTCCCGCAGCAACTCCTCGTCCTCTACCAGCAGGATGCAGGCGTTTGCCCCCGCGTGGACGGTCGGCTCTTCTCCGGCGGGGAGCGGGAGGAGGTCCTGGTCGGCCCGGGGCAACCACACCCGGACGCGGGTCCCTTGCCCCAGGGTGCTCTCGACGCGGACCGCGCCCCCCAGGTCGCGGGCGATGCCGTGCACCACCGAAAGCCCCATGCCGGTGCCCTCGCCGACCCCCTTGGTGGTGAAGAAGGGCTCGAAGATCCGGGGCAGGACCTCGGGGGGGATGCCGCAGCCGGTGTCCTCCACGATCAGGCACAGGTAGTCGCCCCCGGCGAGCTCCGGATCGTCTCCCTCCTCGACGTGGACCGGCGTCCCGGCCACCCGGAGCCGACCGCCCTGGGGCATGGCGTGGCCCGCGTTGGTACACAGGTTGGTGACGATCTGGTGCAGCGCCGTGGGGGTGGCGTGAACCCAGGCGTCTTCGGCTTCGACCGGGGACTCCAGGCGGATGGAGCTCGGCAGGGTCGCCCGCACCAGGGCCAGGGCCGCTTGCACCTCGATGGTCAGGTGGACGGGCCGGGCCTCCTCCTTGCTCTGCCGGGCGAAGACCAGGATCTGGTGTACCAGGTCTCGGGCCCGCTCCGCCGCCCCCACCACCCGCCCCAGCCGCTGCCGGTTGGGGCTACCGGCCGGGGTGTCTTCGGCCGCGAGCTCGGCAAACCCGATGATCGGGGTCAGGGTGTTGTTCAGGTCGTGGGCGATGCCCCCCGCCAGCACCCCGAGGCTCTCCAGCTTCTGCTTCTGTCGGACCTGTTCCTCCAGGGCCCGCCGTTCGGCCTCCAGTCGGCGCAGCTCGGTGGTCTCGATGAAGGTCCCCATGGTTCCCTGGAACTCCCGGTCCGGTCCGAGCAGGGGCGAGGCCGACAGCATGGCGACCCGCCGACCGCCCCGGCGCCCGAGGATCTCCACCTCGTAGGTACCGCTCTCCCCGCGGCGCCGCGCCGGGACCTCCGCCGCCATCCGCGCCACGGCCGCGGGGGAAAAGAAGGCCGACAGCGGCAGCCGGGCCACCTCCTCGGGGCCGTCGGCTTCCAGCATGCGGCACATGGCGGGATTGACGTACCGCGTCTCCTCGGCCGCGTCGATCTGCCAGATCCCGGCCTCGCTGTGCTCGGCCAGGGCCCGGAAGCGGACCTCGTTGGCCTTGAGCGCCGCCTCGGCGGTGTGCCGCTCGGTGACGTCGTGGGCCGTGCCGGCCATGAATAGCGCCCTGCCCTCGGGGGCCCTCCGCACCTCGGCCGTGCAGTCCAGCACCCGCGTGGCGCCGTCGGGTCGCACGATCCGGAAGGCGAGGTCGAAGGGGGCCGTGCCCCGCAGCGCGGCCCGCAACGCCTCCCGGACCCGGGCCGCCTCCTCGGGGTGGACCCGCGAGCGCAGGACCTCGGAGAAATCCCCCGCCGCCGGAGGCCCAATCCCGAAGATCCGCAGGAGCTCGTCCGACCAGTCCACCGTGCCGGCGACCAGGTCCCACCGCCAGTGTCCCAGGTGGGCGAGCCTCTGGGCCTCGGCCAGCTCCTTGGCCTTGTCCCGGGCGGACTCCAGGATGCGGCCGACGGTCTCGCTCAAGTGCTCGAACTCGGCGATGCCCCGGTAGGTGGGGCGCTCCCCCGCGGCGAGGGGGCCGAGGATGGCCCGGACCGGGCGCCGCAGGAGCAAGCCGATCAGCAGGCTGACCGCGAGGCCGGTGGCCAGGGCCCAGGCACCGACCCCGAGGTAGCTCCCCCGCACCTCCTGGTGGAGCGCGGCGTACTCCGCCAGGTCTCGAAGTACGGTCACCTCCCACCCCCACGGCTCGTAGGAAAACCGGGTCGCCAGGTACCGCCGGTTCCCGAGCTCGAGGCCCGAGACGGCCCCGGCAACGATCTCGACCCCGGCCAGGGCCTGGGCGTCCACCTCCACCAGGGGTGCCCCCCCGTCCCGGCTCGCCACCCGGCCACCGAGGCCCCGCTGCCGCAGGAAGTCCTCCACCTCCCCCAGGGTCCGGCCCCGGGCCACGGCCTCGCTCCGTGGGTCCCCGAGGGCCCCCGCGCGCAGGACCCCGTCGTAACCCTGCTCGCACAGGGTGTACAGGTCCCGGGCGTACACTTCGGTCTCCCGCCGGAGCTGCTCCAGGGCGAAGCGGTCCACCGATCGGTGGACCAGGCCGTACAAGCCGGCCCCCGAGGCGAGGGCCACGGCCAGGACCGGCAGGGTGGTCCACACCGCCAGGGAGCGCCACAGGGGGAGTTTGCGGCGAGTCCCCACGGAGTTCGTCACCGGGCCGGGGCCGGCGGGAAGCGGGGTGGGGCGGTCCGTAACTCGTCCGGCCACGTAACCTCCTGCTTGCCCCCCTGCCACTGGAGGGTGAGGACGAAGTGCCGAACCTGCCGGCCGGTGGGATCGACCCCGTAGCGGCCGAGGATGCTCGTGGCGTTGAGCGCCCCCAGGGTATCCCGCAGCGTCTCCCGCTCCAGGGACCCGGCGCGAGCTACCGCGGCTTCGAGGATCTGGCCGGCGGCGTAAGCCGCCGCGGCGTGGTAGGAGGGGGGCTCCCCGTAGGTCGCGGCAAAGGCGCGGTGAAAGGCGGCCGACCCGGGCAGGGGGAGACGCTCGTGGTTCACCCACTGGCTGGTCGAGAAGGCCCCCTCGGCCGCGGCGCCGAGCCGCTGTCCGTACTCCCGGAGCGCCGGCCCCACCGGCGAAAAGTACGCCTCCGGGCGCCACCCGAGCTTCTCCAGGGCTCGCACCCCGTTCACGGCTTCGTCGAAGTGACCGCAGACCAGCAGGGCCCGGGCGCCCCCGGCCCGGGCCGTAGCCAAGGGCGCCGTCAGGTCCGTTTGCCCCTTGGGGAAGGGGGGCACCCGGGTGACCTTGACGCCGAACCGGGCGGCCCACCGTTCCGCGCCGTCGGCCACGCCGACCGAGAAGGAGTCGTCCGCCGACACGATCCCCACCCGGTCGATGCCGGCGCCGACCAAAAGCTCCAAAAAGCCCACGGCGTAGCGGTCGGTGGTGGTGTAGACCCCAAAGAGGTAGCGGTGGCCCCGCTCCCACAGGCTCTCGGCCGAGGCCCCGGCAGCGAGCATGGGGTAGTGCCGAGCCTCGGCCACCTCGGCGGCCGCTTCGGTGAGGGCACTGGAGTAGGGCCCAAACACCAGGTCGACCCGGTGCGCGTCGATCAGCTCGGCGTACAAGGCGCGGGCCGCCTCGGGCTTGCTCCGGTCGTCGTGCAGCACGAGCTCCACGGGCCGGCCAAGGAGCCCCCCCCGGGCGTTGACCTCCCGCTGCCACAGCTCGTACCCCCGCCGCTGCATGGCCCCCATGGGGGCGTAGGTTCCGGTCTGGGAGAGGGTGAGGCCGATCCGGACGGGCTCGGCGGCGTGGGCCCAGGCGGCGGCGAGGGCGACGGCAATGGCGACGGGAGCGATCAGGCGCATGGGGTGGCTGGTTCCTCTCGGGGCGGTGGCATCCCCCGGCTGGGCTGCTTATCGACTGCCCTGGGTCGTGGCTTGAGGCGGGGGGAGAGGATCAGGCGAGGCGCCCCAGGTCTTCGGCGACGAGGGCGACGGTGGCCGGAAGGGCGGCCTCGACCGCGGGGCTCAAGCCGACGCCAAAGGCGACCTCGTCCCCGATCTCGACCCCGTAGACCCCCCCCACCTCGGGGACCGGGTAGCCCAGGCGCCGACCGAGCTCCAATAGCTCGAAGAAGTTCACCCCGTGGGACGAGAAGAGGTGCCGGGTGCCGCCCTCGAGGGTGAGCCGGCGCACGGTCCCGGGCCGGCCGTCTTGGGTGGTGAGGGCGTCGACCAGAAACACCCGGTCGTAGCCGCCGATCAGCTCCAGGATCTCCAGGCCGACCAGGGCCGTGGTGAGCACCTCCACGCCGGGGACCCGGCCCTGTAGCTCCCGGTGTAGCTCCCGGGCCACGGCGAGCCCCACCCCGTCGTCGGAGAGGATGGGGTTGCCCAAGCCGAGGACGAGGGTCCTCACCGCCGCCGCACCTCCCGAATCGCGGCCCCGGAGGGGTCGCGCAGGGTGACCGTAAGGGGCATCGTCCCGGGCAAGGCGTGGGTGGCGCAGGAGAGGCACGGGTCGTAGGCGCGAAAGGCCATCTCCACCCGGTTGAGAAAGCCCTCTCGTACCTCGCCTCCCTGGACGAAGGCTTGAGCGGCCTTTTTCACCGACAGGCAGATGGGGCCCGCGTTGTTTTGGGTGGCCACGATCAAGTTGATCTTGGTCAAAAGCCCCCGGTCGTCGGTCTCGTAGTCGTGAAAGAGCGTGCCCCGGGGAGCCTCGACGCACCCCACCCCCTTGCCCCGCAGCTTAAAGCGCTCGGACCGGATGTCCTTGCTGGTGAGCAGCGGATCCCGGGCGAGGAGCTGGTTGTGCTCCGCGGCCTGCAAAGCGCAGATCAGCCGAGCCCAGTGCATGGCCAGGGTGTGGTGGGAGGGCTTGCCCCCCAGGGTCTCGTACATCCGCTCGTACTCCCGCTGGGCGAGGGGGGTCTTCATCCCCTCGGCGGCGTTGAGGCGCGCGAGCGGCGCCACCCGGTAGAGCGAACTGCCGTCCCCCTCGGTGAGCCCCTGCCAGCCGAGTTGCTTTAAGTAGGTCAGGCGGACGTAGGTCCACGGCTCGACCCATTCGGCGAGGTGGTCGCGGTAGTCGCGGGGGTCGAACCGGGCGAACTCCCGGCCCTGGGGGTCCACCACCCGGACCCGGCCGTCGTAAAAGTCCACTCGGTTCTCCTCGTCCACCAGGCCCATGGAGTGGGTCCGAAGCTGGTAGGCGGGGCTTAGGATGAGGTCCACGTAAGCCGGGTTGGCGAGGACGTGGGTGTGGAAGAGCTCCAGGGCGAACTGGGCAAACTCGACGGTCTCGTCGGCGGTGGCGGTGATCCAGCGGCGGTCCTCCTCGGTGAGGCCCCGGGGCACGCCGCCGGGGAGCCCCCCTTCGGGGTGGGGCGCCTTGCCGAAGAGGTGGCGGATGATGTCCCGGTTCTTTTTGCGGATGTCGATGACCTTTAGCCCCACCTCCTTGCCCACCTTCCCGATCACCCCGAGGATGTTGCGCTCCCGGGGGTCGGCGTCGGGGCCCAGGATGAAGTCCGGGGCCGCCAGGAAGAAGAAGTGGACGTAGTGGTCCTCGACGTAAAAGGCGTTGAATTCGAGCTGGCGGAGCAGCCGGGCGGCTGGGGTGGGCTCTACCCCAAACACCTGGTCGAGGGCCTTGGTGGCAGCCATGTGGTGGGCCGAGGGGCACACCCCGCAGATGTTGGGCACGATGCGGGTCATCTCCTCGACCGGTCGGCCGAGGCAGAACCGCTCGAACCCCCGAAGCTCCACCACCTGCCAGAAGGCGTCGGCCACGTCGCCGCGGTCGTCGAGGAAGATCTCGATCTTGCCGTGGCCCTCCAGCCGGGTGATGGGATTAATGGTGATGCGGTCTCCCATGGGTTGCCACCTCCCTACGCCTTGGTCTCGCCCAGGATGGAGCTGGGCTGGGTGAAGCGGTACAGGTACCCCACCGGGTCGTCGATGGAGCGGGCCACGGCTTCCACCGCGCACAGGGAGGAGAGGGCCGAGAGGAACTTGGCGCCCCCATCGGCCACCCCGTCCAGGGGCCCGAAACAGCCTCGGCACGGGGTGTTGGTCCCGAGGCAGGTGCCGCCGCAGCCGGCCCGGGTGGCCGGGCCGACGCAAAGCACCCCTTTGGCGAGGAAGCAGGTGCTGCTCTCCACCTCCACCTCGTGGGGTCGGCGCACGTCGGTGAGGGAGAGCTTGAGGGGCTTGGTACCGTTGCGGGTGCAGGTGTCGCACAGCGCCCGGTGGGGGGCGAGGGTCGCGCCCCGGGGCGGAAGCTTCCCCTGGAGGGCGGCGTACACCGCGTTGCCCACCAGGTCGGGGGGCGGCGGGCAGCCAGGCAGGTAGTAGTCCACCGGGACCACTTGATCCAGGGCGTAGACCCGGTCGAAGAGCTCCGGGAGGGTGAGCTCGTACCCGTTGGCGGTGGAGCACGGCGCGGGCTCCCGGCCGTCGGGGTTCACTACGGTGGGGGCGTCGTGGTAGATCCAGCGGAAGAGGTCCTCGCGCCCGCGCAGGTTGGCGAGCCCGGGAGTTCCGCCGAAGCAGGAACAGGCGCCAAACGCCAGCAGCAGCTGGGACTTCCGGCGCAGGAGCCGGGCCACCTCGAGATGCTCGGAGTTGCGGACGTTGCCGTGGACGATCGAAAGGGCGATCGCGCCGTCGGCGAGCCGCTCCACGTCGTGGTACTTAAAGTCCAGCGCGAGGGGCCAGAGCACGATCTCGACCGCGTCGGCGACGGTGAGGAGCACCTCGTTGAGATCCACGATGGTCTCGTCGCAGCCGCCGCAGGCTCCGAGCCAGTGGATGGCGATCTTGGGCTTGGTCGGCATCGGGCGTCCTTTGCGGTTAGGGGCCGGGGGCGATCGTACCGTCCAGGGGCGCGCGCACGGCCACCGGGCCGAGGGCCCGGAGCTCTCGGGCCAGCGCGTCCACCGCGGCTACCGCCCGGGACCCCTCCGGGTCGACCCCGAGCACCATCTGGAGGCGCCCCGGTTCGACGCCGTGGGCGGCGAGCACCCGCTGGAGCAAGACCACCTTCTTCTTGGTCTGGTAGTTGCCATCCTGGAAGTGGCACTCCCCTTCCGGGCAGCCGAGAATCAGCACCCCGTCGGCCCCTCGCTGGAACGCCCTGAGGACGTGGGTGGCGTCGACCTTGCCGCTGCACGCCACCGGGAGCCAGTGGTCGATCCGAGCGCCCAGGGCGTCCCGCTCGCCGAGGTAGCCCCAGCCAAAGCTACAGGAGAAGCAGACGATCTTCGGGGTGGTCGCCGGCATGGTTGCCTCCTCACAGGGCGGCGAGCGTCTGCTCGAACCGCTGGTCCAGGTCGCACCCGAACATCTCGCGGGCGTCCGCCGGGCACGCCACCACGCACATGCCGCACGCCTTGCACCGGAAACGGTCGGTGGACGATCGCACCCCGCCGTGGGCGGGCCGGGGGTGGGCCGCGTCGTAGTAGCAGATCGAGGAGCAGATGCCGCAGCCGCTGCACCGCTCGTCGTGGACGACCACCGTGGGGAGCTCGGGCTGTAGGCCCACCGAGACGCACGCCTTGCACGACAGGCACGGCCCGCAGGTGAGGCATCGCTTGGCCTCCTCCCGCGCCTCCTGGAGGGTGAACCCCCGCTCGAAGAGCTGGAAGTGCATGCGCTTCTCCGGCGGGATCCAGACCACCTCCGGTTCGTGCTTGTAGGCCCGGCGCAGGGGAATCGCCTGGGCTTCAAAGGAGCGGGTACGCCCCTCCCGGACGTCGAGTCCCCGCAGCAGCCGCTCGATGGATTCGGCGGCCTCGAGGCCGTCGCGCATGGCCTCGGCCAAAAACCCGATGCGGCGCATGTCGCCGCCGACGAACACCCACTCCCGAGTGCGGCTCTGGAGGGTCACCGGATCCACCGCCAGGCGCCCGGCGTCGTCGAGCAGGCCCTCGCGCTCGAGCCACGCCCGCTCGGGCCCCTGACCCACGGCGAGCACCAGGACGTCGCCCGCGAGGTCCACGGTGTCGGCTAGGTCGAACCGGGGGGCAAAGCCGGTCTCATCAAACACCGCGGTGCAGCGGGGGCACTCGATGCGGCGGAACACCCCCCCCTCGCCCCGGATCTTCTGGACCCCCCGGGAGTAGACGATCCGGATGCCCTCTTCCCACGCCCCCTTGATCTCCTCGTGGTCGGCGGGGATGCCGTCCCGGGAGGCCTTGTCCTCGCACTCCAGGCACACCATCGTCGTGTCGCCGCCCAGGCGGCGGGCGGTGCGGGCCACGTCGAAGGCCACGTTGCCCCCGCCGATCACCACCACCCGCTTGCCGCAAAAGTAGTCGGGGGCGATGTTGCCGTGGCTCACCTCGTAGAGGAAGGTCTGGCCGTACATCACGCCGGAGAGCTCCTGGCCCTCCACGGGCTGACCCCCAAAGGAGAGGATGCGGGGGGTGGGCGATCCCCGGGCGATGAATACGGCCCGGTACCCGTCGTTGCGCAGCCGGTCGAGGGTGAGCTTCCCTTCCCCGACGCGGACGTTGACCTTGACGTCGATCCCGGTGATCCGCACCAGGTTGTCCACGGCCGAGCGGAGCACCTCTTCGGGCAGCCGGTAGCGGGGGATCAGCCACAGGGCGCCCCCCAGCCGGTCCGAGGACTCGAACACCGTCACCCGATACCCCCGCTTGGAGAGGTCGAAGGCGGCCATCAGCCCGGACGGCCCGCCGCCCACCACGGCCACGCCCTCCTTGCTGCGCACCAGATCGAACTCCTCCTTCGCCTCCAGGTGGGCCCCGTAGTGGTCCGCCACGAACCGTTTGAGCAGTCGGCGGCGGATCGCGCCGCCCTTTTCGGAGTAGTTGCAGTCCAGTTCGCACAGCCCGCACACGTAGCCGCACACCTCGAAGAGGGGGTTGCGGTCGTAGAGGTAGTCGCCGATCTGGACGATCCCCCCCGCCGCGGCTTCCGGGGTGTCCGGCAGCAGGGAAAGGAGGACGTTGGTGCGCTGGATGTCCTCGTTGATGGGGCACTTGGCCTGACAGGGGGGGAGGAACTGCTTGATCGCCGGTTCGACGCGGGTACGGCCGGTGCTCTGGGTCTGCCACATCGGGACCTCCTGGCGGTGCAAGCGAAGCCGCGCCATTTTGGTACCGGCGCGGCTTGCGAAGATGCCGGGGATCGGGGGCACCCTATGCCCTTCGGACGGGACGGCCGAAAGCTTGAGAAACAACATACAAGGAGCGGCGCGGTTCCGCAAACCGGGCAGGAAGCCGGGGCTGCACCACCTGGCAGGGAGCCGCCCTGGGCTAGGGTCGCTCCGGCTCGAGCCGTGCCCAGGAGAGCAGCACCCCGGCCACGCACAGGGCGCACAAGGCCACCAGCCCCGCCCGCATGCTGAGCAGGAAGGCGGGCTGGGTGGCGGGGGTCACCGGGTGGCCGCCCATAAACACGGAGAAGGTGACGGTGATGACGGTCATGCTGGTCATCATCCCCAGGGCGCGCATGGTGGCGACCATCCCCGAGGCGAGCCCGTAGTGCCGGGGCGGCACGCTGCCCATGATGGCGCTGGTGTTGGGGGAGGAGAAGAGGGCGAAGCCGGTACCCAGGAGCCCCAGCATGGGCAGGAGGACCCACAGAGGGGTCGTAGCGGTGACGGCGGTCGCCACGCCGAGGCCCGCGGCGCACAGGGCCATGCCGGCGGTGGCCACCCGCTCCGCCGGGTACCGGTCGGCGAGTCGGCCGCAGGCCGGGGAGAGGACGGCCTGGGTCAGGGGTTGGAGGAAGAGCATCGCCCCGGCCTCCCGGGGGGTCATGCCCCGGACGTACTGGAGGTACAGGCTCAGGTAAAAGGTGACCCCGAAGGTGCCGGCGTAGTTGAGGAGGGCGGAGAGGTTGCTCAAGGCGAAGAGGCGGTTGGTTCGGAGCAGGCGGACGTCGAGCACCGGGTAGGGGACGCGGGCCGACCGGGCGAGGAAGAGGGCCAGGCCGAGGAGCCCGGCCGCGCCCAGGGCCCAGGCCCAGCCCCCCCGCCCGAGGTTCGAGGCCCCGGTGACCAGGAGCAGAATCGACGTACCGTACAGCAGGCTGCCCAACCAGTCGAAGGGCTCCCCCCGGGCGTCGGCCCACTCCCCCCGCAGCTTCCAGGCGACCACCGAGAAGGCGACCACCCCCAGGCCGAAGGAAGCGTGGAAGAGGGACCGCCAGCCGAGGGCGGTCACCAAGAGGCCGCCGAGGAAGGGTCCGCAGGAGATCCCCAGGTACACGCACGCGATGGTGATGCCCAGGGCCCGGCCCCGATCCTCGGGGGGGAACACGGCGACCACGATGGCCAGGCCGGTGGCGTTGACCATGGCTCCTCCCAGGCCCTGGAGAAACCGCAGCGCCAGCACGGCCTCGATGGAGGACGCCAGGGAGAGCACCCCGGCAACGGCGGTGAAGAGGGCGAGGCCGGTTTGAAACACCCGCCGGCGCCCGTGGATGTCGCCGAGCCGGCCCATGGCGAGGAGAAAGACCGCCGCCGAGGTGACGTACGCGGTCTCCACCAGGCCGAGCTGTAGGGCGCTGGCGTCCAGTTCCCGGCCGATGGCGGGGAGGGCCACGCCCACCGCCGACATCATGAAGGGCATCAGGAAGTGGACCACCCCCACGGCAAACAGGGTGGCGCGGCGGGAGACGGTGGCCGCTTTCCCCCCGCACCGCGACGGGGTCAGCCAGCGCCTCCCCTAGCGGCCTCCACGGCCTCCCGCACGGTCTCTCGGAAGATGAGCAAGTAGAGGGGGTTCACCGCCTGCTCTTCGGCCTCTTCGTCGGAGGCGCCGGGCAAGCAAGCCAGGGCCACCCCCTGGGACAGGGCCCTGAGGTCCGCCACGTCGGCGGCCCACCGGGGCGCCGCCCCGAGCAGGGCGGCCTCCAGGTCGCCGAGGACCTCGGGCCCTTCGACCTCGGCTAGATAGGAGGACAGCAACTCCTCGAACCGGGTGGCAGGGGAGTCATCGTCCTCCCCCAAGACGCCATCGGCCATCTCCTCGGCCAGGAAGGCCGCGGCGACGTGCCCCGTGAAGCGGATGCGGCACAGGGCAGGGTCCTCTTGAAACAAGCGGGTCAGGGCATCCATGTCCTCCGAGAAGACGTCCTGCCGATGCACCTGGGGGACCAGGCCCGGATCGTCCAGGGGAAAGGGAAGGCTCACCGGCGGCTCGGGGAGGCCTGCGGCGGCCGTGCCGTAGCAGCACTTCTTGTGCTTGCGGCCGCTGCCGCACGGGCAGGGGTCGTTGCGGCCCACCCGCTGGGACCGCACCCCCCGCCCCTTCGCCGCGTCGTACACCATCAGGGCCGCCGTGAGGGCGTTTAGCCCCATCAGCCGCTCAAACTCGTCGCTCGGGTCGTAGCCGGCCCGGCGGATCGCCCCCAGCATCGCTTCCTCGACCTCGAGGGGCAGTCCGGCTCCGGAGGAGCGGCTCTTTCGGTTGGTCGCCATGGGCAGTCCCTCGCGGGTCGAAGGGGTGGGGGCGGCGCGAGGGTAGTTCGGCTGGGGTCGGCGGGTCAAATCCCCGGGGACACCGCCCACCCCCAACGCCGGGAGGGCTGTCAGTATCCCAGGGCTCGGAGAAAGCACCCGACCCTCGCCTCGGCCGAGGGCCCTGCCCCAGCTTCCACGGTGGCGGCGGCGGTGGCAGTCAGCCCTTCGCCGTCCTGCACCCGCACCCGTAGGGTGTAGGTGCCGGGGCGAGAGAAGGTGACGCTGACCGCCTCCGCGACCCCGGGGCGGCTCCGCAGTTCCCCGTCCCCCAGGTCCCACTCGTAGGCGGCGATCGTCCCGTCGGGATCGGTGGCCACGGCGCGGGCGGTGACGGCGACGGGGGCGACCCCGCCCCCGTCGCTCACCTCGAGGCGGACCTCCGGCGGGCGGTTCACCGCCACCGGGAAGTCCGCGCCCTCGCCGTTCACCCGCACCCGGCCGGTGACCGCCCCCCCTGGGACCCGAGCCTCGATCCGCCGGTCGCCCCAGGCAACGACCTCCAGGGCCGCCGCCCCGAGGGCGGCGCTGCCGGGGTTCGGCCCGAAGTTGGCCCCGGTGATGATCAGGGTCGCCCCGGGATTGACCCGCCCGGGGGTCGCACCGAAGACGCACGCCCGGTCCCCGAGGGTGAGGGAGCGCGCCGCGTTGATCCGCCCCCCGGTCGCCAGCTTCCCCGCCAGGCCAGGGAGGGGATCGACCCCGTTGAGGAGGCGGGCCTTCACCTGGTGGTGGTCGAGCCCCGGGCGATAGGCCCACACCAGGGCCGCCAGGCCCGCCACGTGGGGAGCCGCGGTGGAGGTGCCGGAGAGATAGCCGTAGGGGCCCCGGTCGGGGATGCCCATGGAGCCCCGGGTGCTCACCACCCCGGTGGGGCTGGAGGAGTAGGCGCCCCCCGGCGCGGCGAGGTGGACCGAGGCGGCGCCGATGGAGGAGTAGGGGGCCAGGGCATCTTCCCGGGTGGTGGCAGCCACGGCGAGGTTGTTGGGCGTCCGGGTCGAGGCGGGATAGACCCGGGTGCGATCCAAGTCGGCCCGGGTGTTGCCGGCGGCCGATACGGTCAGGACGCCGCGCTCGTCGGCGTAGGCCAGGGCCTCCTCCAGGGCCCGGATCTCCCCGGCCACCGCCCCGGACGCGGGGATCGTGAAGCTGAGGTTGACCACCCGAGCCCCGTGGTCCACGGCGTACACGATGCCCGCGGCGGCGTCGGCCACGTCGCCGAGCCCGGCGCTGCCGTGGAGGAACTTGACGGCCATCAGCCGCACCCGCCAGTTGACGCCCGCGACGCCGACGCGGTTGTTGCCGACGGCGCCGATCACCCCGGCCACGTGGGTGCCGTGGGTGTCCGCCGCGTCGTCGTCTCGGGGGTCGCCCGACACCACCCCGTACTTGTACCGGACCCCGTACACGTCGTCGACGACGCCGTTGCCGTCGTCATCGATCCCGTTGCCGGGGATCTCCCCGGGGTTTCGCCACAGGTTCAAAAAGAGGTCCGGGTGGCCGTAGTCGATGCCCGTATCGAGGACGGCCACGATCGTCTCGCCCCCGGTGGCGAAGTCCCACGCCCCGGGGGCGGCGATGGCCCCCAGGGCCCACTGCTCCCCCGCGACGAAGAGCGGGTCGTCGGCCCGGGTCACCGCCTTTACCGCCAGGTAGTTGGGCTCGGCGTACGCGACGCTGGGGTCGCGGCGAAGCGCCGCCACCGCCGCCTCCACCGTGACGCCGGCCGGCAGCTCGAGCCGCTCGAGCCCGAGGGGGGCGACCCGCTGGGTCAGCCGGGCCCCCCGCCGGGCCAGGGCGCGGCCCGCCTCGGCCCCGGGGCGGAACTTGACCAAGACCTCCCCGGGGCGGTACGCCGGCTCCCCGGCGACCGGGCCAGCCACCCCCAGGGCCACCGCTAAAAGCACCCCCGCGCTCGTTCCTCGCACCAGACTCCCTTCTCGCCCCCAAACCGACCGCGGGGGAGACGGCCCTGAGGCCGCCTCCCCCGCTCCAGGGGCTTGGTTTGCGCCGCCCCCGTCGGGCGGCGGTGGGTTACCTATCTCCCGGGGGATCCGGCAGCGGCAAGGGGGCAGAGATGCCCCGGGCGTAGTTGTGCCCGCTCCCGTCCATCTTGCGGGTCTGGAAGACCCAGGTGGGCTCGTCCATGTCCGGCAGGTACTCCTCGACGTCGGCGATCTGGTCCGCGGGGATGGTGATCGAGCTGATCCCCTTGGGCACCCGGGCGTGGACCACGGCGACGTCCCTGGTCTGGGTCCAGTCGTAGGTGTTGATCACCAGGTGATAGCGGTCAAAGCTCGAGGTGTCCGCCGGCTCGACCCAGGAGAAGGTGAGGGAGCCGTCGGTCCCCCAGGCCGCCTGCCGCGTCCCCGAAGCGACCACGGGGAGGGTCACGGTCCCCGGTAGGTTCACGGTGGCGGTGGCTACCTGCCCGGTCCGGGTGGTCAGCGCGACCGTGTAGTTCCCGGAGGGGAGGGTGGTGCTCCCGAGCCGTACCAGGAATCCGGTCTGGAAGCTCGGCACGAGGGCCCCAAAGCGCCCGGCCTCCGGGTCCCACTCGGTGGCCACGAACCGGTTGCGCTGGAAGGTGGTGGCTCCGTCCGGGGGCTCCAGGTATCCGTTGGGGCCGGTAATGGCGCCGTCGACGATGTCTCCCTCGAAGATCGGCGCCCCGCCAAAGGTCACGGCGGCCCAAGCGACGTACTGGTTCTGCGCGGGCTCGGCAAAGGACTGGTACTGGACGAAGGCGTTGGCGATGGCAAAGGTCCCCTTGGACGCCGCCTGCCCCTTGGCGGCAAAGGGGTACAGCCGCGCGTCGAACACCTCGGTGTACGAGAGGTAGTGGGCGACCTGGAGGTCCCCGGTGTCGAGTTCCTCGTCCCCGTTGCGGTCCCACAGCTCGTAGGGGTCGATGATTCCGTTGCGGTCTTGGTCCTCCCACTCCCCGGGGTTCCCCCCTTCCGGCAGGGTGATGCCCCAGGAGCAGGACCCGGCGTTGCCCGGGAGGCGCACCCCCTGCCCGCCGGTGAATTCCGACCGAGCCGCCAGATATCCGTTTTCCCACGCCTCGGGGGTCTCGTCCCCGTCGAGATCCACCGGATCGCCCAGGTACCAATCACCCCGGTCCCCCGAGGTGCAGACGACGGCGTGCTCGGCCCAGGTATCGGTGAGGCCCAAAAGCTCGGCGACGGCGGCCTTGCGGGCCGACGAGGCGGCGGCGCGCAGCACCGCGGCCCGGGTGGAGAAGCGCACCGTCGAAGCCTTGGCGGCTCCCGCCGACGGGTACACGAGCTCCCGGGCCTTGGACTTGATCAGCACCTCGGCCACCTGCCCGGTGATCCGATCCCCCGCGCCAACCGTGGCGGGCTGGAACGTGGCGGGGTCCACCGGGGTTCCCGCCACCGTAAAGGCGGGGTCGGGGAGCAGTGCGTCGCGGAAGCCCTCGCCGTCCTCGCCGTCCTCGCCCTCGAAGTCGACGATGGCGAGGAACCGGTCCCCCACCGCCTCTTCGCTTTCGCCCCCGTCTTCGCCGTAAAAGTAGGGATCCAGGGGATCGAGGGTCCCGCGCCGACTGGTGAGGTTGTACCACCCCCCCATCAGGTTCGAGGTCCCCTCCCGGCCGTGAAAGGAAGTCCAGTGGTAGAGGCCGGTGACCCGGGTCAGGTCCCCGAAGGCCCGCTCCGGGCCCTCGGTGGGGCCCCGGGCCCCCCAGTACAGCGCGTACCTCCCCCCCTCCAGGTAGTGGGGCCCGGTGGTGGCGCTTTGGGGCCCCTGCCCCTCGTCCTGCTCAAACGGGTCGGTCAGGGAGCGGAGCTCGAAACCGTCGAGCCGCAGCGACCCCGCCCCGCTCGACAGGGCGAGGGGGGCGGGGGCCCCGTTGGCGTCCACGAAGGTCCAGTTGCCGGCGAGGAAGGTGAGGGTGACGGTGTTTGGTCCCACCACCAGGGTGCCGGAGCTGGAGACCCGGTCCAGGAGCCGGCCCCGGTCCTCCGAGGTGTCCCCGGCCTCCACCTGGCGGGCCTCGGCGGTAAAGGAGTACGGTCCGGGGACCAGGTTGAGGGTGGCCGTCGGGCTGGCAGGGGTCAGGGTCACCGAGCCCCGGTTCTCGTCGTCGGCAAACCCCCGATAGGAGACCACGATCTCGTTGGTCCGGGGGTCCATCAAGCTCTTCACCGCCTGCCCCTGCCCCGGGAACTGGGTGCGCAGGGTCACCAGGGCAGTCCTGGCGGCGGTGGGCGAGGTCTCGGCCGGGGCGGCGGCCTCGGGCGCGCCGGAACCCGAGCCGCCGCACCCGAGGGCAGCGACGGCCAGGGCGGCGCTCAACATCCACGGAATGGTCCTACGCATGGGTCATCCTCCTCATCGGGCTGAGCGTCGGCGGCGAAAGCCGCCGCCGACGCTTCTGGTCTAGCGAACGATCACCTCCACCTGGGCCGGGGTGCCGAAGTACAGGGTGAAGTCGGCGGTGGCCGTCCCCCCCTGCCCGTCGGTCACCGTGAGCCGTACGTCGTAACTGCTCCCCAGGACGGCCCCCGCGGGAACCGTGAAGGTGCTGTTGGCCGCGTCGCTGGGGGTGACGGTGCCCCGGGGCGCGGTCCAGCTGTAGGTCGGCTGGTCCCCGTCGAGGTCGTAGGCGGCGGCGTACAGCCGGATCTGCTGGCCCGCCGCCGTGATGCGGACCGTCTCGGGATAGGCGTAGGAGATCACGGGGGCCCGGTTGCCGCTGCCCGCGGTCACGCTCAAGCGGCCTAGGCCGACCGTGGCTTCCCCGCCCCGCTGGTCGGTGACCGTGAGGACCGGGGTGTAGGTCCCCACCGCCAGCCCGGTCAAGGGGACGAGCTTCTCGTACTCGCCCCGGACGAACTGGCCGCTCCCCAGGGTCTGGGTGCCGCTCTTGATGGTGTAGGCGAGGGGGTAGTCCCCGTCCTCGTCGAAGGCGTACAAAGAGGCCTGGACGGTTCGCCCTTCCCGGATGCTGGCGGACCCGAGCCACCCGGAGGCGGTCGGGGGGGAGTTGGCGGGCACCAGGTTCCCGAGGTCGGCGACGCCGGCCGCGTCGCTCTGCTCGTCGCCGTCCACGGTGCCGTTGACGTTGAACACGGCGTCCGGGGTGCCGTCGCTGCCCACGTACGCCCGCAGGTCGCGGTCGCACGGCACCTCGGCCGTGACCCCGCCGGACGCATTGGCGTAAGCCCAGGCGTAGAACCGCGCGCCGCCCGCCGGCGCGAACCAGACGTAGGCAGAGGGGACCGGGGCACCCGCGCCAGTGACGACGGTGGCCCGAACCTCGCAGCGGTTGTCGACGAGGGTGTTGACCTTGGTGGCGCGGCAGGTGCCGTCGGGGTTCAGGACCCCGAGGGTGACCGGCTCCTCGACCCAGGTGTAGCTGAGCGGGTCGTAGTAGCTGAGGGTCGCCGACCGGTCCGGGTCCGTAACGTCGGTCAGCAGGGTAGCCAGGGTGACCTTGCCCGCGGCGTCGCTGTGCCCGTAGACGTAGCCGAAGCTCGTGGCGGCGGGGTCGTCATCCCGGAGGTTCGCCTGCACCGACGCCAGGGGCCCCCGGTTGGTCTGGAAGGTCTTCTCGATGCAGACCTGGACGGGCTCCTGGAACACCAGGGGGTAGTCCAGGTTCCACCAGGAGCGGAGGAAGTCCTCGTTGATCACCAGGATGTCGAGGTAGTAGACCGACGATCCCCCCGGGTTGCAGTTGGCGGCGGTCACGTCACCGGCCGGGGCGTTCCCCGCCGAGTCCACCACGGTGCCCACCCCCAGGAGGTCCCAGACGCCCCGTACCCGGTTGAGGGTGTACACCGGCACCTGGTAGCCGTCGGGGCTGGTGAGGGCCGCGCACTGGGTGGGATCGCCCGTGCCGTCGCAGAAGTCGGTGAGGAGCGAGCCGCAGCTCCCGGTGGGGATCCAACGGCGGATCCGGGTCGACTCGGTGGCCGCCTTGCCAGCCTGCCGCGCCGCGGCCCGGAGGGTGCCGAGGCTCGTGCCGTTCTCGTCGGTGATCTCCATGAAGTCAAACGCCACGGAGAGCAGGCGGTTGCCGTCCTGGTCGACGTAGTCCCCGGGGAAGTTGCGGGCGTCCGACGGGTCGGTGGGGTCGAAGGACCGGAGTTTCCCGACCAGGCTACCGGTCTCGTCGGGCACCGTGCTCCCGGGCACGAAGACATCGAGTTCGACCGCGGCCCCGTTGGCCTTGGCCGCAAAGAGCGCCCCGTGGCTGCCCAGGGCGGCCCGGGTGCCGTCGGCGTAGCGCACGACCCCGAAAGAGAAGCCAACCACGGGCTCGCCCGAGGCCTTGAGGGAGGTCCCCTTGGGGGCCACCACGGTGACCACCGCCTGGAGCTCGGCGTTGATCGTCAGGTTCTGGCCGGCCGCGAAGTCGGCGCGCCGGGTGGTGTCGGTGAAGCCCTCTTTGCGCACCCGCACCGTGAGGTAGCCCGGGCCGTCCGGCAGATCGAGCCGGACCGAGTAGAAGCCGGCGGCGTTGGCCACCGCGTTGCCCGTGCCGATCAGGGCGTTGGCCGGGTCGTAGGACCGCACCTCGACCAGGGCGCCGGGGGCCGCCACGGCCTTGGCGGCGCCGCCGGCGGCGACGTCCACGCTGCCGGACACCGTCCGGGGCGATCGCGGGGTCGGGGGGGTGATGACGTAGGTCTGGGTGGCCACCGTACCCGCGTTGGTCGCCAGGTCCACGGCAAAGTACTTCAGCGTGGTGCTGGTGGCGATGGCGATGGGGCCCGCGTAGACCGGGGAGCTCGTGGTCGGCTCGGCGCCACCGAGCTCGTAGTAGATGGTGGCGGTCTCGATCGCCGCCAAGGTCACGTTTTGGGCCCCGGAGAAGGGCCCCGCGCTCCCCGCCGGGGTGGCGGTGACCGTGGGGGCGACCTTGTCGATGGTGTAGAGCAGGGTCGTCACGGCGCTTACGTTCCCCGCCACGTCCACGCCGAGGAACTTGAGGGTGGTGGTGGCCGTGATGGCGATGGGGGCCGTGTACTTGTTGGCGGGAACCGCCGTGGGCGTGCTGCCGTTGGTGGTGTAGTAGATGGAGGCGGCGGCGTCGTCCGCCGTCAGGGTCACGCTCTTATCCGCGTTGTAAATCCCTTCGGGGGGCGCGGCCGTGACGACCGGAGGGGTGGTGTCGCCACCTCCGCCGCCCCCGCCGCCTCCTCCCCCACCGCAGCCGCTGACTCCGAGCGCCAAAGCGCCCAGAACCACCAGGGACCAGCCTCGCAACACACGAAACATGTTCGCCTCCTCTCCCCCGCGCAGGGTTCCCCGAGCGCGCCGCCGTGGCGCGCTTGGGGCAGTTGAGCCGTGACGGTCAGGCCGTGGCGGCCGGGCGACACCTCCCCGGAGCGACGCCGGGCCCAGCCCCCCCTATAGAACGGCATATATTTCCCCCGCTAAAGTCGTCTCGCTGTCGACCCCTTGCGATTCCTGTCGTCTTTTTGTCGACCGGGGAGAGATATTCGAATCCCGCACCCAAATCGGCCGACGGGTGGGGAGCCCCTCGCACCGGCCCAGAGGCAGCGTGGGACCGGCCACGGGCATTTTAGATGGATACTCGTTTTGCGCAAGGGCTGCCTGACACCGCTCGGCGGTCACCCGCG
>JBBIIA010000012.1:0-35448 GCA_037446775.1 Deltaproteobacteria bacterium
CGTCACCCGTCACCCGTCACCCGTCACCCGTCACCCGTCACCCGTCACCCGTCACGGAGTGAAGCCATGAGCACTTACCAGTTCCTCAAAACCTGGGACGCGGACGGCGCGGCTTGGATCAGCATCAACCGCCCGCCGCTCAACGTCCTCGATATCCCCACCATGGTCGAGCTCAACACGGCTTTGGCTGAGGTCAAGGCCCGGGAGCTGGAGGTGCGGGCCCTGGTGATCACCGCCGAGGGGGACAAGGCCTTCTCCGCGGGGGTGGACGTGGGGGACCACACCCCCGACAAGGTCGACCGGATGATCGAGGTGTTCCACGAGATCTTCCACCACCTCGACTCCCTGGAGATCCCGACGATCGCGGCGGTGAAGGGGGGCGCCTTGGGGGGCGGCTGCGAGCTGGCGCTCTTTTGCGATATGGTCGTAGCGGCCGAGAACCTCAAGATCGGCCAGCCCGAGATCAAGGTCGGGGTCTTCCCGCCCCTGGCCGCGGTGATGCTCCCCCGGCTCATCCCCGAGAAGCGCGCCTTCGAGCTGATCCTCGGCGGCGAGGTGATCCGCGCCGACGAGGCGAAGGCCATGGGGCTGGTGAACAAGGTCGTCCCCCTGGGGAGCTTCGCCGAAGAGTTCGGCCAGTTCCTCCGGATCTTCACCACCCTCTCGGGGCCGGTGCTCCGCCACACCAAGCGGGCGATTCGGGCCGCCCGGGGCCTCCCCTTCGCCGGGGCGCTGGCGGCGGTGGAGCGGTTGTACCTGGACGACCTGATGCCTACCGCCGACGCCCAGGAGGGCCTGGCGGCGTTTTTGGAGAAGCGCGCCCCCCAGTGGACCCACCGGTAGTACGGTGAGCCCCGGTTTCGCCTACGGGCTCGCGTGGTCCCCGGTGCTGCTGGTGCTGGTGCTGGCGCTCGGCTTTCGCCGCCCGGCGTTGGACCTGTCGGTGGCCGGGCTCCTGTACACCTTCGGGTTGTGCTGGTGGGCGTTTGACACCCCGGCGTCGGTGCTCCTGGCGGCGGGGCTCGACGGCGTCCTCACCACCCTGCCGATTCTCCTGGTGATTCTAGCGGGCATCGGCCTCTCCACGGTCTGCCTCGACCGGGGGGCGCTCCAGCGGATCGTCGGCTGGTACGCCGCGCGGGTGGCCGGCGAGGGACGGCGGACGGCCCTTCTAACCCTGGGGCTCGGGAACTTCTTGGAGGGGGCCGGGGTGATCGCCGAGCCGGTGCTCGCCCCCATGATCCGGGCCGCGGGCCTCAAGCCCACGGCGTCGGCGGCCCTCTCCATCGTCGGCTACGCCGGCCTGATGACCCTGGCCCTAGCGGGGATCATCGTCACCGTGCTGGCGGCGGTCACCGGTCTGCCCGCCGAGGCCCTGGGGGCCGACATCGCCGCCCTGTCGGTGCTGCCGACGGTGCTCTTGAGCCTCTCCGTCCCGTGGCTCGCTTGGGGCTGGGCCGAGGCCCGGCGCCAGGCGCTCCTCTTCGCCGGGGCCGGGCTCGCGGCGAGCCTCGGGGCGTGGGCCACCGTGCGGTGGGTGGGCATCCCGGTGTCCGCCATGTTCGGCGGCCTCGGGGTGGTGCTCGGGCTCCTGGTCCATAGCCGCCGGGGCCTGGGGGTCGACCGGGCCATCCTCAAGGACTTCGCGCCCTTCCTGTTGCTCATCGTCGGGCTCTCGGCGGTGAACCTGGTGCCGGCCTTGCGGAGCTGGACCCGGGACGCCCTCACCTGGACCGTGGCGGTGATCCCGGTGCACCAGGTGACCCTCAGGCCTCTCTTCGACGCCTACCTGTACCTCTTCGCCGCCCTCGGGCTCGCCCTCACCCTGTACCCCTTTGGGCCCGGGGAGCGCGCCCGGCTCCTGGGGGCGAGCGCCGCCCGGGCGTGGCGGCCCCTCTTGGCCATGGCGCTCTTTGGCGCCATGGGACAGATGTTCGCCTACTCGGGGTACGGCCCGGGGTTTGCCGCCCTGGACGAGGCCCACAACCTGGCCCTGGTGCTGGCCCGGGGGACCTACGAGTATACCGGCGGTTACTACCCCCTCTTCGCGCCGCTGTTGGGCTGGGCGGGGACCTTCCTCACCGGCTACGGGGTGGCGAGCATCATGCTCTTTGGCAAGTTCCAGGTGGCGGCCGCCGGCCTTTTGGGGACCTCGCCCACCGCCCTGGCCGCCGCGCTGGCCATCGGGGCGAGCGTCGGCAGCGTCTCGAGCCCCTTTAAGATCGCCATCGCCACCCCCCTGTGCGGGGCCGTGGGCCGGGAGGGCGAGATCCTGCGCCAGACCGTGCCCTTGGGGGTGATCGTCAGCCTCGCCCTCGGGTTGTGGCTGCTGGTGTTTGGGTAGTTCCGTTCGTCACCGAGCAAGGAGGAGAAGCGATGGCCATTGAGAAGATCCAGACCTGGCAGATGGTGCAAGCCGGCAAGGCCGGGGAGCCCGGCGTGCTGGCGCGCGCCGAGCTCGATGCCCCCGCCCTCGGGCCCGGGGACGTGCTGGTGCAGGTGGCGGGGTGCGGGGTGTGCCACACCGACCTGTCCTACTTTTACGACGGCGTCCCCACGGTGACCAAGCCGCCCCTGAGCCTCGGCCACGAGATCAGCGGCACCGTGGTGGAGGGCCCGGCGGAATGGCTCGGCAAGGAGGTGATCGTCCCGGCGGTGATGCCCTGCAACACCTGCGCGATCTGCCGGTCGGGCCGGGGCAACCGCTGCCTCGCCCAGAAGATGCCGGGCTCTAGCCTCGGGATCTACGGCGGGTTCTCGAGCCACATCGCCGTCCCCTTCGCGGACCTGTGCGTGGTGGAGCGGCGCCAGGTGCCCCTGGCCCACCTGGCGGTCATCGCCGACGCGGTGACCACCCCCTACCAGGCGGCGATGCGGGCCGGCCTCGCCCCCGGGGACCGGGTCCTCGTGGTCGGCGCCTGCGGCGGGGTCGGCATCTACATGACCCAGATGGCCAAGGCCCTGGGGGCCGAGACCGTCATCGGCATCGACATCGACGACGCCAAGCTCGCCCGGGCCCGGGAGTTCGGCGCCGACGCCACGATCAACTCCCGGGGCAAGACCCCCCGGGAGGTCCAGGAGGCGTTTAGGGCCGTCTGCAAGGAGAAGGGGGTGCCCCACAACTGGGGCTGGAAGATCTTCGAGGTCTCGGGCACCAAGCCCGGCCAGGAGACCGCCCTGCAGTTCCTCTCCTTCGTCGGCACGCTGGTGGTCGTGGGCTATACCCAGGCCAGCACCGAGTACATGCTCTCCAAGCTGATGGCCTTTGACGCCGAGCTGATCGGGACCTGGGGCTGCCTGCCCCGGTATTACCCCAAGGTCCTCGCCCTGGTGCAGGAGGGCAAGGTGCAGGTGGAGCCCTTCATCGAGACCCGGCCCATGTCCACCATCGCCGAGACCTTCGCCGCCATCCACGACCGCCGGGTGGAGAAGCGGGTGATCCTGGAGCCGGATTTCTGAACGAGTTCATCGGACCGATCGGGCCGATCCGACCGATCGGTCCGATCCCCTTCCCTTAACCCGAGAGAGGAGCCCCCCATGAGCTTGAGCTGGCTGCCCCGCGACAACCACATGAAGGACCACGGCTTGATGAAGGGCGAGTACTGGGGCACGGAGGCGCCGTGCACCATGTACGAGAAGCGGCCCATGACCGACCCCCAGGGCAACCCGGTGGCCGGGCTGTACGTGGCGTGGATCACGCTGAACAACCCCAAGCAGTACAACTCCTACACCACCTCCATGGTCAAGGGCGTCATCGCCGCCTTCCGAGCCGCCTCGGGGGACCGCTCGGTGGTGGCCGTGGTGTTCACCGGGGTGGGCGACAAGGCGTTTTGCACCGGCGGGAACACCGTGGAGTACTCCCAGTACTACTCGAAGCGGCCCAACGAGTACGGCGAGTACATGGACCTCTTCAACCTGATGGTCGACTCCATCCTCGACTGCAAGAAGCCCGTCATCTGCCGCGTCAACGGCATGCGGGTGGCGGGCGGCCAGGAGATCGGCATGGCCGCCGACCTCGCGGTCTCCTCCGACCTGGCGGTCTTCGGCCAGGCGGGCCCCAAGCACGGCTCGGCCCCGGTGGGCGGCGCCACCGACTTCCTGCCGTGGTTTCTGTCCATGGAAGACGCCATGTGGAACTGCGTCTCCTGCGAGACCTGGTCGGCCTACAAGATGAAGGCCAAGAACCTGATCTCCAAGGCGGTGCCGGTGCTCGTCAAGGACGGCGAGTTCATCCGCAATCCCCTGGTCATCACCGACACCTACGTCCGGGACGGCGAGATCGTCTACGGCGAGCTGAAGACCGGCGCCGAGGCCAAGGCCGCCAAGGAGCTGATGGCCCAGTGCACCACCGACTTCACCCGGGTGGACCAGGCCATCCAGGACATCGTCTGGCGCTTCGCCAACCTCTTCCCCGGGTGCCTGCAGATGTCCATCGACTCCATCCGGGCCAAGAAGAAGTTCTTCTGGGACCAGGCCAAGCTCCCCAACCGCCACTGGCTCGCCGCCAACATGATGGGCGAGGCGTTCCTGGGCTTCACCGCCTTTTCCACCAAGAAGCTGACCGGCGAGGACCTGGTCGACTTCATCAAGTACCGCCAGCTCGTCGCCGAGGGGGCGCTGATGGACGACGCGGTCTTCGAGGCCGTGCTGCCCAAGCAGAAGGCGTAACCCGCGCCTGACCTGCGAAACGAGCGGGCCACCCGGAGATGCTCCGGGTGGCCCGCTCGGCGTTGGGGGGGCGGGGCCCGGTTACCCCCCCTTGGCCCACGTCTCGTACTGCTTCTTGAGCAGCACCTGGGCCTCCCGGATCTTGGCGATCGCCTCCTCCACCAGGGGGTGGTGGTCCCACGCCTCGCACGCCTTGACGGCCTGGTTGAGGGTCTGGGCCGCGGTCACCACGTCGTTCATCTTCTCCTGGAGGGGCGGGAGCTTGGGCTTTGCCATGGGGCGCTCCTGTAGGGGGGCGGGGGGAGGTCGCCGAAGCGGACCCCCCGCAGGCAGTAGGGGCCGTGGGCCTCGCTCGGGTAGGCGCGGCACATGGCGGGCTTGGTGGGGTGGATGGCGCAGCGGCTCGTCCCCGGGCCCACGGGCTCCAGGAAGGGGCAGCGGGACGCGGGTTCGCCGCTGGCGGGATCGATCCACAGGAAGCCGCCCTCCCCCACCCGGGCGAGGAGGTCCGCCCGCCCCTCCCGGCGCCACCGGGCGAGGTCGGGCTCCTCGGCGGCCAGGGCGCGGCCGTACCGCTCGCAGCAGGCGCCGCAGCCCCGGCAGGCGGGGGCGGGGAGAGGAGCCTTCTGGGGCCGAAGCGGCCGGGGGGATGGGGGCAAGGGTAGCTGTCAGCGGTCAACTGACGCGGGGGAAGGTTTCCCGGCCTCCCCGACGGCGGTCTTTCGGGTCGTGAGCCCGTAGATCAACCCCGGAAGGATCGTCTTCACGGCAATGCCGCGATGAAGTCCTGAGCAGCCACTTCAGCCTGCCGCAAGACGCCGGCCAACGTCCCAACCTTGAGCTCGTCGTGGAGGGGAACGACACACCCCCGCGGTCCGTTCCGCATCACCACATGGCTACCGCTTTGTCGAACCTTGGCAAAGCCGAGTCGTTCCAGCGCCCGAACTGCCTCCGCGCCCGATAGGCGGGGCAGTTTAGGCATGGGCCGCGACCGTAAACGTGGTCACCACCGGGTGGCCGACCTTGTGTAGCGGGAATTCCGACAGGTACAGCGCGGTCGCTTCCCTCAGGTTGGCGACGGCTTCTTCGATGGATTCCCCTTGCGTGGTCGTCCCGGTCTCGGGGTTGAGCGCGACAAAGCCCCCTTCTTCGGCCGGCGTCAGGACGGCGGTGAGTTCCATGATGATGCTCCTCAGTGACAGGCGGACGGATCGGCACGCGACCCGGAGCCCCGCCCGACGGACGATCCCTCGGGGAAAGCCCCGACCCACGACGGACCACGGACCACGGACAACCGCTACAGCTCCAACCAGCCCGGGGGCTCGGTGACCACGGTCGGCAAGCCGTAGGCGGCGAGGGTGGCCAGGAAGGGGTCGGGGTCGAACTGCTCCAGGTTGAAGACCCCCTGGCCCCGCCACTGGCCGGTGAGCATCATCACCGCCGCCACCACCGCGGGCACCCCGGTGGTGTAGCTGATGGCCTGGGAGTTGGTCTCCCGGTACGCCTCCTGGTGGTCGCAGATGTTGTAGGCGTACACCTGCTTTCGCTCGCCCCCCTTCACCCCCTTGGCTACCACCCCGATGCAGGTCTTGCCCTTGGTCAGGGGGCCGAGGCTCCCGGGGTCGGGGAGCACCGCCTTGAGGAACTGGAGCGGGATGATCTCCTGGCCGTTGTACAGCACCGGGTCGATGCGGGTCATGCCGACGTTTTGGAGCACCTCCAGGTGCTTGAGGTAGTTCTCCGAGAAGGTCATCCAGAACTGGGCCTTCTGGAGGGTGGGGAAGTGCTTGACCAGGGACTCCATCTCCTCGTGGTACAAGCGGTAGATGGCCATGGGGCCGATGCCCTCGGGGAAATCGAAGTGGCGCTTGGTGGTGAGCGCCGGGGACTCCACCCAGCGGCCGTCCTCCCAGTGGCGGCAGGCGGCGGTCACCTCCCGGATGTTGATCTCGGGGTTGAAGTTGGTGGCGAAGGGCTGGCCGTGGCTGCCGGCGTTGGCGTCGATGATCTCGATCTCCTGGAGCTCGTCCAGGTAGTGCTTGGCCGCCAACGCCGTGTAGACGTTGGTCACCCCGGGGTCGAAGCCGGCGCCCAGCAGCGCCATCAGGCCCTGCTCCCGGAACCGGTCGTGGTACTCCCACTGCCAGCGGTACTCGAACTTCGCGGTGTCCCGGGGCTCGTAGTTGGCGGTGTCCAGGTAGTCGACCCCGGTCGCCAGGCAGGCGTCCATGATGGTCAGGTCCTGGTAGGGCAGGGCCACGTTGAGCACCAGCCGCGGCCGCTCCGCCTGGATCAGCGCCACCAGGGCGGGGACGTCGTCGGCGTCCACCTGGGCGGTCCCAATGGCCGCCCCGGGGAGCTCCGCGGCGATGGCGTCGCACTTGGACCGGGTCCGGGACGCGAGCGTGATGCCGGTGATCACGTCCTTGGCCTGGGCGCACTTGTGGGCGACGACCCGGCCGACCCCGCCGGCCCCGATGATCAGCACCTTGCTCATGGTCTCATCCTCCCTCGGCGCCGTTGCCGTCCGAACCGTAGTAGGTGTACCCCCGAAGGCCGGTCTCGTAGGACGCAGTCACCGTACGGCGCTGCTGGCCGTTGATCAAGCCGTCCCGCACGGCGCGCTCGGCCTTCTCGCGAAAGCGGGTCATCAGCTCCCGCACATCGTACTCCACGTAGGTGAGCACGTCCCCCACCGAGTCGCCGGAGAGCTCGCGCACGTACTCCACCTCTCCGTTGTCCCCCATGCGCACGCTCGCCACGTTGGTGTCGCCGATCAAGTTGTGCAGGTCCCCCAGGGTCTCCTGGTACGCCCCCACCAGGAAGACCCCCAGGAGGTACTCCTCCCCCGCCTTCAGCTCGTGGAGCGGCAGGGTGCGGGCCACGTCCTGGAGGTCGATGAAGCGGTCGATCTTGCCGTCGCTGTCGCAGGTGATGTCCGAGATGATGGCTCGCCGGGTGGGGGGCTCCCCGAGGCGGTGGATCGGCATGAAGGGGAGGATCTGGTCGATGGCCCAGACGTCCGGCAGGGACTGGAAGACGCTCAAGTTGCCGTAGTAGATGTCGCTCATGGCCTCGTCCAGGCCCTCGAAGTCGTCCGGCACGTAGCGCATGCCGTGGAGCACCCGCTGGATGCGCTGCATGGCGTACCAGAAGAGCCGCTCCACCACGGCGCGCTCCCGGATGCCCATCTGGCCGCGCTTGAAGAGCTCCCGGGCCTCGTCCCGGTAGAAGATGGCGTCGTGGTACAGCTCCTGGAGGTTCCGCTCCCGGACGTTGGCCGCCGCCTCGTGGATGTTGCGGGTGACCGACGCCGGGTCCTCGGGGAGGGCCGGCAGCTCCTCGTCGCTGGAGAAGCGGCTGGCGTCGAGCACATTAAAGATCAACACCGAGTAGTAGGCGACGGTGGCCCGGCCCGACTCGGTGACGATCACCGGGTGGGGGGTGCCGGTCTCGTCCATCACCTCTTGGATCACCTCCACCACGTCGCGGCAGTACTCGTCCAGGGAGTAGTTGCAGCTCGACTGGAAGTTGGTGTGGGAGCCGTCGTAGTCCACCGCCAGGCCCCCCCCGAGGTCGAGCATCCCCATGGGGGCGCCCTCCTCGATCAAGCCGACGTAGGTGCGGCACGCCTCCATCAGGCCGGTGCGGATCTGGCGGATGTTGGGGATCTGGGAGCCGAGGTGGTAGTGCAAGAGCTGCAAGCAGTCGAGCATCCCCTCGGCCTTGAGGGCGTCCACCACCTCCACCACCTGGGAGGAGGAGAGGCCGAAGACGCTCCGGTCCCCCCCCGACTCCTTCCAGTGGCCGCTGGCGGTGGCCGAGAGCTTGATCCGCA
Source organism: Deltaproteobacteria bacterium (assembly GCA_037446775.1). Taxonomy (GTDB): domain Bacteria; phylum Desulfobacterota; class Deferrisomatia; order Deferrisomatales; family JACRMM01; genus JBBIIA01. The sequence goes on from JBBIIA010000012.1 coordinate 8,507, forward strand.
TCCCGAGCACCGGCCGTACGCCGAGCTCCCGGGAGAGGCGGATGACGATGGGGAGCTCGCTCACCGTCTCAATGACCGAGATGCAGTTGAGGCCGACCATCCGGGCCTGGAGCGCCAGCCGGATGAAGTGCTCGTCCTTGTAGCCGTTGCAGATCAGGAGCGCCTCGGGGTCGTCCAGGTACGCCATGGCGGCGATCAGCTCCGCCTTGCTCCCGGCCTCCAGGCCGTGGTGGTAGCGCTTGCCAAAGGAGGTGATCTCCTCGATGACCTGCTGCTGCTGGTTGACCTTGATCGGGAAGACCCCCCGGTACGCCCCCTTGTAGCCGTAGTTCTTCATGGTGGTGGCGAAGGTCTTGTTGAGGAGCCGGATGCGGGAGGACAAGATGTCCTCGAAGCGCAGGAGCACCGGCAGGTCCAGGCCCCGCTCCCGCAGCCCCCGGACGATCTCCACTAGGCTCGCCGAGGCGTCGGGCCGCGCCGGGTCGGGGCAGACGCACACCTCGCCGCTGGCGTTGACCTTGAAGTAGCCGGAGCCCCAGTTGTCGATGCCGTACAGGTCCCGGGCCTTGGCCACGGTCCACCGATCGTAGAGCTGCTCCAGGGTCTTTGACTTCATCGATCTCCCTCGCCGTGGCGCCAACGTGCCCGTCCGGCCCGGGTGGGCCGGGGGCAGTTCAATACCCCCCCCTGGGCCCCCTGTCAATACCGGGGCTTCCCCAGAGTCACGATCGGTCTTCCGGGAGGGTGCGGGGAGCCCCGGAGCGAAGCCGCGCGCCGCATCGACCTCGGCAAGGTGGCGTATCAAAGCCGGTGCCGTTCGGCCTACCCACGACCCCGGGGACGGCGACTCGAAACGTCGCGGATCGCGCGGCGAAGCGGAGGGGCTCCCCGCACCCGGCGCCACACCCGCTGGTGGGTCCAGGTCCCCGTGCGGCGAAGACGGGGCGTCTACCCGTTTACCAGCTGCACCACCCGGGCCCCGTCGGCGTGGACCTCCAGGAGGTTCACGCAGGCATGGTCCTGGCCCAGGCTGTGGAAGCGGCCGAGGGGCAGGCCGAGGGCGTCAAAGAGGACGACCCGGTTGACGCCCCCGTGGGCCACCAGGCAGACGGTTTCGCCCCGGTGGGTCGCGAGGAGGCGGGCCAGCGCCGGCAGGACCCGGGCCCCGAGGTCGGCCAGGCTCTCCCCCCCGGGGAGCCGGTAGCTCGCGAGGTCGGCCCACCACGCCGACACGGCGCCGCGCTCCTCCCGCCACAGGTCTCCGAAGGCCCGGCCGTCCCAGCGGCCCATGTTCAGCTCGCGAAAGGCCGGGTCGGGGCGGGGGGCGTGGCCGTGGGGGGCGGCCACCAGGGCGGCGCTCTGGTGGGAGCGGGAGAGGTCCGAGGAGTACACGGCCGCCAGGGGCTCGGCGGCGAGGCGCTCGGCCACCCGGGCCATCTGGCGCTCCCCCAGGGCGGTGAGGGGCACGTCCACGTGGCCGTGGAGGATCCCCTCGCCCCCCACGTCGCCGTGGCGCACCAAGTAGAGCCGGGTGGGGGCGGGCCTCACGACAGCACGTGGAGGGTGAGGAGGAAGGCGATCTCCCCGGTCTCTTCGGCGAAGCCCAGGGCGTCGCCGGTGACGCCGCCGAGCCGACGGTGGAAGAACCCCTTGAGCCATCCGGCCCAGGCGACCACCACGGCGAAGGCGGCGAGGCCGACCCAGCCCAGGGCGAGGCACGGCAGGGCCGAGCCGAAAAGGGCGAGGCCGAGGGTGCGCCGGTCCAGGTGCTCGGTGTAGGGGGTGCCGAGCCCGCCCTGGGGCCGGGCGTAGGTGCTGCCGTAGGCGAGGTACACCACGGCACCCCGGGCCGCTGCCGGGGTGAGCACCAGGCCCCACCCCTTGACCGGGTCGGGCAAGAGCCCCAGGGCCAGGGCCTTGGTGACCAGGGCCAGGCTGAGGGCCGCGGCGCCCACGGCGCCCACCCGGCTGTCCTTCATGATCTCCAGGGCCCGCTCCCGGGTCCACCCCCCGGCCAGGCCGTCCACGGTGTCGGCGAGGCCGTCGAGGTGGAAGGCCCCGGTGGCCCAGGCGAGGAGCGCCACCAGCACCGCCCCCTCCAGCGCCCCGGGGAGGCGGTGCCCCCCGAGCCCGTGCACCGCCGCCAGGCCGAGGCCGAGGGCGAGCCCCACCAGGGGGAAGGCCGCCATGGACCGGGCGAGCTCCCGGGGGGTGAACTCCCGGGCCCGGAAGAGGGGGATGGCGGTGAGGAACTGGAAGGCGACGGCGAACCGGGAGGCCACGGTCAGCCCCCGGCCCGGGCCCGGGGAGCCCCTCCCCTCCGCCCCGCCATCGGCGACGTCCCTGGGGTGGCGTCCCCCGGGGTCTCGGTTCGGCCATCGGCTTCCGGCTCGCCAAGGGTTGGCGCCCGGGTCGATGCCGGGCGCGGCTTCGCTCCGGGGCTCCCCGGCCCCGGGGCGTCTTCGCCCTCCCGCCCGGACACCCCGGCCTCTCCAAAGGTCGCCATCTCGGCGAGGATTTTGGCGGCGGCCTCGATTACCGGGAACGCCAGGGCGGCGCCGGTGCCCTCCCCGAGGCGGAGTTCCAGCACCAGGAGGGGCGGGTGGGAGAACTCGGCGACCATCCGCTGGTGGGCTTGTTCCTGGGAGAGGTGGGAGAGGAACAGGTAGTCCTGGGCCGCCGGGGCGAGGCGAACCGCCACCAGGGCCCCGGCGGTGGCGATGAAGCCGTCCACCGCCACCGGGATGCCCCGGGCCGCCGCCCCCAGGCACAGGCCGGCCATGCCCGCGACCTCGAAGCCCCCGACCTTGGCCAGCACGTCCACCGGGTCGGCGGGGTCCGGGCGGTTCACCGCGAGGCCCCGGGCCACCGCGCCGGCCTTGCGCCGGAGCCCCGCGTCGTCCACCCCGGTGCCCCGGCCGACGACCTCGTCGGGGGCGAGGCCCGTGAAGGCCGCCAGCACGGCCGCCGCCGCGGTGGTGTTGCCGATCCCCATCTCGCCGATGCCCAAGAGGTCGACGCCGTCCGCGGCGGCCGCCGCCGCGAGCTCCACCCCCACCCCCAGGGCTTGCAGGGCCTGGCCCCGGCTCATGGCGGGGCCCACGGCGAGGTTCTGGGTGCCTCGGGCCACCTTGGCGTGCACCAGGCCCGGGGTGCCGGCGAAGTCGTGGTCGACGCCGATGTCCACCACGGCGATCTCGGCCCCCGCGTGGCGGGTGAGGACGTTGATGGCGGCGCCGCCCCGGAGGAAGTTGAGCACCATCTGGGGGGTCACCTCCCGGGGGTAGGCGCTCACCCCCTCGGCGGTGACCCCGTGGTCCGCCGCCAGGGTGTAGACGCGCTTCTTGCGGATGACCGGCCGGGTGGTTCCCTGGATGGCCGCCAGACGCCGGGCGACCTCCTCCAGGCGGCCGAGGCTCCCGGGGGGCTTGGTGAGATCGTCCAGGCGCGCCTGGGCCCGGGCCAGGGCCTCTGGGGCCAGGGGCCGGATGGCGGCGACGAGGGCGGTGAGGGCGGCGTCGGTCATGACGGGATCCTTCATTTGAGCTGGAGGGGGAGGCCGGAGACCACCAGATAGGCCTCGGTGGCCCGGGCGGCGACCTCTTGGTTGACCCGCCCGCCCAGGTCGCGAAACCGGCGGGCGAGGGCGTTGTCCGGCACGATCCCCGAGCCCACCTCGTTGGTGACGATGACCAGGCGCCCGGGGTACGCCTCCAGGGCGGCCAGGGTGCGGGCGAGGGCGGCGTGCGCTCCCGCGTCGTCGTAGGCCTCCAGCAGGTTCGCGGTCCACAGGGTGAGGCAGTCCAGGAGCGCCCCGGGGTACGCGGCTGCCCGGGCCAGGGCCCCCGGCAGGTCCAGGGGCTCCTCCAGGCTCTCCCACCGGGGCCCCCGGTCGGCCCGGTGCTGGGCGACCCGGGCTTCCATCTCCGGGTCGCGCACCTCGGCGGTGGCGAGGTACAAAAGCGGGCCTCCCCACGCCTCGGCCCGGGCCTGGGCGTAGCGGCTCTTGCCGCTGCGGGCGCCGCCGGTGACGAATACGAGCTGTCGCATGGCGGTTCTCCTCACGGGCCCCACAGGAGCCGCAGGACCGTCCCGAGGAGGGCGGCCGCCGCGGCCGCCCCCAGGGTCAGGGCGTTGGCCCGGCGGATGTCTCCGGGCTCCAGGGGGCGGCCGGGGTCGCCGAGCGTCGGCATGGGGTCCCAAACCCCCCGGCGCCGCACCGGGCCCCCGAGCTGCACCCCCAGGGCGCCGGCCACCGCCGCCTCGGGAAACCCCGAGTTGGGGCTCGCGTGGTTGCGGCCGTCCCGCCACCCGAGCGCCAGGGCCCCCCGGGCCGAGAGGCCCTGGGGCCATGCCGCCAGGGCCAGGAGCGGCACGCTCAAGCGGGCGGGCACCAGGTTGAGGAGGTCGTCCAGCCGCGCCGAGGCCCAGCCGAAGGCGAGGTAGCGCTCGTTCTTGTAGCCGAAGGTCGAGTCGAGCGTGCTCGCGGCCTTGTACGCCATCGCCCCCACGGGCCCGCCCAAAAAGGCGAAGAAGAGGGGCGCCAGCACCCCGTCCACGGTGTTCTCGGCCACGCTCTCCACGGCGGCCCGGGTGACGCCGGCCGGGTCCAGGTCGGCGGTGTCCCGCCCCACCAGCCGCCCCACCCGCGCCCGGGCCTTGGGCAGGTCGCCGGCTTCGAGGCTCGCCAGCACCGCCCGGGCGTGGTCCCCCAGGTCCCGGGCCGCCAGGGTGGTGTACAGAAGGAGCACGGCGGCCAGGTCGGCAAGCCACGGCGCCACCCACCCGGCGGCCGCCAGGAGCAGCCAGGCCCCGGCGGCCGTGCCCCCCACCACCGCGGCGGCGGTGACCGCCCCGGCGACCCGGGCCGAGGCGAAGCGTCGCCGGGCCGGGGCCTCCAGGGCCAGGGCCGCCCGGCCCATCAGCCGCACCGGGTGGGGGAGCCACCGGGGATCCCCCAGGGCCAGGTCCAGGGCGAGGGCGAGCCAGATCTGGACCGCCAGCTCGCTCACGGAGCCCCCCGTTCCAGGATACGGTACACGGCCGGGAGGTCCAGGCAGCCCCGCAGGAGGGCGGCGAGCTGGTCGTAGCCCTCCTCCTTGCGCTGGGCGAAGGAGGGGCCCAGGGCGGTGTCGGGGCCGCGGTAGGGCTCGAGGAGGGCGCCCCGGAAGGCGTCGTCGTCAAAGAGGCCGTGGAGGTAGGTGCCGAGCACCCGGCCGTCGGGGCTGACGGCCCCGTCCTCGTGCCACCCCTCCTCCCCCCGCCGGCGCAGGCGCAGCAGGGGCCGGGCCCGGGGGCCCCGGGCGGTGCGGCCCATGTGGATCTCGTAGCCGGTGAGGCGGGTCCCCCCCTCGACCCAGGGGAGCGCCCCGGGGAGCACCTCCCCCTCGGCCTGGGCGGTCACCTTGTCCCGCTCCATGACCGTCTCCGCGTCCAAAAGCTCCAGCCCCCGGGCCTCGCCGTGGCGGCTCTCCACCCCGTGGGGGTCTTGCACCCAGCGGCCGAGCATCTGGTACCCCCCGCACACCCCGACCACCGTGGCGCCCCGGCGCCGGTTCTCGAGCACCTCGTCGGCCAGCCCCGACGCCTGCAGGGCGAGGAGGTCGTCGATGGTGTTTTTCGACCCCGGGAGGATGACGATGTCGGCGTGGCCGAGGCGCTCCGGGGGCCGCACGAAGTCGAGCCGGACCCCGGGCTCGCCGAGGAAGGGGTCGAAATCGGTGAAGTTGGAGATCCGGTTGGGGACCACCACGGCCACCCGCACTTGGTCACCCCGGGACCGGGCGCGGACCACGTCCCGGTGGATGCCGTCCTCCTCCTGGAGGAAGATGTCCCGGAAGTACGGCACCGTGCCCAGGAACGGCTTGCCGGTGCGGGCCGTGATCGCCTCGTAGGCCGGGGTGAGGAGGGTCGGGTCGCCCCGGAACTTGTTGATCACGAAGCCCTGGATCAAGGCGCGCTCCTCCGGGGCGATCAGCTCCAGGGTGCCCAACAGGGAGGCGAAGACCCCCCCCTTGTCGATGTCCCCCACCAGCACCACCGGGGCCCGGGCCTCCAGGGCGAAGCCCATGTTGGCGATGTCGCCGCGGCGCAAGTTGATCTCGGCGGGGCTCCCCGCCCCCTCCACCAGGATCACCTCGTACTGGCTCGCCAGCCGGTGGAAGCTGTCGAAGACCACGCGCCGGGCCTCGGGCTTGAAGGCGTGGTACTCCACCGCCTTGAGGTTGCCGTGGACCCGGCCCTGGAGGATCACCTGGGCCCCCACGTCGGTGGTGGGCTTGAGGAGCACCGGGTTCATGTCCACGTGGGGAGCGACCCCCGCCGCCTCGGCTTGGACCACCTGGGCGCGCCCCATCTCCCCCCCCTCGGCGGTGATGAAGGAGTTGAGCGCCATGTTCTGGGGCTTGAAGGGGGCGACCCGCACCCCGTCCTGCCGGAGCACCCGGCACAGGCCGGCCACCAGAACGCTCTTACCCACGTCCGAGCCGGTGCCTTGGAGCATCAGGAGCTGGGCCACGGCTACCCCTCCCCCCGGGCCCCGGCCAGGGCGGCCACCAGGCGGTCGTTCTCCCCGTCGGTCCGCACCGCCACCCGCAGGTAGCGCTCCCCCAAGCCAAAGCTGCCGCAGTGGCGCACCAGCACCCCCCGGCGGGCGCACGCCTCGTACGCCGCGGTGGCCCCCGGGGGCCCCACCCGCACCAACAGGTAGTTGGCCGCCGAGGCCAGGGGTTCCAGGCCCGGCAGGGCCCCCAGGGCCTCGGCGAGGCGCTCTCGCGCCCGGGCGACGAAGGCCCGGCTCCGCGCCCCCCAGCCCTCGACCCCCAGGCAGTACGCCCCGGCAGCCTGGGCCAGGGCGTTCACCGACCACGGCACCTGGAGGGCCTCGAGGCGGGCCACCAGGGTCGGGTGGGCCCCCAGGTACCCGAGGCGGAGCCCCGGGATGGCGTAGATCTTGGTGAGGGAGCGCAGGACCACCAGGTGGGGGTCCCGGCCCGCCTCCCCCAGGAGGCTCACCCCGGGGCAGAAGTCGGCGAAGGCCTCGTCCAGGACAAGCGTCGCCCCCGCGGCCCGCACCCGCCCGAGGAGGGCCTGGAGGTCGGGGGCCGCCACCGGGTGGCCCGAGGGGTTGCCGGGGTTGGAGAAGAGCACCGCGTCCCCCGGCGCCAGGCCGCGGGCCAGGGCCCCGAGGTCGGGGGCGAAGCCCTGGGCCTCGACCCGGGGCACCAAGGCGGTAGCGGTCCCCGGGGGCACCAGGCGCCCGTACAAGCCGAAGTCCGGCGGGCAGGTGACCAGGCGGCGGGGCGCCAGGACCCGCAGCGCCAGGTCCAGGAGTTCGGCCGAGCCGTTGCCGATGGCCAGGGCTTCGGGCGCGAGGCCGGTCCGCCGGGCCAGGGCCTCCCGCAGGGGGGCAGCCCGGCGGTCGGGGTAGTGGAGCACCGAGGGCCAGGCCGCGGCGACGCAGGCTTGGAGGCCCTCGGGGCACCCCAGGGGGTTGATCGAGGCGCTAAAGTCCAGGAGCTCCCCGAGCCCGAGGCGGGCCTGGACCTCGGCCCGGTTGCCCCCGTGGTCCTGGGGGGGGGCTCCGGCCAGGCTCGGGGCCAGGCTCCGGGCCAGGTCGGCCAGAAGTTCCCGGGGGTGCCCGGCGCCGGCCGCCGGGGGCCGCTCCACCACCACCAGGCGGCAGCCCTCGGCCGCGGCCGCCGCGGCCTTCTCGGCGAAGCCCCCGGCCGCGCCCCCGTCCTTGGTCACCAGCACCCCGATCCCCCGCTCCCGCAGGAGGCGCCGGTTCTCCTCCACCCCAAAGGGCCCCCGGGCCTCCACCACCTGGGCCGGGGCGAGGCCGGCCTGCCGGCAGGTCTCCCGGCTCTCGGGGCAGGGGAGCACCCGGGCCACCAGGGCGACCCCGGTGCGTCGCGCCTCGGCCGCGTACACCCCCAGGTGGCGGGAGCCGGTGGCCACCAGCACCGGCCGGCCGTCGGCGCAGGCGAGCCGCGCCGCCTCCCGGTGGTCGGCCGCCCGCTCACCGTCGGCAACCCCGGTGGCGGGCCGCAGGTAGGAGAGGTAGGGCACCCCCAGGCGCCGGCACACCCGGGGCGCCAGGGCCCGGATGCCCTGGGCGTAGGGGTGGGTGGCGTCGACCACCGCGCGGATCCCCTCGGCCTCCACCAGGGCGGCGAGCCCCGCCTCGTCCAGGGGGCCGGTGCGCCGCCGCGCCGGGCCCACCGCCAGGGGGAGCTCGGTGGCGGTGGAGACCAGTACGGAGTAGCCCGCCCCGGCCAGGGCCTCGGCCACCGGGGCGGTGTCGGCGGTGCCCCCGAGGACGAGGATCACAGCCGGTACCCCCGGGGGGTGAGGAAGAACCCGTCCTGGACCCGGGAGGAGCGGTTGCCGACGATCACCACGCTGTGCATGTCCACGGCCGCGGCCGGCAGGCCCCCGAGGTCGGTGAGGAGCAGGGCCTCGTCAGCGCTCCCGAGGGCGGTCGCCACCGCCGCCGGGGTCCCGGGGGGGCGGTGGGCGGCGAGGACCCGGAGCGCCGCCTCCCAGGGCGCCGTGCGGGTGCGGCTCTTGGGGTTGTACAGGGCGACCACCAGGTCGGCGCCGACCACGGCTTCCAGGCGCTTGAGGATCTGGTCCAGGGGCACCAGGAGGTCGCTTAAGCTCACCACCGCGTAGTCGAGCATCAGGGGCGCCCCCAGGCGGGCTGCCGCGGCGTTGGCCGCCGACACCCCGGGCACGATCGCCACCGGCACCGCCAGGCCCTCGGCGGCCCTAAGCTCCAGGGCGAGGCCGGCCATGCCGTACACCCCCGGGTCCCCCGAGGAGACCAGGGCCACGGCGCGGCCCCCGGCGGCGGCCGCGAGGGCGGCCCGGCAGCGGGCGGCCTCCTGGCGCATCCCCGACCCGAGGAGCTCCTTGCCGACGGTGAGGTCGGCGATGCGGCGCAGGTAGCCGTGGTAGCCCACCACCAGGTCGGCCCCCCGGATCGCCTCCTCGGCCCGTCGGGTGCGGTCCAGGGGCCCGCCGGGGCCGATGCCTACGACAGAGAGGCTTCCCGGGCGATGGCCACGGTCACCCCCGGGAACACTTGCTTCGGAAGCAGTAATGACGTCCTCCTCCCTGCGAGCAGGGCCGCGGGTTCCGCCACGGCCGGCAGGTTGACTCGGGATTGTACGAAGGCGGACGGTTCGAACCGGGCCGCCTGGGCCCGGATCTCGTCGTCCGCCACGAACCGCAGGGCGAGCCCCAGGCGTTGGGCCGCCTCCACCAGGCCCGGCTCGCCCCCCTTCACCGCGGCCGAGGCCAGGAGCCGCACCTCTTCCACGCCCGCCCCCGCCCGGGCCAGGGCCGCCTCGACGGCGGCGGCGATGGCGTCGGCCGAGGTTCCCCGCCGGCACCCCACCCCCACCACCAGGGAGCGGGCCGCCTCGCTGGTGGTGGTCACCACCGGCTCGGCCCCGAGGGCGTTGGCCGTGGCGTACGCGAGGTCGTTGGCGCCCCCCTCGTGGCCGGAGACCAGGCTCACCGCCCAGCGGCCCCCCACGTCGACCACGACCACCGCGGGATCCTGGAGCTTGTGGGCCAAAAGCGGGGCCACCGCCCGCACCACCACCCCCGAGGGCATCACGCACACCGCCCCCTCCACCCGGCCCCACAGCTCGGCGAGCCGGTCGGCCACCCGGTCGAACCGGGTGGCCCCGGGCAGGGCCGCCACCGCCCGGTGGACGTGGAGCTCGGCGCCGGGCAGGGCGGCGGCCACCCGGGCGGCCACCGGGGCCCCGGCCTCCGAGAGGGTGAGGACGGCGACGGTCACGGCTGCCCCTCCCGGTAGCCGTGGCTGAAGGCGCGGTCGTACAGCCGGGAGGCCGGCAGGGCGCCCTGGGACAGGGCCCGGCCCACCAGGATCAGGGCGGTGCGGGCGAGCCCCGAGGCGGCGACCCGGGCGGGCAGGTCCGCCAGGGTCCCCCGCAGCACCCGCTCGTCCTCCCAGGAGGCGTGGTAGACGAAGGCCGCAGGACAGTCGGGCCCGTAGAAGGGGGTGAGGCGCGCGCACACCTCGGCGACCCCGTGGGCCGAGAGGTACACGCACAGGGTCGCCCCGGTGGCGGCCAGGGCCTCCAGGTTCTCGGTCGCGGGCATGGGGGTGCGCCCGGCGGTGCGGGTCAGCACCACGGTTTGGGCCACCTCGGGGGCGGTCAGCTCGGCCTTGAGGGTTGCCGCCGCCGCCTGGAAGGCGCTGATGCCGGGGATGACCTCGTAGGCGATGCCCCGGGCGTCCAGGGCCCGCATCTGCTCGCCGATGGCGCCGTACAGGGCTGGCTCCCCGGTGTGCAGCCGCACCAGGTCGATCCCCCGGGCCCGGCACCGGTCGGCCACCGCCAGGATCTCCTCGAGGCTCATCCCGGCGGAGTCGTGGCGCTCGCACTCCGGGGGCAGGGCCTCCAGGATCCGGGGGTTCACCAGGCTCCCCGCCCAGACGCACACCCGGGCCGAGGCCAAAACCCGCCGGGCCTTCACCGTGAGGAGCTCCGGGTCTCCGGGACCCGCGCCGACGAACCAGACCTTCATGGGGGCTCCTGAGGGGGGTGATCGGGCGGATCGGACGGATCGGTCCGATCGTCGCCGCCGGCCCCGGCAGCCGGCGCCAGCTCGGTCGTCAGCACCACGATCACCCGGCCCGGGCCGAGCTCGTCGGCCAGGGCGTCGGCCGGGACCTCGGCCACCCGCTCGGTGGGGAGCCCCAGGTCCCGCAGGGCGAAGGCCCGGTGGGTGGGGGCCAGGGCCCGGGCGGCGGCGAGCACCCAGGGGTCCGAGGCCGGGTTGCCCGCCAGCACCGCCACCGTCGGCTCCCCCGCCAGGGCCTCCGGGGCCAGGGCGGGGGCCCCCGCGTGGGCGCTGACGATCCGCGCCTCCCCCCAGGGGAGGCCGAGCCGGGCGCAGGCGAGCTGGAGCGAGCTGACCCCCGGGACGATCCGGCAGCGCTCCCGGCCGAAGCGCTCCACCGCCCGCTTGCCGAGGCTAAAGAAGCCCGGGTCCCCGGTCACCAGCACCGCGGCGGTGCCGCCGCAGGTCGCCAGGCGCGCCAGGGACTCCACCGGCCCGGGGGCGGTCACCAGGCGCTCCCCCGAGACCTCGGGAAAGAGGGCCTGGAGGCGGGGCGGGCCCAGAACCCAGTCGGCTTCGGCCACCGCGGCCCGGGCGGCCCCGGTCAGGTGCTCGGCGCTTCCCGGGCCGCAGCCCACGATTAGGATGCGTTCGGGCGCCACGGCGTCAGGTCTCCTCTCGTGCCGAGGAGGTTGCCCCCCAGGTCCACCAGCCCCACCGCCACCGGCACCCCGGCCCGGGCCTCGGCCGCGGCCCCCACCCGGGCCGCCAGCTCGCCGGCCACCCGTTGGCGGTCGGCCCCGGCCAGGGCCTGGAACACCCCCTCCACGGTGGGGGCGTCCCCCGGGTCCCGGCCCAGCACCGCCCGGGCCAGGTCAGCCACGTAGCCCACGGCGGCCGCGGCGCGGCTCGAGTGGGTGTCTGCGTCCCCCCGGGCGAGCTTGGCGAGTTTGCCCGGGTGCCCGAGGGCCAGGCAGTAGCCGAAGCCGTGGGCCCCCAGCCGCCCCAGGGCGTAGCCCCACTCGTTGGAGACCTCCACCACCTGCTCCGGGGCCAGGGGGAAGTGGCGCCGGGCCGAGCGTTCCCCCAGGTGGCCGGGCACCAGCACCGGGGCGGTCACCCCGCACGCCCGGGCCACCGCCAGGCTCGCCTCCACCGCGTCCCGCAGGGCGGCGTGGGAGAAGGGCCGCACGATCCCGGTGGTGCCGAGGATCGAGAGCCCCCCGACGATCCCGAGCCGGGGGTTGAAGGTCTTGCGGGCCAGCGCCTCGCCCCCGGGCACCGCCACGGTGACCCGCAGGGGCCGGGCGGTGACCGCCCGCACCGCCCGCCGGATCTGCTCCCGGGGCACCGGGTTGATGGCCGGCTCCCCGGGCGGCAGCGCCAGGCCGGGCTTGGTGACGGTGCCGACCCCTTCCCCGGCGGCGAAGACCAGGTCCCCCTCCGCCAGGGGGGTGAGGGTCACCACCACCCGGCAGCGGTGGGTGACGTCGGGGTCGTCGCCCCCGTCCTTGTCCACCGCGGCGGCCGCCCCGTCGGCGGTCCGGCGGGCCCAGGCCACGGGCAAGAGCGCCGGGTTCCCGCCGGGCAGGTCCACGGCGATCTCGGCCGGCCCGGGCCGACCCATCAGGGCCCGAGCGGCGGCCCCGGCGGCGGCGGCGGCGCAGGTGCCGGTGGTGTGCCCGGTACGCCACGCCCGGGTCACCGGCCCCCCTCCCGGGCCAGGAGGGCCAGGGCGTTCACCGCGGCGGCGGCCACCGGGCTGCCGCCCCGGGGGCTCACGTTGGCGATGGCCGGAAGCCCCGAGGCGATGAGGGCCAGCTTTGACTCCCGGGCCCCCACGAACCCCACCGGCAGGCCCACCACCAGGGCGGGGCGGGGGCCGCCGGCCCGGGCGAGCTCCAAGAGCTTCCACAGGGCCGTGGGGGCGTTGCCCACGGCCACCACCGCGCCCTCTAGGCGGGGCGCGAGCTTCTCCATGGCCGCCGCGGCCCGGGTGGTGCCGCCCCGCCGCGCGGCCTCGGCCACGCCCGCGTCGCCGATGGCGCACAGCACCTCAGAGGCCGCCCGGGTCACCCCGTGGGCCAGCATCTGGACGTCGCAGATGATCGGCGCCCCGGCCCCCAGGGCTTCGATCCCCCGGGCCGTCGCCTCGGGGTGGAACCACAAGGTCTCGGCGAAGGAGAAGTCCGCCGTGGCGTGGACCACCCGGCGCACCACCGCCGCCTGGTCCGGGGGCAGGCCCTGGCGGCCGAGGCGGCGGTCGATGATCCGGTGGCTCAGGGCCTCGATCTCGGGGCCGGTGGCGGGGAGCGCGGCCGGGTCGGCGCCAAGCGCCGTCACCCGGTCCACCACCAGGTCCTCCAGGGCCGGGTCCCCCTGGAGGCACCCCAGCACCTCGACCGCGACCCCCGGGTGGGCGGCCCGGATCGCCTCGGCCAGCCCGGGCAGGTCGTCGCGGACGTGGGAGCTCCCCAGCAGGAAGTAGGGCAGGAGCACCAGGCGCCGGGCCCCCCCGGCCACCAGCTCGGCCGCCCGGGCCGCCACCCCCGGCTCGGCCAGGGAGAGGTGGGCCGGGGCCACCGGGAGCCCGGGCAGGCGGCTCGCCGCCGCGGCGACGAGCTCCTCGAAGGCTCGGTTGGCGTCGGCGTCGCGGGTGCCGTGGCCGACGACGATCACGGCGGTGGGGTGGGTCACGGGGGCTCCTTCCTTCGACCGGAGGATTCTTCGCTTGGTGTCTACGACGTCTTCGGCTCGGGGGGCTGGGTGAACCCGATCTTCCGGGCCTCTCCCCGGGCCGGCGGTTCCATGAGCTGGCGGATGGCGGCGACGACCGAGCGAATGGTTTCGTCGTGGCTCTCTACCCGGCGTTCGAGGTCTGCCAGTTTCTCGGTGAGATCCTCGTGGCTCGCCAGCATCTTACGGAGGCGGACGAAGGCGCGAACCACGTACACGCTCATCTCGACCGCCCGCGGGGTGTTGAGTACGCTCGCCGCCATGATCGCACCGTGCTCCGTGAAGGCGTTGGGCAAGGTCGGCGAAAACTTGAGGCTGACGAGGTGGTCACAGTTTGTGACCACCTCGAGCTTCTCCGCCGGGGTGAGGCGAAACGAGAAGTCTTCCGGAAATCGTTCGGTATTGCGCTTGACTGCCTGGTTCAGGGCTTTGGTGGTCGTCCCGTAGAGCCGAGCGAGATCCGTATCCAGGAGGACCTTCTGCCCTCGGATGACGAGGATAAGCGATTCGGTCGCTGCCACCGGGACGATATCCCTTCGGTCATCCATCTTGAGCCCCTCCCAGGTCACGGTCTCCCCTCGCTCGCGCCGGGTCGTCCGTCGGCGGCACAGGCCCGGCGTCCGCCCGTCTACCTCGTTCGAGGCTCTCCGTCCACTCCCCCCCGAGTGCCCCCAGAAACCCCGCCAGGGCCGGCGGGTTCGAGGCGAAGTGGAGGTGGAGGTAGCTGGCGAGCACCCGGCCCCGGGCGTAGCCCTCGGGGGCGGCCTCGGCCTCCCGGCGGCCGCGCCGGCGGTAGGCCGGCCCCCAGCCCTCGGGGCGGGGGCCGTTCCCCTCCACCTCGGAGTAGTGGAACTCGTGGCCCCGCAGCCGGGTCCCGGCGGGGCCCCAGGGGCCCTCGGCAACGGTCTCCGCCTCGGCGTAGCCCAGGGCCCGTCGCCGGGCCAGCATGCGGGTGGCGATGGGCAGCACCCCGGCCATGGGGTACCGCCGGCCCTCCCGGTCGGCGAGCTCCCGGCCCAGGTACATGAGCCCCCCGCACTCGGCGTAGACCAGCCGTCCCGAGGCCGCGAAGGCCCCCACCGCCTCCCGCAGGGGGGCGTTTTGGGCCAGGGCCTCCCCGTGCTCCTCGGGGTAGCCGCCCCCCAGGTACAGGCCGTCCAGGTCCGGGGGCAGGGCGCGGTCGGCCAGGGGCGAGAAGGGCACCGGCTCGACCCCGGCGGCGGCCAGGGCGTCGAGGTTGTCGGGGTAGTAGAAGTGGAACGCCTCGTCTTGGGCGATGCCGAGGCGAGCCCGCACCCGGGGGGGAGCCGGAGCTTCCGGTAGCACCGGGAGGGGGTCCGCCCTCTGGGCCAGGGCCAGGAGCCGGTCCAGGTCCAGGGCGGCCTCGCAGGCGTCGGCGAGCGCCCCCAGGGTCTCGGCCGACAGCTCCCGGGGGGTGGCGGTGGTGAGGCCGAGGTGGCGGCTTCGCAGCTCGGGCACGGCGCCCCGGGCCACGGCGCCCAGGAGCAGGTGCCCGAGGCCCACGCTCCCCAGGGCGTCGGCGAGGATCCCCCGGTGGCGGTCGGACCCCGCGCGGTTGCAGACCACCCCCCCCAGGTGGGGGGCGTCGGGGAACTCGGCGAAGCCCTTGACCACCGCGGCGAGGGAGCGGGCGGCGCCGTGGGCGTCGGCCACCAGCACCACCGGGGCCCCTAGGAGCCGGGCCAGGTCGGCGGTGCTGCCGGCCGAGGAGCCGGCGTCGGCGCCGTCGTACAGCCCCATGACCCCCTCGATGAGGCACAGGTCGGCGCCCGCCCCGGCCCGGGCCAGGAGCCGCCGGGGGTACTCCCGGCCGGTCATCCAGGGGTCTAGGTTGTAGCACGGCCGGCCCGTGGCCACGGCGAGGTAGGTGGGATCCAGGTAGTCGGGCCCCACCTTGAAGGCCTGGACCGCGAGGCCCCGCCGGACCAGGGCCGCGGCGATCCCCAGGGTCAGCGAGGTCTTGCCGACCCCGCTCTGCACCCCGGCGATCACCACCCGGGGGGTGGTCACGGCGCCCACTCCCGGCGGCCGAGGTGGACGATCACCGTGGCCATGTATCCGGCCGCTTCCGCCGCCTCCTCCTCCAGGGAGTCCAGGTCCCAAACCAGGGTCTCCCGGTCCCCCTGCTCGGCGTAAAAGGCCGCCCGGGCCGCCCCGGCCAGGCCCCGGCGCCGCAGGAGGTCCCGGAGCTCCCCCACCGAGCGGCCGGCCTTGTACAGCACCAGGGTCTCGCACCAGCCCCCGGCGAGGGCCTTCTCCACCTCGGCTAGGTCGGTGGCGGGCATGATCAGGAGCCGGTCCTCCTGGAGGGTGAGGGGGTCGGCGAAGCGCCCCGCCGCAGCCTGGAAGGCGCTGATCCCCGGTACCACGTGGGCCCGCCCCGCCGGGAGCCGCCCCGCCAGGAGCGCCAGCAGGTAGGCGCTGGTGCTGTAAATCGACGGGTCCCCCAGGGTGATCTGGACCGCCGAGCGTCCGGCGCCGCACGCGGCCACCACCCGGTCGGCCACCTCCCCCCAGGAGGCGAGGGTGCGCGCCAGGTCCCGGGCCATGGGGTAGGGGTGCTCCACCACCTCCTGGCCCTGGCCCTGGTCGGTGGGGCGCAGGAACGGCCGCACCACCTGGAGGGCGAGGCTGTCGCCGCTTCGTTCGGAGCGCGGCGCGATGACGAGGTCCGCGGTCCTCACCAGCCGCGCGGCCCGGAGAGTCAGTAGATCCGGGGCCCCGGGGCCCACCCCCACGGCGTAAAAGTGCCCCGGCAGCGCGCCCTCCGTCATCCCGCCGTCCTTTCCTTCGCCCGCCCGAAGCGGGCATCCGAGGCCACCCATCACGGCTCCCCCAACGCCGCCGCCAGCCGCTCCAGGAAGAGCGCCACCACCCCGTCGTCGGTGCCGAGGCCGGGCTCGGCCCGGGCGGGCAGGCCGAGGCGGCTCTTCCAGCTGTCGGGATGCTCTCCCATCACGTCGTTCATCACGTGGTCGCCGGCCACCACCATCACCGGCAGAAAGACCACCCGGGGGAGCCCGGTGGCCCGGGCGTCGGCCAGGGCCCGGTCGGCGTCGGGCTCGCCCTCCACGCAGGCGACGAAGACGGTTGGGTACTCCCGGCGCACGTGCTCGTCCAGGGCGAGGAGGAGCTCGTTGTACTCGGGGTGCTGCTCGTTGCCGTGGCCGCACAGGACGGTCACCTCGTCCTCGCCGCCGAAGCGCGGCGCCAGCACCCGGGCGAGCTCGGCGGCGGCGGCCCGGTCCTGGATCAGGGGCCGGCCGTGGGTGAGGACAAGGCCCGGGGCGGGGGTGGCCCGGAGCTTCTGGTACTCCTCCCCGGGCACCACGTGGAGGGACTGGACGACCGCCCGAGGGTGGCCGGCCGCGGCCAGGGCCTCGTACGCCTCGGCGACGCTGCGCAGGGGGACCCGGCGGGCGAAGAGGGTGGTCTGGCCCCGGGCCCGGAGCTTGGCCAGGATGCGCCCCGAGGTGAAGGCCCACCAGACCTCCCGGTCGGGGTGGGCGGCCCGCACCCGCTGGTCCAGGTGCTCCAAAGCCCCCTGGGCCTCGGCCACGCTGGTGCCGAAGGCGACCAGGAGGATCGGCGGCTTGGCGGCGGCGCGAAACCAGGCGAGCTCCGCCCCCAGGGCCGCCACGGGGCCGATCACCACCAGGGCCGGGGGCACCACCCCTTCGTCCCGGGCCCGCTCGGCGATGTCCCCCAGGGTGCCGGTGACGCACCGCTGCCGGGGCCAGGTGCCCCACTCCACCACCGCGGCGGGCTCGCTGGCCGCCCGGCCCCCGGCCACCAGGGCCCGGGCGATGGCGGGCAGGTGGGTCACCCCCATGTAGACGCACAGGGTCTGGCCCCCCCGGGCCAGGGCCGCCCAGTCGGTGCGGGCGTCCCCCGGGGCCTCGTGGCCGGTGACGAAGGTCACCGCCGTGGCCAGGCCCCGGTGGGTGACCGGGATGCCGGCGTAGGCGGCGGCGGCCACCCCCGCGGTGACCCCCGGCACCACCTCGAAGGCCAGGCCCGCCCGGGCCAGGGCCAGGGCCTCCTCCCCCCCCCGGCCGAAGACGAAGGGGTCGCCCCCCTTGAGCCGGACGACCACCCGACCCGCCCGCACCAGGGCGCACAACTGCCGGTTGATCTCCTCCTGGGGGGCGGCGTGGCAGCCGACCCGCTTGCCCACGTACACCCGCTCGGCCCCGGGGGGCGCCTCGGCCAGGACCTCCTCGGAGGTGAGATGGTCGTACAGGACCACCTCGGCCCGCCGCAGGCACGCGAGGCCCTTGACCGTCAGCAGGCCCGGGTCGCCGGGGCCCGCCCCCACCAGATAACAGATGCCGCTCTGCTCCACGGTCGAATCTCCTCTCATGTCGGTGCGGCCCCCAAAAGCCCCAGGAGCGCCTCGCGGCTGCGGGGTGGGGGAGGGCCGGGGGGCACCAGGCCCCGGGCGGCGAGGCCCCTCCACACCTCCCGGACCCAGGGCGCCGCGAGCCCTGGGGTCTCCCCGCGTCCGCCCCACAGCTCCTCGGGGGTGCCCTGGAAGGTGACCGATCCGCCCGCGAGGACGGTAACCCGGTCGGCCCAGGCGTACGCCAGGTCCACGTCGTGGGTGGCGAAGATCACCGTGCTCCCCCGGGCCCGCAGGGAGGCCAGGAGGGCTTCGAGCTCCCGGCACATGGGGGCGTCGAGGCCGGCGGTGGGCTCGTCTAGCACCAGCACCTCGGGCTCCAGGGCCAAAACCCCCGCCAGGCACGCCCGGCGCTTCTCGCCAAAGCTCAAGGCGTGGGCGGGGCGGTCGGCGAGGCCGCCCAGGCCCACGGCGGCCAGGGCCCGTTCCACCCGCCCTTCAACCTCGGGCCGCGAGAGGCCGAGGTTGGTCGGCCCAAAGGAGACGTCCTCCCGCACGCTGGCGGCGAAGAGCTGCACGTCCGGGTCTTGGAACACCAGCCCCACCCGGCGGCGCAGGGCGGCCAGCTCGCTCCGGCCGTACCCCAGGGGTCGGCCCCGGAACCACACCGTCCCCCGGCGGGGGCGGTAGACCGCGTTGAGCAGCAGGAGCAGGCTCGACTTGCCCGCCCCGTTGCCCCCCAAGACGGCGGTGCACGCCCCCTCGGCGAAGGCTGCCGTGGCGTCCCGGAGAGCCCGGGTGCCGTCGGGGTAGGCGAAGTCCACTCCGCGGACCTCGAGGAGGGCGCTCACCCCGGCACCGTCCAGGCCAGGGCCAAGAGGCCGCCCCCGAGCCCCAGGGCCACCGCCAGGTTGGGGGCCGACCACGGCCACCGGGGTTCCAGGAACCGGAGTTCGCCCTCGTACCCCCGGGAGACCAGGGCGAGGTGCACCTGGTGGGCGCGCCACCGGGCCCGGAGGAAGAGGTT
Source organism: Deltaproteobacteria bacterium (assembly GCA_037446775.1). Taxonomy (GTDB): domain Bacteria; phylum Desulfobacterota; class Deferrisomatia; order Deferrisomatales; family JACRMM01; genus JBBIIA01. The sequence goes on from JBBIIA010000012.1 coordinate 27,238, forward strand.
CGCCCCCAGGGTGGCCGCCGAGCCCAGGGCGAGCCGGGGGGTGGCGGTGCCGAGCCGGGAGACCTGGGCCGTGTGCATCTCCTCGGCCAGGCGCAGGAGCGTAAAGACCGAGCGGTAGCCCAGGGCGAGGAGGTCCAGGGCGGGCTCGGGCGTCCGCAAGCGCCGCAGGAGCGCCAGGAGGTCGGGCAGGGGGGTGGTGAGGGCCAAGAACAAGAGCGCCGCCACCCCCCCCACCGCCCGGGCCCCGGCGAGGCCCGCCGCAGCCAGGCCCTCGGGGGGCAGGGCGAAGCCGTCGGGGCCCAGGGAGACCGCCAGGGCTGGCGCGCCCGCCGCCAAAAAGCCGAGGGGGGCGCGCCACAGCCGCAGGTACGCCCGTATGGGGGCGCCCCCGGGGCCCAGGGTGAGGGCGGCCAGGGCGGCGGCCGTCGCTAGGGGCACCCAGGGGGAGCGGCTCGCCACCGCCGCTCCCAGGCAAAGCGCGGTCAGCAGTGCCTTTTCCCCGGGGTGGGCGCGGCGCAGGGGGCTCCCGTAGGCGAGGCGGTCGGCGACCACGTCAGCCGCCGCGGGAGAGCCGGGCCCGGGTGCGGGCGCACCCCAGGGCGTAGCCGAGCACCCCGGCCCCCAGGGCGGCCTGGAGGGTGAAGAGGAGCCCCTCCCCCTCGGGGCCGGGCGCCCACAGGGGGCCGGCCCACGCCCGGTAGGCGGGGGCGAGCTCCTGGGCCAGGGCCTGGGCCCGGGCGTCGGTGCCCTCCCCCGAGGCGTTGCCGCCGAGGCGCACCCCGGCCAGGGGCAGGGCGAGGAGGGCGAGCCCCGCCCCGAGCCAGGCCCAGTCCCGGGCCCTCACGGCCGGGCCTCTTCCAGGGCCGGAGCCGGTCCCAGAAGCGCCCCGTCCCCGAGCCCGAGCCGCCCCACCGCCCGGAGCAGGAAGGCGGTGAACATCCCCTCGGCCAGGGCCAGGGGCACCTGGGTGAGGGCGAAGACCCCGGCGAACTTGCCCAGGGACCCCGCCACCCCCCCGGCGGGGTCGGGGAAGGCCAGGGCGAGCTGGGCGGCGGTTACCCCGTAGGTGGCGAGGTTCCCGAGGGCGGCGGCCAAAAACACCGCCCCGTCCCCGGGGAGCCCCGCCCCCCGGGCCGCCCGGTGGGCCGCCCACGCCGCCCCGGGCCCGGCGACCCCGAGGGCGAACAGGTTGGCCCCCAGGGTGGTGAGCCCCCCGTGGGCCAAAAAGAGGGCCTGGAACAGGAGCACCGCCCCCGCCACCGGGGCCATGGCCAGGGGGCCGAGGGTCACCGCCCCGAGGCCGGTGCCCGTGGGGTGGGACGAGCTCCCCGCCACCGAGGGGAGCTTGAGGGCCGACACGGCAAAGGCGAAGGCGGCCGCCACCCCCACCAGGGGCTTCACCTCGGGGTGCTCCCGGGTGACCCGCCCGAGGCGCCGGAGTCCCAAGACGACGAAGGGCGCCGAAGCGGCGGTCCACCCCAGGGCGTGGCCGACGGGCAGAAACCCTTCCATGATGTGCATCGAACGTTCTCCCTCCCCCCGGAGACGAAAAAAGCCCGCCCAGAGGGGTTCTCTGGGCGGGCTTCCCGGATTCGAAGCGCCGACGCGCACGGCCCCCGTGGATCCCGAAGGGGTCGGCGCACTTTGGTCTCGGCAGGTCTTCTGGCTCGCGAATCAACCTCCGGGCCGCCTTCCCAGCTGATTTCAGCCAGTGGCGTCTTGGCCCTTCGTCCTCGCTCACAGCGGCGGGTCCGCGGGGGTCTTCCACCCCACTTCCCTTTTGCAGCCCTCGCGGGCACCGAGAGGGGCCCTTATAGCGGAGCCCAGGGAGCGGTGTCAATCGCGGCCTCGGGCGCGGCCTCGGGCGCGGCCTCGGGCTTCCAGGGCTGCCCCGCCTTCTTTGCCCCCCGCCAGGGCTACCGCAGGCCGGGTGACCCCACGGCGCGAAAGACCCGGATCTCCCGGACGAAGGCGTGCTTGCGCAGGGCCCGGATCACCCGGTTGAGGGTCCGATCGCTGCCCGGCTGGAACTCCACCGACACGGCCCCGTTCCCCTGGGCGATCTTGAGATTCCGGATGTCGATCCCCAGGTCCTTAAACGGCGCCAGCAGCGCGAACAAGATGCCGGGTCCTTGCTCCAGCCCGAGGGAGAGCTCGATCGCCCCCGGGTCCCGCAGGTCGCCCTTCTCCCAGGAGAGGGGGATCCGCCCGACCTCGCTGGCGGCGGAACACCCGCTCCGGTGCACCAGCAGCCGACCCTGGTCGGGCCCCCCTTCGATGTCGTCGCCCTCCACCGGGGTGCAGTGGGGGCAGAACCGGATGTGGCTGTCGTCGAAATCGTAGCGCCGCACCTTGCGGCGGAGATCCTCCCGGCCGCGCCAACGGCCCAGCAGGGCGCCCCCCACCTTGCGCCGGGCGGGAGGGCCCCAGGTCCCGAGGATGGCGGCGATATCCTCGGTGCCCAGGCACACCCGCTGGTACACCTCGTCCACGGTCAGCCGCGCCGCCGCCGCCCGCCCCCGGGCGAGCTCCTCCGCTTCCCCTTCCCCGAGGCCCTGGGCCTGGGCGGCCGCCAGGAGCCACTGGCGGCCGGTCGCCGCCGCCCGCGCCGCCTCCCGACGCTTCGCAAACCGGCGCAGCGCGGTCAAGGCGCGCCGGCTGTGGGCCCACGCCAGGGAGCGGTCGTCGGCGACCACGTCGGGGGCCGCGACGATCTCGACCTGGTCTCCCGGCCGCAGCAGGGTGCCCAACCCCACCTCGACCCCGTTCACCCGCGCCGACACCGCCCGCAGGCCCAGCTGTTCGTGCACCGCGAAGGCGTAGTCCAGCACGCTCGCCCCCTCCTCGAGGCTGAACACCTCGCCCCGGGGGCTGGTCACCTGGACGGCGTCGGGGCGGTGAAAGCGCAGGAAGTCCTGGATATCCATGTCTTCGTTGGCGATGAACTCCCGCAGGTCGTCTAGATACTCCAGGTTGAACTGGGGGCTGGTGATGTCCATGGCCAAAAGCCCCAGCCGATTGAAGCGGTCGGCGGTGCGGCTCGCCACGTAAAAGCTGACGATGCGCCCCTGGTATGCCACCCGGGTCTCCAGGGCTCGGTAGCCGTTCTTGCGGGGGACGCTCAGGGTATCGGCGAAGGTTCCAGGGAGGGCCGGCAGCGCCAGGTGAATGCGCCCGAGGGCTCGGTAGGCATCTTCCGGCGTCTCGGTCACCACCCGGACGCAAAACAAGTTCTCGGTGGTCGGGGCAACCCCGGGCTGAAACCGGTTCCATCGCACCTCGATCCGCGCCCCCAGGTCGCCGGGGAACACCTCGGCGAGTTTGCCGCGCAGGTCCTCGATGGGTCGGGCCCAGCCCTCCCGGAGGTCGCGCTGGGCCGCCTGGAAGGCGTCGAACTCCTCGGGGGTGAGGATCGGGCCGATCTTCTCGGCCAGGCGCCCGGCCAGGTCGAGCATGCACAAGCGGCGGCAGATGTTGGCGTACATCTCCGCGCTCTCCCGCGCGATGCGGACCTGTTTCTCGCGTTTGAACACCCCGATGCTCTCCAGGTTGTCCAAGCGGTCGGCGAGCTTCACCAGGAGCACCCGGATGTCCTGGAGGACGAACCGGAACAGCTTCTGATAGGTATGGACCCGGCTGTCCTTGATCTTGGTGAGGGCGAGCACGAGATTGGCGGCGTCGGGGAACTCCCCCTGCAGATCGCGGTACTCGTACGGGGTATCCTCCAGGGTGTCGTGGAGCAGCGCCGCCTCCACCGAAGCCCAGTCGATGATCCGGCCGAAGCGGCTCACCTCCATGGCGGTCCGCACCGTGTGCCAGATGTACTCCTCGCCGGTTTTGCGGCGCTGGCCTTCGTGGAGTTGGGCAGCCCGTTCCAGGGCGCGGTCGAGGCGCTCCGCCAGGGCGCCAACGTCCTCGTCGTCCGGGGCGTGGTGCAAGATGTACTGGCTGAGGATCTGCTCCCGTTCCCGGGTAAAGAGCTCCATCAAGGGCCATCGACCTCGCGATGCACCGAGTGCGTTGGGACTCGGCGCCTGTCTACCATAAGCCCAGGCTCGGGAAAAGCCGCTACCACCGTTCAACCGGTATCGGCCCGCTCACTCCGTTCGCCCGCGGCCGACGAGCTCGCGCGCGGCTTGCAAGGCGGCGCGCCCCGAGCGGATCCCCTTGCCCAGGGCCCACCGTACCGCGTCGCCCCGCCAGCCCTCGGGAGGCGGGTCGACGCCGAGGGCCGCCAGGTGCCGAGCGACGGCCTCCAGGTAGGTGGGTTCGTCAAACGGGTAGAAGCCGAGGGAGAGGCCGAACCGGTCCGCCAGGCTCACCTCGGTGGCGACCCGCTCCTCCGGGTGGATCTCGTCGGGATCGGGAAACCGCTCGGGCACCAGGTGGCGCCGGTTCGAGGTCGCCACCACCAGCGCGTGGTCGGGTCGAGCCGTCAGCCCTCCCTCCAGGAGGACCTTGAGCTCCCGGTAGCCGTCGCCGGGCCGACCAAAGGAGAGGTCGTCGAGGAAGACCACCCACCGCCGCCCATCCCCCTCCAGGCACCGCAGCAACTCCGGCAGGTCCGAGAGGCTGCCCTCCGCCACCTCGACCAGGGCGAGCCGGGGGTCGGGGAAGGCGCGAAGCAGGGACCGCACCAGGGAGCTCTTGCCGGTGCCCCGATCGCCCCACAGGAGGACATCGTGACTCGGGCGCCCGGCCAAGAAGCGCGCGACGGCTTCGTACAGCGCGCCCTGCTGGCGCTCAACCCCCACGAAGAGCGTCGGATCGGTCGCCGCCAGGCGCGCCACCGCGCGAAAGCCGCGGTGCCCTCCCCAGGTGAAGGCCCGGCCCGGCGGGGGGGCAGCCTCTGCCGGCGCCGGGGTCTCCAGGGCCCGGGCGATGCGGTCGAGCCGCTCCAGGAGCGCGGCCAGCCGGTCTCGGGTCACGGTACTCCCTCCAGGGCCCGCAGGAACTTTCGCTCCTGGGCCAGGTAGTAGGCGCGGTTCTCGGACCCCAGGGCCAGGGCCGCCCGAATCGCCTCCAGGGCCCCCCGGGGATCGCGGGTCTGGAAGCGGGCTTCCGCCAGGGTGTCCAGGACGTGGGCCGAGGGACGCACCCGCGCCGCCAACTCGGCCAACGCGAGCCCCCGTTCCGGCCGGTGGAAGGCGGGATCGCGGGCGGTCAGGTACAGCCACGCCAGGTTGTTTAGCCCATCCGCGTGCTGGGGCGAAAGGCGCAGGAGCTCCTCGTACGCCGCTTCGGCCTTGGCCAGGTCCCCGGCCTCCTGAAAGAGGCTGCCCAGGAGAAACCGCGGGACGGGGTCCCGGGGGTTTTGCCGCAGCCGGTGGGCGAGGCCGGACTCCGCCACGAAGTGGGTCAACCCCCGGTCCACCGGCCCCGCGTGCAGGGCGCCTGCCAGGACGGCGGCCGCCCCCACCCCCAGGGCAAAGGTGCGGACCAAGACCCGCACCCGACGGTGGTGTCGCGCCAGCACGGCCGGGTTCCGCGCCGCCTCGGCGAGGAAGCGGACCCGCTCCCCGATGGAGCCGTGGTGCCAGCTCGGGAGGTCTCGAATGTCCCCGGAGTAGGCGCTGATGCGCTCCAGGGCAGAGGTCAGGGGCGCCGGGTGCCCCACCGCTTCCAGGGCAAACGCGTCGGCCTGGCGCTCGAAGGCCCGGCTCACCGCCCCGAAGAGCACCCGGAAGTACACCACCAGCAAGGACAGGAGCCCCAGGGTGAGCCCCGCCGAGGTGTACAGGCTCGCCCGGGGCCGCCGCAGGGCCTCCGGGTCGGCGATGCCCCACCAGGCGAGGGCCGCCTCGGCGAGCCGCAGGAAGACCACCACCAGGCAGACGTAGCCGAGGAAGAAGAGCAGGTAGAACCACAGGTGGCGGTGGCGGACGTGGCCCGCCTCGTGGGCCACCACCCCCGCCAGCTCCTCGGGGGGCAGGGCCTCCACCAGGGCCGGGGTGAGCAGCAGGTACCGAAACCGCGGCAACAAGCCGACGATCCCGGCCGTCATCACCCGGCCTTCCAGGAGCGGCCAGTACAGGATCTGCCCCACCCGCAACCGCAGCCCCCGGCACAGGGTCTCGAGCTCGGTCCGCAGCGGCCCCGGGGGCACCGGCTCGCACCCCCACAGGGCCTTGACCAGCACCGGCAAGAAGATCCCGGTCAACAGCAGGAAGGCCGGGGCGTACAGCATCTGGAGGAGGGTGTTGTGCTGCAGGGCCGCGTGGGCGCCGGGGGCCGCCCAGCGCAGGACATCCGACACCGCCACCAGGGCGAGCCACGGCACCAGGATGGGCAGTTCCATGCGGGCGTGGGCCATCACGAACCGGCCCCGGGAGCCCTCCTGACCAAACAGCACGCCCTGGAGAGGGTAGGCTTCCCACCAGACGGCCCCCAGGAGGAGGACGAAGGGCAGCACGCCCAAGACGCTCCCCGCCACCTCCGACCAGGCGCTGGCGGGGGCGAGCACCAGCCCCCCGTACCCGGTGGCGTACATCATCAAGGCAAAGGGGGCCAACATGGCGGCCTGGTAGGTCTCCACCAGACCCGAGAAGCGCACCCGGAGGCGATCGACCTCGGCGGCGTCGTGAAGCGCCCGGGCCATCAAGCGTCGGCACCGAAAGCGCAAGGCCGCCCAGGCGGCCAGGGGGTACAGGGCGAGGTGCACGACCTCCCCCGCGTCCCACCCCTCGGCGCCGCCGCGGGGGGCCAGGGCCTGGATCGCGATCGCCACGAGGAAGATCAGCAGGCTCCCGTACATACGACTCCCGTCACCACAAGCCCCCCCGGCGCCGCGGCCATTCTACTCTGCCCCGCTCCCCGCCCCAAGCGCCACGCAGGAACTTGCCGCCCCGAGGACTTCTGCCCCCCCGAGGATTGCCAGGTGTGGCACAATGGGCACCCGTCAACCGAGACCCCAGGAGGGCACGGTGTCTGTCACCAGCGGCCAGCGCTTTCTCAAGCAGCGCGGCATCCCCCACGAAGCCCGGGAGTACGACCACCAGGCGAAGGGCGCCGAATTCGCCGCCGAGGCTCTGGGATGGCCCGTGCACGCCATGGCCAAGACCCTGGTGGTCGCCCTCACCGACGGGTCCGCCTGCCAGTGCCTCCTGCCCGGGGATCGGGAGCTGTCGCTCAAGAAACTCGCCCGCCTGGCGGGGGTGAAGGGCGCCCGCATGGCCACCCCGGAGGAGGCCGAGAAGCTCACCGGCTACCTGGTCGGCGGCATCAGCCCCTTCGGGGTTCGCAGACCGGTGCCCGTCTGGGTGCACGAATCCCTCCTGGGCTACGAGCGCATCGGGGTCAACGGGGGCCGCCGGGGGCTCATCGTCTTCCTCGCGCCCCAGGCGCTCCAAGCGGCCCTCTCGGCCCGGGTGGCCGACCTGGCCACGTGAGCGGCCCCACCTTCGCCAACCCCCGGGCCGAGGCGGCGCGCCTGCGCTACCGGTACCGGCGCCTCCTCCTGCACGGCCGGCTGGGACTGCCCCGGGAGGCGGCCGCGGCCCTCCTCGGCCCGGACTGCGCCTACCACCTGTACCGGTCCGAGCCGACCGCCCGCGGCCCCGGCCGCCCAGCGTCCCCCAACGGCCCACCCCCGAACCCAAAGGAAGACACCATGGACGACGTCCTCTCCCGGCTCGCCTCCGCCCAGGAGGCCACCCAAACCGAGCTCTTCGACTTCCTGCGCATCCCCTCGGTTAGCGCCGACCCGGCCTTTGCCGCCGACGTCCGCCGGGCCGCCGAGTGGCTGGCCGAACGGTTTCGCGCCGCCGGCTTTGCGGCCGCCGCCGAAGAGACTGGCGGCCACCCCGCCGTGGTAGCCGAGTGGCGGGGCGCTCCCGGCGCCCCCACCGTGCTCGTCTACGGCCACTACGACGTCCAACCCGCGGGGATGGCCGACGGCTGGACCTCCGACCCCTTCGAGCCGGTGGTGCGGGGTGGCAACGTCGTCGCCCGGGGCGCCAGCGACGACAAGGGGCAGCTGTACGCCCACCTGGCCGGGGCCCGCGCCCACCTCGCGGCCCGGGGCCGGCTCCCGGTGAACCTCCTGTTTCTCATCGAGGGGGAAGAGGAGTCGGGAAGCGCTCACCTGGAGGCTTTCCTGGCGAGGAACCGGGAGCGCTTCGCGTGCGACGCCGCGGTGGTGAGCGACCTCGCCCAGTTCGGCCCCGGGGTCCCCGCCCTCACCTACGGCTTGCGGGGGCTCGCCTACCTGGA
>JBBIIA010000012.1:35548-47095 GCA_037446775.1 Deltaproteobacteria bacterium
GCCGTGGCCGGGGAAGCGGGCTACACCACCCTGGAACGGGCCTGGGCGCGGCCGACCCTGGACGTCAACGGCCTCTTCTCGGGATACACCGGCGAAGGCGCCAAAACCGTGCTCCCGGCCCGGGCCACGGCCAAGCTCTCCTGTCGGCTGGTGCCCGACCAGGACCCGGACCGGATCGCGGCGCTTCTCGAGGCCCGCCTCCGGGAGCTGTGCCCCCCGGGGTGCCGGGTGGTCGAGGTGAAGCAGCTCCACGGCGCCCGGCCCGTCCTGGTAGACGTCACCGCCCCGGCGGTCCAAGCAGCCCGCACCGCCGTGGCCAGAGGCTTCGGCCGCGACCCCGCCCTCATCCGCGCCGGGGGCTCCATCCCGGTGGTCGAGGCCTTCGGGCGCCTCCTCGGGGTCCCGGTGGTGCTGATGGGCTTCGGCCTGCCCGACGACGGCGCCCACGGCCCCGACGAGAAGTTCAGCCTGGCCGACTTCGGGCGGGCCATCCAGGCCAGCGCCTGGCTGTGGGAGGAGCTGGGGAAGGCCTGAGGAGCTCGGCTACTCCCCACCCAGGAGGCGCCCGACCTCGTTCCCCTCGCCCTCGCCCGCGAACCGCACCGGGGCCATGAGCGCCCCGGGGCGGGCCTGGCGGGGGTTCTCGAGCCACTTCTCCAGGGTGGCGGGGCTCCAGGGTTCTCCCGCGCGGTAGGTGCCGGGGTAGAAGGGGGTGAAGAGGCCCGAGAGGTCCGGGGCAGTGCGGCCGCGGCCCAGGGCCCCCCGGGCCGGGGTGAGCGCCCGGTGGCAGGGGCCGCAGTGGCGGGTGAAGGGGTCTTCGCCGGGGGCGGTGTCGGCCAAATGCACCAGCGTCGGCACCTCGCCGGGGTTGGGGGGCGCCCGACGGGCCCCGGCGAGCAGCGCCACCACCACCGCTTCGGCGTCGGGGGCCCCGAGCCGAAACTCGGGCATTCGCAGCGCTGGCGCCCCCAGGGCAGCCAGGCTCTCGGTCGCCCGGCCCCGCACCGCCCGGTCGAGGTCAGCCGCCAAACGGTTGCCCTTCGCCCCCGTCACGTGGCAGCGCCGACAGCCCAGGGCGTCGAGGAGGGCCTCCCCCCGGGCCGTCACCGGGCTCCCCGGGAGGGCGAAGTGGGCGAGGCGCCCGGGCACCAGCCCCCGGTGGGCGAGGTCCGGGCGGTGGGTGCCGGGGTGGCCGCGGTGGCAGTCGACGCAGGCGCCGAGCTCGGAGCGGTGGACCGGGTGGCACCCCCGGCAGCCGACCTCGGCCCGGGCCGGCCCCGCCAGGAGCCCCGTCACGGCCAGGGCCGTTAGAAGGGCCAGAGGAGCTGCCAATTCGGTCCTCGGAAGAAGAGCCCAACGACCGTCAGGACGGCCACCGCGAGCGCCGCGGCCAGGGCGAAGAGGGTCGCCGGCCACTGCTCCCGGGGGAGCCACCGGGCCCGGTCGGCCGGGGGGCTCCCGGGGAGCCACGGCAGGGCGAAGAGGGCGACCCCCAGCCCGAGGATCGCGTACACCCAGGCGTTGCCGTGGCTCACCAGCTCCTGGGTCCACAGCAAGAACCAGGCGGCCTTGGCCGGGTTGGGGGCCCGGGCCGGGTCGGCGGCCTCCATGAGGGGCGCCGGCACCCCGGCCGCCAGGGCCAGGAGCACGGCCACCCCGACCCAAAACGACCGGCGCACCAGCCCGGTGAGCCGCGGCGAGCTCGCCACGTAGCCCTCTCTCACAGGTACGGCAGCAGGCCGCGCTCGCGGCGGATGCGGTAGAAGTGGAGCGCCGAGAGGCCCAGCACCAGGGCCGGCAGCACGGCCACGTGGAGGGCGTAGAAGCGCAGGAGGGTGAGGGCGCCGCCGGGGCCGTCGGGCACCAGGAGCCGCCGCAGGGCCTCGCCCCCGGGGACCGCGGCGAGGAGTTCGGTGCCCGTGAGCGTCGCCCAGTAGGCGAGCTGGTCCATGGGCAGGGCGTAGCCGGTGTAGCCGGCGAAGAGCGCCAGCGGCAGGAGCGGAAAGGCGATGACCCAGTTGAGCTCCCGGGGCCGACGGTAGGCCCCGGTCAGCACCACCCGCAGGGTGTGGAGGGCGACGAGCGCGATGAAGCCCTGGCCGGCCAGCCGGTGGAGGGCCCGGAGGTAGCGCCCGCCGGGCACGGAGGCCTCGAGGAAGAGGATCGAGGCGTAGGCCCGCTCCGGGGTGGGCTGGTAGTAAAAGAGCAGAAGCCCCCCCGACGCGGCGAGGACCAGAAAGGCGGTGAAGGCGAGCCCCCCCAGGCACAGGGTGTAGCCAAGGCGCAGGTTTGCCTCCAGGACTACCCGGGGGAAGAGGTGCCGCAGGAAGTCCCGCAGGGGCCCCACGGGGTCGAGCCCCCCGGCGCGGCGGTCGGCCGGGCCCCGGCGGCGCTGCTCGCTCACGGGAGCACCGCCCACCGGTCCCCCCGGTCCTCTAGGGCGAAGCGCAGCAGGGGCCGGGTGGCCGGGCCGGTGAGCACCTCGCCCCCGAGGCCAAAAAAGCTCCCGTGGCACGGGCACTCAAAGGCCGTCGGGGTGGGGTTGAGGGTGCAGCCGAGGTGGGTGCAGACGAGCGACAGGGCGGCCACCTCCTCGCCCCGGCGCACCAGGGCCACCCGGGCCTCGCGGTACACCAGCGCCGCCCCGGGGGGGAGCTCGGCCTTGGGCACCTCGAGGAGGGCCGCGGCCCGGGGGAGCCGGGGCGTGAGGTAGCGCCACAACAGCGGCGCTCCCACTGCCAGGCCGACCAGGGCCTTTAGCGCGCTGCGCCGTCGCCGACGAGCTTCTTCCATCGCTCCACCGCGCCCCGGGCGTACTCGGGGCTCCACCGGGTCATGGCCGCGAACCGCTCGGGCGGCAGGAAGGCGCCGTTCGCCACCCGCTGCCCGCTCCGGTCCCAAAACGACCCCAGGGTCATGCCGTCCTCCCGGGGGAGGAAGATCCGATCGGCCTCGGGCTCCAACAGGAACCGCCGGGGGTTCTCGTGGCACCCGCCGCAGAGCGGCGCGCCCCTACGCACCGTGTGGGGGACGAAGGCCTTCCACCGGGCGGCCAGGAGGCGGTTTTCCGCCCCCACCGGCCGCTCGTCCACCACCCGGGTGTGGTACACGGTGAACTGGGGCCGGATCGGGCTCACCCGCCCCGCCCCGTTGAGGCCGAGGGGCGGCGGGTCCTGGAGCTTCAGGTAGGCGCTCTTGATGTACGGCCGGTCCGAGGGGTGGCGCACCCGAAAGTACTGGGCCGAAGGGCTCTGCTCGTGGCGCAAGAAGAACGTCCCGTACTCCTGGGCCCCCCAGGCCGCGTGGCAGGCGGAGCACTCGAGCTTCTCCCGGTGGGCGGCGATCCGGTGCTCCTGGATCTTGAGGTCCAACGCGTGGCAGTCGGGGCAGCGCTGGGAGGCCCGCTCGCCCCGGGCGAGGCTCGCCATGGAGTGGCAGTCGCCGCACGTCATCCCGGCCTCCCGGTGCACGTCGGGGGCCATCTTCAGGTACGCCTCGCCGTCGACGAACTCCCCCCGCTGGTAGCGCAGGCTGTCCTCCCGGGGCGCCCGCCCCAGGTAGTCGGCCCCCACGAAGTAGCCCCGGTGGCAGCCGTGGCAGTCTTCGGCGCCGGGTCGGGCGAGCCGGTGTCCGCCCCCGTGGCAGTCGCCGCAGGCGCGCAGGTGGCAGCCGCTGCACTGGGCGCCAAAGAAGCCGGGGTCGAGGCCCCCGAAGGCCTCGGCGGCGAAGGCCGCCTCGGCGGCCCGGGTGGCCATGGGGCCCGTGAGCACCCCGGCGCGGCCCGGGTGGCACGCCTCGCACGCCCCGGCCGCCGCGGGGTCGCGCACCAGCCCTGCGCCCCGGCCGTGGCACCCCCCGCAGGGGGTCGCCCGGTGGGCCCCGGCCACCGTCACCCGGTGGCAGGCCGTGCAGTCTTCAGCCGCCGGTGCGAGGGTCGCGGCTAGAAGCCAAGCGGCCGCGGCGCAGGCACTCTTCCAACTTCCCATAGTCGAGCTTTCGCTGGTAGATCGGGTCTTTGGGGTCTTGGTGGCAGGCCAGGCACAGGTTCACCCGCCACACGCGCTTCACCTCGGCGTCGTCCAGGGCCCGGGAGCCCTCCCGGGTGATGGCCGAGAACGGCCGCACCCGCCCCCCCTCCAGGGTGACGAAGCCGTCCAGGGGCCGCTCCCCCGAGCGCTCGCACAGAAGCGTCGGGGCGAGCTCGTCCCCGGCCGCCGCGTGCTGGCCGAAGCCCAGGAAGGCGGGGTTGCCGTGGCACTCGGCGCAGCCCACGGCCTTGACCCCGGTGTTGTGGGAGTAAAAGGGCGCAAACCGCAGCTGGTTCTTCCCCTTGTACCGGGCCACGTAGCCCTGTTGCACGGGCCGGCCCTCGGGGTCGGTGACGGTGACGAAGGTCTGGCAGCCGGGGGTCACCGGCACGACCTTGCCCCGCTGATCCAGGGCCAGGGGGAAGGGGTAGGCCATCCGGTAGTCCTCGGTCTCGGAAAACGCCCCCGGGGTGGGGTAGCCCTTGATCCAGTCCATGGCGGTCAGGGCCTGGTCGTAGCGGGTGTGGCAGCCGTAGCACTGGGGCACGGCTCGGGAGTGGCAGGTGTGGCACGCCAGGCGCTCGTGGCCGACGATCCCGTGCTCGGGGGTGCCGGTGATCACCCGGCTCTCGTGGAGCTTGCCGCTGCGCTTGCCCTGCACCCACACCTTGCCCCCCTCGACGAAGGCGTTGGAGTAGGGCCGCCCCTTGGCGGTGAGCAGGAGCTCGGTGCCCAGGGTCACCGGCCGGGGGTAGCTCCGGCTCTCCCGCAGGGGATCGCCGTGCTCCCGGGTGAGGACCTCGGTCCGGGGCCGCTCGGTGGCACTGCCGTGGCAGTCCTCGCAGGCGATCTCCACCTGCTGGTACAGGTTCTCGTAGGCGTAGCCGTCCCCCATCAGGTCCCGGGAGGTGTGGCAGTCGATGCACTCCAGGCCCTTCTGGTGGTGCACGTCGGGGGCGATGCGGATGGCGTTGCGGGCGCCGCTGATCATCGTGGGCCCGGGCTGGCCGCCTTGGGTGGGCACCACGCCGTTGTTGCCGTCGTACAGGCCCTGGTAGGAAAGGGCGATGCGGCCGCTGCGGTTGTGGCACCGAAAGCACACCCGGTTGTCCGGCAGGGCCGCCATGGCGTGGGTCTCAGAGTAGGGGTGTTTGCCCTTCACCGTGGGGTCGCCCCCCTGGTAGGTGCCGGTGTCGTCGTAGGGGAAGTGGCACGCCGCGCACCCCGCGGCGTGGGTACCACGGTAGGAGACGTTGTCCTCGATGCCCACGTGGCACAGGGCGCAGAACTTCCGGTACAGCTCCCCCGCCAGGTTGTCGAGCTCGGCCACCCCCTCGAGCCGTACCGGCGCGCCGTCGGCCCCGAAGCCGTCCAGGGGCGCCACGCCGTAGCGGCGGCCGTCCACCCCGTCCCAGGTCTCCTGGATGTTCTTGATGATGCCGGCGTTGGTGACCATGAGGCTCGAGCGCACCCGCTGGAGCTGTTGGGCGTGGCAGGCGCCGCAGGTGGCCTCCCAGTGTTTGGGGTCCGAGGGGTTCTTGGGGCCGAGCATGCCCCGGTGGGCGGCCTTCTCCTCGGTGGCGGCCCCATCCCCCCCGTGGCACGGGACGCAGCCCGGATGGGTGGGAGAGACTAGCTCCAGGCCCCGGTGGCAGCCGACGCAGCCGGCGTCGGGTCCCGCGGGGGCCCGGCACCCGGTCAGGGCCGTCGCCAGGCACAGCGAGAGGGCCAGCCAGGCCCCCGGGGCGGAGTGCATCGGGTGCATCGAACCCTTGGGGAAGAGAGGCGCGGGCGAAGGCGCGTCGAGGGTACCACAGAACGGTCGGGGTGTTCGCCAGGACGGGGTCGTTCGCGGCCGGGGGCCGCTCCCCAACCGTGCCCCCTTCCCCCACGGGGGGGGGAAGGGGGCACCGTCTACTTGCCGCCCGGGGAGAGCCGCACCTTCTGAGTCGCTTCGTGCCACAGGAAGGGGTCGGCGTCCTTGGTGCCAAAGGGCAGGTACCACAGCTTCACCCGCACCTCGAGCTCGGTGACCCCCGGGGGGTAGAAGATCTCGAAGCGCTCCTTCTTGGTCTTGCCCGGGTGCAGGCTGGTCTCTTCGATCAGCCCGCTCTTTTCGTAGGGACCCCGCCCCATGCGGTCGCCGCGGGCGAACTGCTGGGGGATGGGCATGTAGATCTTCTCCTGGGAGAAGACCTGGGTGCCGTTGCCGTCTACCGCTTCCGCCGACAGAACCAGTCGGTTGGGGGTCGGTCACCCGTCCGGCACTACGTGGCCGGCGTGGTTGGTCATGCTGACCGCCACGGCCACGTAGGGCTTCACCTCGGCGCGGTCGCGCCAGTACAGGGCGTCGGCCTCTACCTTGAACTCCACCGCCGCCTTGGCCATGCCCGGGTCGCGGTAGCTCTGCATGTCGTGCCCCAGGCCGCTTCGGCGCATGTGGCACTCCTGGCAGGTCTTGCGGCCGCCCTCGGCCACGTAGGACCAGAGGTAGCTGCCGTACAGGGTGGCGCACTGGGTGGGGTTGTCGAGCTCGAGGCTCGGCCCCAGGCCGTGGCACTGCCCGCACAGGATCGCCTCGCCCATGATCGGGCTCGCCTTCTGCTGGGGGTAGGCCGGGTCGTCGTGGGCGCCGTCCGTGGAGCCGTAGACCACCCCCGCCTGGGGGTAGCCATCGGTCCACTTGTGGGTGATGGCCATGCGGTTGTGGCAGACGAGGCAGTTGATGTTGAGGCTTTTCAGCACCGCTTCCTTGGCCGCCCGGGTCTCGCCGTCGCCGGCCTTGGCGGCTTCCTGCCACGCGTACACCGTCGCCATCAGCTCGGCGGCCACCGCGTCGGTGGCGTCGGCGAGCTGGGGCAGGTGGCACTTGGCGCAGCCCATCAGGTGCTCGACCTTCACGTCGGCCGGGCCACTCACCCCGGAAAACGGCCACTCCTGCAAGCCGTTCACCACCGTGGTCCGAAGGGTCGCCGCCGTCCGCGCGGTGCCGTAGATGGACCGGGCGTGGATGGAGCGGGCCCACTGCTCGTGGGCCTCGGGGTGGCACTCGGCGCAGCCGCTGGAGTCGTACATCGCCACCAGCTCGGCGATGGTGGTGGCCTTGCCCTTGGTCGCGACCACCGTGCCGTCCTTGGGGCCGCCGGGGGGCGAGGCCCCCGCCGAGCCCGCCCAGGCGAGCGCCGCGGCCAGGCAGGCCAGCCGGATCAAAGAGGGTTTCGTCATGGGATCGTCCTATCGGTCCGGCGCTAGCAGCCCTGGAGGGCGTCGGCGCCGGCCTTGGGGGCCTTCTTCCCTTCCTTCACCGTGAGCTCGACGCTGTCCCCGGCCTTGAAGCCCGCGCCCTTGCCCTTCTCCACCTCGATGGTCACGGCGTCGCCGTTAACCGCCGTTACCTTGCCCAAAGCGGTCACTCCCTGGGCCACGGCGAAGGCCGCCAGGCCCGTGGCCAGCCCGAGCCCCATGGTCAGGGCCATGATCTTCCTCGTCATCGTCGGTCTCCTCTCGTCGAAAAAAAGCGCCGCCTCCCCAGCCCCGCCGGGCCGGGGAGGCGGCCAGGGTTGGGTTCTAGAATACCACTTGCAGCTGCGCAATGGTGGTGAGGAAGTCCTCGGTGGTCACGCCGCCCACGGTACCCTCCTTGTCGAAGCTGGTCTTCGCCACCTCGAGGGTAAGGGTCAGGTTCGGGTTGCGGAAGTAGTAGTTGGCGCCGCCGCCGACCCAGGTGACCTCCTGGTCGGTAAAGCCGTTGAGGCTGGCGAACGCCCACTGCTCGTAGCGGCCGAACACCTGGAGGGGCAGGTTCGGCAGCAGGTAGCCGCCCTTGACGTAGTAGCCGTTCTTCTCGCCGTTTAGGCCAATCGTCCCCGCGTCGGGGTTGGCGCCCTTGTACGCCTCGTCGAGGTCGTAGTCGGCGTAGGCCATGCTGAGGGTGAAGGTGCCGACCTCCGCCACGGGGTACTCGCCGAAGGCGTCCACGGTCCAGGCCCGGTAGTCCACGGCGCCGGTCTGGGCGACGGTGTTGGCGTAGGCGACGTCGTTCTCCATCTGGTAGCCGGCGCCCAGGGTCAGCACCTTGCGCTCGCCCCGGTACGTGCCCTTGTAGCCGTAGCTGTTCTCGGGGTCGAGGACCGACAGGTGGGCCCGAGCCGAGTAGCGCAGGTTGCTCTCGGGAGACGAGACCGAGTCGCTGCGGCCGTTCATGGCGTCGACCCGGTACTGGAACAGCCCGTCCGCGAAGTTGCCCCACACCGACACGCCCTTGTCGCGGGTGGTCACGTAGGGGGCCCGGATGAAGAGCGACCGGTCGAGGCTCAGGGGGTCCTCGCAGGACTCCAGGTTCTCGCGGCTGAAGCCGTACTTGAACTTGCCGGCCCAGACGTTGAGCTCGTCCCGGGCCCTAAACCGCGCCACCGCGTCGAGAACGCGGAAGTCCGAGTTGTCGCCGTCGGTCACCGCCAGGGGGCCGACGTTGTTGTCTTCGAGGAACTCGGTCTGCACGTACAAGCCGAACATGGGGCTGTAGGCGCCCATGAGGGCCAGGCGGTTGCGGCGGAAGTTGAACTCCTGGGTGGAGCCCTCGCCGTCGGCCTCGGCGCCCACGTCGCGCATCACGTACTGAAACTGGCCCTTGTACTCGAGCTTCATCTGGGCCTGATCGTTGGGGCCGAACTTCCAGACCGGCCCGGCAAAGGCCGGGGCGGCCAGGAGACCGAGCCCAGCGAGCGTTACCATCGTATGGCGAATGTTCACGGTGCGTACTCCTTGAGAAAGTGAGTGGAAGCGTCCGAGAGGGAGCCGCTGGCGCTCAGCAGCCGCTCGCCGAACCGCCGGCGCTCGCCCCGCGGTCGCCCGCGGCGCTCGGAACCGGGACCATGTACAAGGCGTCCTCGTTCTCGATCTGGTTGGCGCGGTTGTCGGTGTTGGTGGTGTAGTTGTTGATCCGGGCCGCGTCCCAGGTGAGGGTGCTGTTGCGGACCGTGGTAGTGCGCGGCGCCACCACCGTGGCCGGGGCGGCGAGCAGGCTGTTGTTCACCGAACGGCCAGAGAGGTCGGTCCGCCAGGCGTCCTTCGGGGTCGCGCTCGCATTCACCGTCGTAGGCGCGGGGGGCGTCCCGGCCATCGTGAAATGCTCCGCGTAGCTCCCCCACTGGTTCCAGGACCCATCGTACAGCGCCACGTCATCCCGCCCGAGGATGCCGTCGAGCACGAAGAAGGGCACCGAGGCCCGCATGCCCGACACGCAGTAGGTGATGATGGGCTTGTCGGCCGTAACGCCGAGGAAGTTCAGCTGCTCCCAGAGGGTGTCGATCGTACCGGCCACCGCATCCGCCGGGGTACCCAGGGGCTTGAAGCCGGTGCCCGCGTAGTAGGCGCCGTGGTCGTCCTTGGTCGCGTTGGCGATCCGCCCCTGGAAGGCGTAGGTGGGGTAGATGGCGGGGATCGCGGTAGCCTCGAAGTCGGTGCCCCCCCGGGCGTCGAGCAGATGGCCCAGGGTGGCCGGGTCGGCCAGGTTGCGGTCCACTTCCTGGAGCATCTCGCCGAGGGAGAGGCGGAGATAGTCGTTGAGTCCCTCGCCGTTGCGCACGCTGTAGGTGCTGGCGGGCACCTTGGGGGTCACGGGGGTGAGGCCGTAGGCGGCGGCGTCCCAAGCGTTGTCGGTCACGGCCTTGGCCCAAGCGGCGTTGCCGCCGTTGAGGACCTTGATCTGGGCCTTGGGGAAGCCCCAGTAGCGCAGGGTGAAGTAGGCCCGGGAGGGGTTCATCATGTTCCCTCCGGAGTGGCTGATCACGATCGTGGTGCAGCCGTCGATGCCCCGGCTTCGGTACAGGCTGTCCATGGAGGCGCCGTCGGGCACCATGGTGGAGATGGGCGCGAGGCCCTCGACCCGGGTCTGGTGGAACGAAGGCTCCCCGGCCGAGTTGCCGCTATCCCACAGCAGCGCCCCCGGAATGTGGGAGAGCTCGTACTCGGTCTTGCTCCCCACGGTTAAGACGACGACCCGCTCGGTGCCGTCCGCCAGTTTGTTCACGAGGCCCTGGTCCATCCACGCCTTGAGATCGGCGGGCTCGATGAGGGCGTTTGCCGTCCGGGTGGCGGTGGGGGCGTAGGAACCCGGGGCATCATAGCTGTCCGTGCCGCAGCCCACCAGGAGCGGCGAGGCAGCCAGGGCGAGTCCGGCCAGGAGCGCGAGCCCTGAGCGGCCCGGTCGGTAGATCCAGTACTTCATGAAGTGACTCCTCTCGAAAGGAATGGGTCTGGTTCGACAGATGGCTTGAGGACTGGCAACAGCGAGTGCGAGCACCTCCTTTCCCTGGGCAGCCACGGCCCGTCCGGCCCGGCCCTTGTGCGTTGCTTCACGACTGTCGGAAGAGCTCCAAGCAAGAGCCGGGCCATCCCCGCCTATCGCAGGAATTGGCACCAGCACAAGCCACACCCGGCGCCTGTTTCACTCAACTGTTTCGGCATTTGTTTCAAGTTGTTGCACGCGAAACAAGGAACTGCCACACGCATAGGCCGGCAGTTGCGGCCATACACGTCGACCATGGGACGCCTTGGGCCAGGGCATGCCCGACACCGGGCGGGGGAATCCCCGAGACCTTCCTACACCTGACCCACCGGCTTGACCCGGCCGGGTCGAAAACATCTCTATTTATCGAGATACACATGCCGAAACAGGCCTATTTCCCGTGATTCATCGGATCGATTCCCCGGCGGAGGCTAAAGTTTAGACCGGCCGGGGACGATAGGACTGCTCGCCGCCATGGGTTCCCGTTCGCAGGGGCCTCACGTCATGGAGGGCAATGGTCAGCCGGGCAGCAGTTCGGTTCCGCCCCAAGGGGTACGAGACCCCGGGCCCAACCGGCCAGCAACTCCCCCTCCCAAGGGGCCGAGAACGCCATGCACAAGGAGGACATCATGAGAAGAAGCCTCGCCCTGGTCGTCGTCGCAGCTCTCGTGTCGCTGGTGGCCTTTGCCGGAGCCGCTCTCTGCAGTGAAGCCAAAGGGGCCGGTGTATTTGTGGGAGTGGTGAGCAAGATCGAGATCACGGGCGGGAGCGCCAAAGTCCTCCTCAGGGATAATGACACGAATGAGGACGTGACGGTACTCGTGAAGGACGACCTCACTCTCGAGAAGTTCAAGGACCACCGGATCGTCCCGGGTGACGAAATCCGCGTGAAGTTCGAGCTGCAGGGCGGACAGAAACTGTCCACGTATTTTCGCAAGACCGCCGGCTGCTGAGGCGCCCCGGCAGGGGGCCAACGCCGGGCAGGGGACCTGCCGCCCTCTGCGTCGGGCGAGGCTCTTGCCCTTAAGGGGCCTGCGTGACAGTCATCCTGCCCAAACGACCCCGTCGGCGGGGCTAAATTCGGCGGCGGTCGCGGATGCCGAGGTCACGCATCCGGCGCCACATGGTGGTGCGGCTCAAGCCGAGGCGCTGGGCGGCTTCGCCCTTGTTCCAGCCGGTGGCGTCCAGGGCATCCCGGACCGCGCGGCGCTCCTCGGCGGCGGGGTCGCG
>JBBIIA010000013.1:0-1369 GCA_037446775.1 Deltaproteobacteria bacterium
GCACGTCTTCAGTGCCCCCCCCCTGGGGGCCGTTGCGCAGGAGGATACGGGTGGCGTCCACCACGGTGAGGTGGGAGCGCACGGCGCGGTTGAGGTCCACCAGGTTCTCGTCGATGCCCTGGTGAACCCGGCCCCGGTTCCCCCCCATGATCCCCATCAGGTTCTTCAGGCCGAGGGTCACCCCGGTGAGGCCGTGGTGCTTGACCACCGGCACGTTAATCAGCACGTCGGCGGCCAGCGCCGGCCGGTACAGGGGCCACCGGGAGAGCACCCGGGCGCCGGGGAGGTCCACGACGTCGAAGGCGTCTTCCCGCACGTACTCTAGGAGCACCCCCGGATCCCCAAGGGCCGCCACGGCGGCGTTGGCGCCGCTCCGCTCGTAGCAGCGGCGGGCGTCGTTGCAGGTGCGGTCGAAGACCAGGACCTGGCTCGCCCCGGCCTGCCGCGCCAGGCGGGCGAGCTCCGCCACCACGGCGGGGTGGGTGTTGGCGGCTTCCTCCGGGGTACGGTCCCAGCCGAGGTTGGGCTTGATCACCACCCGCTGGCCGGGCCGCACGAACTGCCCCATCCCCCCGAGCTTGGCCAGCACCTCCCCCACCAGGGCGGCGGGGGAGGGGCCCTCGGCGGTAGCGACCACGGGGCGGTCCGGGCTCGCCCCGGCGCGCCGCGGCCGCCCCCACGGGAGGATGCCCAGGGCGCCGAGGCGGGCCAGGCGGGTGAGGAAGGCGCGGCGGTTCAAAACGAGAGGGGGCACGGACACCTCGGCGGCTAGATGAGCTTCTTCTCCCGGAGGTACTCCCGGGCGACCCGGGCGGGATCCCCTGCCTTCTCCAGGGTGGCGAGGACGGCGTCGGGCAAGAGGCCCTCGGTCTTGGCGATCAGGCGGGGCAGGGCGGGGAACTTCTTCACCGTGTCCTTGCGCACCACCGGTGCCCCCTGGCCGTCCGGGTCGGCTCCCCCGAAGCCCAGGGCCGGCATCCAGACCAGGTTGAGCTTCTCCAGGTACGCCCCCTTGGCGGCCTCGAGGGCGGCGGCGGGGTCGGCGGGGGCCTCGAGGCCGAGCCGCGCCAGGGCGCGCCGGGGGTGTTCCACCCCCAGGTCCACCGACCCGCCGGCCAGGCCCCGGTGGAGAGCCTCGGCGTCGGCGAACTCGGTGACCTTCACCGTGGTCCCGGTGCGCTCATTGATCAGGATGGCGAGGACCTGGGCCACCAGCCGACCACGGGGGGAGTCCAGAGAGCCGACCACCACGGTTTTGCCCACGCAAGCGGCGGCGGGGCCGGCCAAAAGCCAGGAGAGGGCGGCGGTGAGGAGCAGTCGTTTCACGGCGGGCCTCCGGGAGGGGGGGGGAACTGGAACCATTCTACTA
>JBBIIA010000013.1:1379-30039 GCA_037446775.1 Deltaproteobacteria bacterium
GGTTTCGCGGGGCGGAAGTTTCGGGCCCGGGGGAAAGGAGCCGGGCGTCCAGGGCCCGCACCGAGCCGTCCCGCACCCCCAGGACGACCCGGTCCCCAGCCGCGGCGGGGCTGGAGAGGCTCGCGGCCCCCAGCTCCCAGGCGTCCCGCTCCAGGCCCGAGGCGCCGTCGATCAGCACCAGGCGGCCGCCGACCGTGGGGACCGCCAGGTGGCCCGTACCCAGGAGGGCGGGCCGGGCCCGAATCCCGGCCCCGAGGGGCGTCTGCCACCGGGGCCGCCCGGTGGCGGCGTCGAAGGCGGAGAGGTGGCCGCGGTCGTCCCCCTGGACCACGGCCACGCCGTCGGCCGTCGGCGCGAGGAGGGGCGGGGCGTGCCAGGCGGGCCCCGGCAGGGCCCGGCGCCAGCGAGCCTCGCCGGTGGCGAGGTCTACCGCGTGGAGGGTGCCCGCCCGGTCCCCCAGATACCCGGTCCCGTCCCCCAGGGCGAGGCCCGAGAGGAGGGGCGCCCCGGCGTCGTACTGCCAGGCGAGGCGGCCCGTGGCGCCGTCGAAGGCGTACAGCTGCCCGTCCTGGCACGGGGCGAGGACCAGGTCCCCGGCCTCGGCGAGGCCGGCCCGAAAGGGCCCTTCGGCCCGGGCGGACCAGCGGAGGGCGAGGCGGCCCCCCAGGGGGTCGAAGGCGAGGACCCGCCCGGCCCAGGTGCCTGCGTACAGCCGGCCGTGGGCGAAGAGGGGCGCCGCCTGGCGGTGGTCGTCGGCCGGGGAGGGCTCTTCGGCGTAGGTGTCCAGGGGGCGGAGGTCCGGCCGCCCCAGGAGGTGAATCCCCCGGTCCCAGGCGAGGGCGGCGGCGAACCCCGGCCCCAGGGCCACCGCCCCGTCCACCGCGTCGGGGAGCCGGGCAGCGGCGAGGCGCCGCCCGTCGAGGACGCCGAGGCGCAGGACCTCCCCCCCCCAACTGGCTACGTACACCCCCTCGTCGGCCATCCGGGGGTCGGCGTCGGCGAAGCCCTCCACCGGGGCCCGCCACGCCTCCTGCCAGAAGGGCCATCCCCGGGGGCCCGCCCCGGGGGCCGGGGCGTGGTCGGCCGCGAGGACTGCCCCGGGCTCCTCCGGGGGGGCGGGGAGCTGACCACCCCAGTCGTTGCCCCGGGCCGACACGGTCCCCTCGAAGAAGTCCCCGAGGACGAAGGGGCGCTCGTTCTCCCGGAACGCGTTGGCGGCGAAGGTCGATCCGGAGTCCCCCTCGAAGAGGAAGACCCCGCTCTGGTTGTGGCGGAAGAGGTTGCCGCGGACCTGGTTGCGGCACCGCCGGGCGTTGAGGGCCTTGCCGAGGTGGCCGTAAAAGAGGCAGTGCTCCACGGTCACCGCCGACTCCCCGAGGCGGGTGCCGTCCACGTTGCGCCGAAGGACCGAGTCGCGCAACCGGCCCCGGGAGAAGTGGGCGTGCAGCCCCCGGGTGCTCCCCTCGATCACCGCGTGGCGCAGGTCAAAGGAGCCGA
This sequence comes from Deltaproteobacteria bacterium, assembly GCA_037446775.1. GTDB lineage: Bacteria > Desulfobacterota > Deferrisomatia > Deferrisomatales > JACRMM01 > JBBIIA01. Next base: position 2,877 of record JBBIIA010000013.1, read on the forward strand.
AGTCGATGCGCAGCTCACCCCAGCCGCCGGGCTCGGCCGGGGCCGCGTCGCTGGTGAAGACCACCGGCGCCTCGGGGGTCCCCTGGGCCACCAGGTCCCCTTCGACCCGCAGGCTCAGGTCTCCCCAGCCGTCGCCGTCCCGGTCGACGAAGGCGAAGCGCACCACGGTGCCGGGCTTCAAGACCAGGCGGGAGCCCCGGGGGAAGACCGCGTCGTCGGTGAGGAGGACCTCCCCCTCCCAGCGGGTCACCGGCCCACCCCCGGGCTGGCCGGCCGCGCAACCGGCCAGGAAGAGGGCGAGGGCGAGGCGCTTCACGGCACCTCCTGGACCACCACCACCAGGCCCGAGCGGCGGTCCCCCGGGGTGAGGTCGAGCCGGGCGCCCTGGGGGCCGCGGTAGAAGCCGACCCGTTCGCCGGGGACGGGGGGGCCCCCCAACTCCTCCCGCGCCCCCAGGTAGGCGGTGCCGGCCTCGGTCACCTCCAGGGCGAAGGAGCCGTCGGGGCCGGTGGGCTCCGAGAGCGCGAGGGGGCGGTCGAGGAGCTGGGGGTTGGGGTAGAGGCAGGCGCGGAAGCCGGCCAGGGGGCGCCCCTGGCCGTCCACCACCCGACCCGACAGCTGGACGAAGGCCCCGTGGAAACGGCCCATCTGCTCCCGGCTCGGCACCGCCACGGTCTCGATGTCGCCGCGCAGGGCCTCCCCCTCCCCGACCACCGCCGGGAAGTCGACGAAGGCGCCGAAGTAGTCCCCCGGGGCGAGGTTCCCCGCCCGCCATCCCCCGGGCCGGAACCGGGCAGCCAAGAAGTAGGTCCCGGGGGGGAGGGGGAGCAGGTAGGCGCCGTCGGTCCCCGTCGGCTCGGACACCGCGTAGCCGGGGCCCCGCAGCCCCCGGGCGGCGTCCAGGTAGGCGAAGACCCGCGCTCCCTCCACCGGCTGACCCCCGTGGAGCACCCGGCCCCGCACCCCCTCACCCGCGGCCCCGCTGGGCTCCCGGGTTGCCGCCGGGGCGGGCAGCAGGGGCAGGTGGATCCCCGAGACAGGGCCGCTCACCCGGACGGGGTTGCGCCCGAAGTACGCGAAGGCCGAGGGCCCCCGGGCCAGCACCAGATAGGTGCCGTCGGGGACGGAAAGGCGGAAGTGCCCCTCGGGTCCGGTTGCGCCGCGGGCGACGGGGGGGCGCTCGGGGGCGAGGTGGAACTGGGGATCGAGGAGGAGCACCTCGGCCCCCGGGACGCCGACCCCGTCCCGGGTGACCCTACCCTCGGCGGCGGGGCCGCTCGGGACGGGGTCGGGGGGGGGCAGGGGCGCCGGGGAGAGACTCGCGCAGCCGGCCAAAAGGGCCAGGGCGGCGAGGAGCCGGGAGCGGGGCGGCGCGGTCGCCACGGAGGGGCTCCTTCAGCTCGTGGCCAGGCGCGCCAGGCCCATGAGGACCGAGCCGCCGAGTCCGACCGCCAGGTACACCCCAAGGACCCGCGGCCGAAAGATCGCCCCCAGGGCGAAGGCGGCGGGGATGCTGGTGACCGGGCCGGCCAACAGGAAGGCGAGGTCCGCCCCCGGGGCGATGCCCTTGGCCTGGAGCCCGGCGAGGATCGGTACCACCGGCACCTGGTGGGCGGGCAGGGGCAGGGCCACCAGGGCGGCGGTCACCACCGACCACGGCCCCTCCTGCCCCACCAGCCAGGTCACCCAGGAGATCGGCACGAAGACGTGGATGAGGGCCTCCAGGAGGATCGCCAGGCCCACCCAGGTCCCCACGAAGAGGCCGACGTCCCGGAAGCGGTCGAGGAAGAAGCGAAACCGGCTCTCCCGGGGCACGACGACCATGGTCTTGATCCGAAAGCCGTTGGCGCAGGCGATGTCGAAGGCCGGGGCGAGGGTGCCGTCGGGTCCGTACACCGGGGCGAGGCGCACCAGCGTGCCGGCGAGAAACCCGCCCTTCTCCAGGGCCAGAATCGAAAACCCCGCCAGGAGGCCGAGGAAGACGGCGCCCCCGAGCTTCCACCACGCCAGAGCCTCCCCTACGCCCCCCCAGGTGAGGACGAAGGCCGCGGGGTCCATGACCGGGCTGGTGATCAGAAGCGCCATGAGGGGGGCCAGGGGGACCCCCGCCAGGGCCATGGGGATGACGATGGGCAGGATGCCGCAGGAGCACAGGGGGCTGAGGGTGCCGACCCCGGTGCCGATGAGGATCCCCCAGGGGCCGGCGCGGTCCACGTAGCCGCGCACCTTGCGGTCGAGCTGGTAGGTCTTGATCAGGGCGGCGAGGGTCACCGCCAGCACGGTGAACCACGCCATGCGGGACGCCTCGAGCCAGATCACCTCCAGGAGTTGCGCCAGCACCGCCACCGTCACGGCTCCGCCCGAAGGTCGACCAGGGCCCCCTCGGGCGCCCCCTCGAGGTCTCGAAGCAGGGCCTCGCGGCGGGCCGTCAGGGCGGCTCGGTCGGGGCTTTGGGGGGGCAGGGCCGCGGCTTCGGCCCCCAGGGCGCCGTAGGCGCCGCCGAGGTCCAGGGCCCGGGGGGTCAGGCGCGCCGTAACCCTCTCCCCCCGGTCGCTCCGGAGCACCAGGCGGTGCTCGCCCTCGGGGAGCACGGTGAGGTTCCCGTTGCCGGGGGTGCAGCCGGTGGCGAGCTGAATGCCGTCCAGGGCGCAGGTCTGGTGGTAGTAGGTCGCCGCGAGACGCCCGGGGGCGGACCGCTCCCCCAGGGCGGCGAGGGCCGCCCAGCCCAGGCGGGCGCCGAGGATCGACATCGGGCAGCGGTGGCCGTGGAGCCGAGCCAGGAGAGCGAAGAACCCCGGGTCAGAAGGCGTAGTGATGGGGGCAGTCATTCCGGTGGACCTCCCAGTACTTCTCCTCCATGTCGGGGGTGAGCCAGGGGGTGACCTGCCCGAGGCCGCGGGCGAAGTCGGCCGCAGTCACCGTGTCCCGGTCAGCCTTGAGCGCCTCCAGGGCGGCGCGCTTGCACAGGCTCTCGATGTCCCACCCCACGTAGCCCACGGTCTGGCGGGCCAGGGCGTCGGCGTCCACGTCGGCGGCGAGGTGGGGCATGCGGCCGAGGTAGATGTCGAGCATGCCCCGGCGGTCCTCGATCCGCGGGGGGTGGACGAACACCTTCCGGTTGTACCGGCGCTTCTCCTTGATCAGGGCCTGGTCCACGGTGTCGATGCGGTAGCAGGAGCCCACCAGGGCCACGCCGGGATGCCCCACGATCCGGTCCACCTCTTCGATGAACAGCCGGGACAGCTCGGGGGTGGCGAAGGTGGGGGGGATGCCCCGAAGGTTCCCAGGCCCCCACTCGTAAGAGCAGCCGGCCCGGGGGGCGAGCCACTCGCAGTCCGAGACGAAGAGCACGCAAGGGGCCTCGTGGCGAGCGTCGTCGAAGGCGCTCTGGATCTCCCGCGGCTTGCCGAGCATCTCCTGGCCCGAGACGTAGACGAAGCTCGCCCCGGCGGCGTGGGCGGCGGCCTCGGCGAGCATGGTGATGCCCACCCCAAGGGGGCCCCAGAGCATCACCCCGGCTGGGGGCACCAACCCCAGGCGCGCCATCTCCTCGGGTTTTCGCAGGGGGAGGCACACCATCTCCTCCAGGGTCTGCTTGATCTCGGCGAAGCCGCCGACGTCGTCCCAGGTGAGGCGGGGGGTGCGAACCTCGTAAAAGATCTTCTCCAGTCGTCGATGCATGTCATCCGCGTTCTGGCCCGCCTCCCCGTGCCTTGACAGGGCCGGGGGCGAGCCGTACCGTGAAAAAGTTTTCCGGGCCGCTCCCCTGCCGAGGAGGGTTTCCATGGGTCGAGGCTCCGACGAAGTCCTGCGGGACCTGGCGGGTCTCCGCGAACAGGTGTACCGCCTCTTTGACGAACAGGCGGGACGTTCCTGGGGCGGGCGGGAAGCCGTATCGGCCCGTTGGACCCCCGCTGTGGACATCTTCGACACGGGGGTCGCCTTCGTCCTCGCCGCCGAGGTGCCCGGGGTCGACCAGGCCGACATCCATCTCGAGGTCACCGACGACGTCCTCGTCCTGCGCGGCGAGCGCCCCGCCAGTACGCCCGACCCGAGCTTCAGTTACCACCGGGTCGAGCGTCCCGGTGGCTTGTTCCAGCGGGTGTTCCGCCTCCCCTCGGGGGTCGACCCCGGGGCGGTGACCGCGTCTTGCCGCGACGGCGTCTTGCGGGTGACCATGCCCAAGCTCGAGGAGGCCAGGGGGCGCCCCATCCCCGTGCGGCTCGGCGACTAGGCCGGCTCAGTCGGCGGGCGAAAGCCTGCGCAGGAGCTGGGTTCGGGTGGCGACCCCGAGTTTGCGGCACGCCGACGCGAGATGGGACTTCACCGTGTAGGCGCTCAGGCACAGCTCCTGCGCGAGCTCCTGGTTGGTCGCCCCGCTGCGGTAGAAGGCCCGGAGCACGGTGGCCTCGCCCCGGGTCAGGCCGACCTCCGCGCCCACCCGGTCCCACTCCGGCTCCCTCGGGGGGAGGCTGGCGGCGGCCCGGTCCACGCTCTCCACGAACTGCTCCAGGGGGAAGGGCTTGACCAGAAAGTCCACGGCGCCCCGGCGCAGGCAGTCGATCGCCGCATCCAGGGAGGCGTGGCCGGTGATCACCACCACCCGGGTCGAGACCCGTCCTTCCTGAATTCGCGCCAGCAGCTCGGGGCCGGCGACCCCGGGCATCTGCAGATCCGTCACCACCACACTGTAGCTCCCCCGGCCCAGCTTCTCCCAGGCTTGGGCGCCATCCCGCGCCACGTCCACGGCGTAGCCCCGGGCCCCGGCGGCCCGGGCCAGGCCGTGCAACAGGACCTCGTCGTCGTCGACGATCAGGAGGCTCGCGGCCACCCTACCGGCGCTCCCCAGGCCCGGCCCCCCAGGGGTGGGGGAAACTGCCCCGGGCGCCCTCGTGGGGCCCGCCGGGGGACCGGTGGCAGACGAAGCACTGGACCCCCGTCTCGGGAGGGCCGATTGCCTCCCGAGGGGTGGTTGCGGCGAAGACCTCGAGGCGCTTGGCGGGGACCGCCCGGTGGACCGGGAGCCGCTGGAGCTCGGCCAGGACTACGTCGCGATCGCTCGGGACCCCGCCGTCCCGGCCCAGGTGCACGGGGGAGACCAGCACCTCCCACCGGCTCGAGATGGAGACCCGGTGGCACTGGTCGCAGCCCCCGGGGGCCGGGATGTCCCGCTTCAGGTGCCCCACCAGGCAGCCGAAGGCCGAGGCGGCGGCGAGGGCGACGAGGATGGTGCGCAGCATGGCGACTCCTCCTTGGGGGGCAGACTACACAGGTCGTTTGGACCGTGTCAAAGGCGACCGGGGCCCTAAAGCTGGCGGCGCTCCCCGCCGATCCGTAGGGGTGATGTCCGCCGACCGTCCCCAACGCGAGGGAAGCCATGGCCAGTACGGGCTCTGCCGCACCCAAGCGGCGCATCCTCTTCATCGAGAAGGCCTTCCAGTTCCGCTTCATCGCCAAGATGACGGCGGTAATCGTGCTCGGCACGGTGCTCACCGGCGGCCTACTGTACCTCCTGGCCGACGTGGAGTTCGGCCGAGCCTTCCACAGCGCCCACTACCAGGCGCGCAGCTCCTGGGAGCTCCTGCTGCCCGCCGTCCTCACCTCGTCCTTCCTCTCCATGTGCCTGGTGGCAGGCATCGCGGTGGTGCTCACCCTGTACGACAGCCACCGGATCGGCGGCCCCCTGTACCGCTTCAAGCTCAACCTGGAGGCCATCGGCCGGGGGGACCTCTCCTTCGTCACCCGGCTCCGGGACGGGGATGAGCTCCAGGCCCTCACCGAGGCGATGAACGAGATGACCCAGGGCTTGCGAGAGCGGGTGGGGCGCGCCAAGGAGGCCGCGGATGGGGCGCGGCTGCGCCTCGCCGAGGTCCGGGGTGCGGGCGGGGGGGAAGGGATCGAGGAGGTGGACGCCGCGCTGGCGACCCTGCAGGCGACCCTCGGCGAGTTTCGGATCTAGCGTCCATGGGCGTCGGCGCGTGGGCCAGGACGGTGCTCCTGCTCCTGGCGGGGGCCGTGGGGGGCGCCCGCCCCGGGTTCGGGGCCGAGGGTGGCCACGCCTTCCTCAACGACCGCAAGGAGTGCCAACGGTGCCACGTGGAGGTGCCCCGCCGGGGCGCGCCGGCGGGCTCCCTGCGGTTCCACAAGGACCTGGTCAGCCTCTGCCTCGGCTGTCACACAGACAAGGACCTCTCCACCCTCCACCCGGTGGACATCCGCCCCGGCTTCCGAGTTCCCCGGGACCTGCCCCTGGACGAGCACGGCACCATCACCTGCTCGACCTGTCACGACCCCCACGGGGCGCCGGTCGCCCCGGTCCCCTACGTGGCCGAAACCCTGGGCAAGCGCTTGTTGTCGGTGGTGACGCGCAAGAAGGAGCACAAGACCTTCTATCTCCGCCGCCGCAACGACCAGGGCCAGCTGTGCCTCGGCTGCCACGACCGAAACGTCCTGGCGACCGACGGGTTCCACGTCAAGGAGGCGAGCCGCATCGGCCAGTACGCGGGCTCGGAGGCGTGCCGAAGCTGTCACGGGGAGGTGTATCGGGAGTGGAAGAAGACCCCCCATGCGCGCATGGTCCGGGATCTCCGCAAAGACCCGGGGGCGGCGGGGGACGCCTTCAACGGCAGCCCCCCCTTTCCTCGGGAGACCGCGCTGTATGCCCTGGGGGCCCATTGGACCATGCGGTTCGTGGCGGAAAAGGACGGGAAGCTGGTGGTGAAGGCGCCGATCTGGTCCATCACCCAGGGGACCTGGGACACCTCCTACTGGGTGGACAAGCCCTGGGCCCAGAACTGCCAGGGGTGCCACACCACCGGCTTCGAGATGAAGGGGGAGGCACGCTACGTCGAGCTCGGCGTCGGCTGCGAGGCGTGCCACGGCCCCGGGCGGGCCCACGCCGAGGCGAAGGGGAAGGCCCCCATCGTCAACCCCGCCCGCCTGGATCCGGAGCGCCGGGAGATGGTGTGCGCGTCGTGCCACACCACGGGCCACGACCGGTCCGGGCAGTTCCGGTTTCCCCTGGGCTACCTGCCGGGCAAGGACCTGACCGCCTACTTCAAGGGGCTTCTGCCCAAGCCCGGCCAGGACAACGCGTCCTTCCTGGGGGACGGGACCTTCGCCGACCGGCGGCGCCAGTGGCTCTTCTGGACCCGGGCCTTCTGGAACGTGCGCGGCCTCGACTGCGATGCCTGCAAGAACTTCCGGGGCCAGGGGGCGGGGGGCAAGGCAAAGGCAACCCTGAGCCCTTCGGAGTACTGCCTGAGCTGCCACCGCAAGGACCTGCCCCGGGACGACCTCCACGGCAAGCACGGGGAACGGGGGGTGCATTGCCACCGGTGCCACGGGCCCCTGGTGTCCCCCGGCGGCAAGCAGTACAGCATCCACGACCACAAGTTCCTGTTCATGGCGGCCGAGGCGCCCCAGGCCCTGGCCCCCAGGGACGCCTGCCGCCAGTGCCACAACGCCACCGCCGACGCCGGGGGGCGGCGGGTCGCCGAGGAGAAGCGACGCCCGGTTCGCCCTTGAAAGGCGCCACCCCCCCCCGTAGAGTACCCGCGGGGGGGATAACATTTGCAGCGGGAGGAGAGAACATGAGACGGTGGATCGCCACGGTTGCCGCGCTGGCTCTGCTGGCGGCGGCAGTTCCCGTTCGGCCGGCCCAGGCCCTGTGCCTGGAGACCGGTGCCGTAGCCCCGGACTTCACCATCCAGGACATCGACGGCAAGCCCGTCACCCTCTCCTCCTTTCGAGGCAAGGTGGTGTTCCTCGCCTTTTGGGCCTCCTGGTGCCCCCGCTGCATGGAGGAGCTCTCCTTCCTCCAGGGCCTCTACACGGGCCTAGCCAAGGATCTGGTGATCCTGGCGGTCAACCAGGAGACCCAGAATCTCTCCTCGGCCCACGTGGCCCGGCTCAAGGCCGAGATCGGGGAGTTGGGGATCCAGTACCCGATCCTCCTCGACAAGAACCTCGACGTCTGGAAGTCCTACTGCATCAACGCCCTTCCCACGAGCGTCATCCTCGACCGGGAGGGGAAGGTCCGGTTCGCGGAGCCCAACTACTACTGGGCGAGCCAGAAGAAGTTCAAGGCCGTCCTCAGCGAGCTCGGGGTCTTTGCCCCCTGATCGCGGCGGGTCGAAGCAGGAAGCGAGGGTGAGCGAGCGATGCGCAGCTGGGTGGCGGCGATCTTGCTGGGAGTGCTGGGGGTAGTCGGGGTCGGCGAAGCGTCTACGGCGGTGTTTCGGCTGCGGGACCCCGGCGAGCCCCTGCCCGGGGTCACCCTCGAGGACCTGGAGGGGCGCCCCCACGAGCTCGCGGTGCCCCCGGGGCGGCCGGTGCTGCTCTTCTTCTGGTCGGTGTACTGCCCGAACTGCAAGGAAGCGGTCCCCGCCCTGGTGGAGGTGTTGCGTCGGCACCAGGGCCGGGAGCTCCTGGTCTGGGCGGTCAACGTGGACGGCGACCGGTTCAGCAACGCCGTCCGGGCGTTCGTGCGCGACAGCGAGCTGCCGTTTCCCGTGGTCTACGACCGCCTGGAGGGGGAGTATCTGGTGATCGCCGACCCCCTAGGGGTGTCCAAGACGCCCACCCTCTACGTGGCCGGGGCCGACGGGAAGATCGTCCACCGCCAGGTGATCGAGATCGATTTTGAGGGACTGGACCGCGCCCTGGCCGACCTCGGGCCCCGCTGACCGCGTGGGTGAGCCCCGGTCCCCGTTTCACATGGCCCCCCTGGCCGGGGTCACCGACGCGGCGTTTCGCCAGCGCTTGCGGCGGAACGGCTGTCGGTGCCTGACCACCGAGATGGTGTCCGCGGCGGCCCTGGCGCGCCGCAACCGCCGGACCCTGGCGTACCTGCAGGAGCCGGATCGCGGGGAGGACCTGACCGTCCAGCTCTTTGGCGCGGACCCCGACGAACTCGCCCGGGGGGCGGAGCTCGCCCAGGAGGCGGGTTTCGCTCGGGTGGACTTCAACATGGGGTGCCCGGTGCGCAAGGTGGTGCGAAGCGGGGCGGGGGCGGCCCTGCTCCAGGACCTGGCTCGGGCGGAGCGCTGCCTCGCCGCCCTGCGCCGCACGGTGTCTGGGGTGCTCACGGTGAAGATCCGGGCGGGGTGGGACGGGCGCTCCCTGAACTTCTTGGAAGCCGGGCGGGTGGCGGAGGGAGCGGGGGTGGACGGGGTGACCCTGCACGCCCGCACCCGGGCCCAGGGCTACGGAGGGCAAGCCAACTGGGGCTGGGTCGAGGACCTGGTCCGAGCGGTCGCGGTGCCGGTGGTGGGCAACGGCGATATCGCCACCGGCGAAGAAGCGGTCTCGCGGCTTCGGCGCCACGGCTGCGCTGGGGTCATGGTCGGGCGGGGGGCCCTGGCGCGCCCGTGGCTCTTCCGGGACGCCGAGGCCCGGTGGGCCGGGGGGGGCCAGCCCCCGGCGCCCGATCCGGCCGAGATCGGCGCCGACCTCCTGATGCAGTTGGCGGACCTGGTCCGGTGGCGGGGAGAACGGGGGGCGGTCCTGGAGATGCGGAAGTTCTTGGCTTGGGGCGTGCGCGGGCTGCCCGGCAGCACCGAGTTCCGCCGCCGGGTCCAGGCCATCCCCTCCCGGGCGGAAGCGGAAGCGGCGATCCGGGGGTTCTTTGGGGTTACGGCAGCGCCAGGGGGCGGCGAGGAGGCGGGCGGTGTCCAAGGGGGATGAGCGGGCCGAGCAGGTGGCCCTGGTCAGCCACAGCGACTGTCTGGCACGGCGGGTTCGGGGGTTTCTCGGCCCGGGGCGGCACGGGGTGGAGCACGTGCGGGGCCCCAGCGCCCTGGCGCGCCACCGGCGACAGCGGCCCTTTCTCGTCTGCCTCATCGACGCCCGGGCCCCCGGCTCCGACGCCGAAATCGCTGCCTGCCTGGAGAGCCGACCGGCGGAACGGTACGTGCTCCTCCTGGGGACGGCGACGGCGACGGGGCCAAAGTACGGTCCCGCCGCGGGGGGGGGCGTGTTCGGCTTCCTGCGGGAGCCCTTTGGCGCCCCGGAGGTGCGCGCCTGGGTCCAGCGCGCCATCGACGAAGCCCGCCTCCGGCGTGGCGATCGCTCCCTGGAAGACCTGCTGTACGGGAAGTTCCAGGAGTTCTTGAAGGACCTCGGCCCCCAGGGGCCCGCCGCGTCGCTCCACGCCTTCGTCTTGGAGCGGGTGGAGCGCCCCCTCATCGCGTCGGTCCTCGAATGGACCGGCGGCAACCAGTCGCGGGCCGCGGAAGTGCTGGGGATTCACCGCAACACCCTGCGGGCGAAGATCCGGAGCCTCCGGATGGACGGATCGGGCGACCCTCCGGGCAGTGCCTGAGGGGCGGTCAGCCCGCTCGAGCTTCCTCCCCGGCGAACCACTCCACCACCCGATTGCGGCCGCTGCGTTTGGCGCGGTACAAGGCCCAGTCCGCTCGCTCCATGAGGTCCTGAACCGACGCCGCGTCCTCCGGATAACACGCCACGCCGGCGCTAATGGTGAGCTTTCCCCCGGGCACGGCGGCTTCGCCCTCGAAGGCCGTCTGCCCCACGACCCGCCGCAACTTGTCCGCCACCAAGACCGCCACGTGCTTGGGGGTTCGGGGCAAGAGCACGACGAACTCCTCGCCCCCGTACCGGGCCACGGTGTCGATGCCACGGGTGTTGCGCAGGAGCAGGGCGCCCAGCCTCCGGAGCGCCGCGTCGCCGGTGAGGTGGTCGTTGCCGTCGTTGAGCCGCTTGAAGTGATCGATGTCTAGAAGGACGAGGGAGAGGGCACTGCGGTGCCGCTCCGCCTGCCCCCACTCGGCTTCCACCTGGCGCAGGAGGTGCCGGCGGTTGAAGAGGCCGGTCAGCTCGTCCCGGACCGAGAGCTCCCGCATGCTGTGGTACAGCCGGGCGTTCTCCACCGCCATGGCGGCCGTATCGGCGAACATCCGCAGGATGTCTAGGTCCTCCTCGGTCAGCTCCGCGCCGTGTTCCACGGTGATGGTGCCGGTGACCCGGTCCCGGGAGACCAGGGGCACCTTGACGAAGGCCTTGGGGTGGAGGGCTGCCAGGGGGGTGTCGCGGGTCGCGGGGTGACCCGCGGGATCGTCCACCCGCAGGACCTTCCCCTCCTGGAGGACCGTGCGGATCCAGGGGTGCCGGTTGCCGTCCCGCAGGAACCACCGCATGCGCTTGAGGTCCTCCTCGGACACCGCCCCCGCCGGGGCCAGCGCCACCCGAGCCTCCTCGCACTGGGCCACGTGGTCCACCAGGCCGATGACGATGCGCCCAAAGCCGAAGGTGTCGTGGATGCACCGGGCGAGCTGATGCAGCGTCTCGCCGAGGTCCAGGGTGGTCGCCAGGGCCCGCGCGAGGCGGCTCATCGCCTCGAGCTCCCGGTTGCGCTTCTCCAGCTGCGCCTTCTCGACCAGGAGCTGCTCCCGCTGGGCCTCCAGGACCCGGTTGAGGGCGAGGACCTCGCGGAAGGTGTCCCGGTTCTCGATGGCTTCGGTCAGGGCCGCGAGAAAGGCCTCGGGGGTGAGGGGTTCCTCCAGATACTCAAAGGCCCCCCGCTTGAGGTAGCCCAGGGCCTCCCGGGGATCGGGGGTGACCGCCACCGGCAGGAAGGTGGCGTCCGGGGCGAGCTCCCGCAGGGTCGCCAGCACCTGCTCCGGGAGCTCGGGCCGAAACCCGTCGACGCGAAAGACGACCACATCCCAGCCGGCGGGCTCCTGGCTCGGCGGGTCAGCGCCGAGGCGGTCGATCCGGACGACCTCCAGGGTCCAAGGGCCGAGGGCAAACCCGTCCCCGGGAAGCCACGGCGCGGCTTCCGCCAGGACGAGGACGCGGCGGGAACCGGTCATGCCCGGGGCGAAGGTGGCGGCACGCCGATGGCGCGCAGCTCGGCGATCTTCTGCTCGATGTCCCGGATGACGCCCTCCAGGTGGGCCTGTTCCCGCCGCTCTTCCAGGATGCCGGTCTCCACGAGGTCCCGGCGCTTTCGCTCCAGGAGCGCTTGCAGGCGCTGGAGCGACTTGCGCAGCTCCCGGTTCACCTGATCGAGTTCGTCCCGGAAGGAGGAGTAGGCAGGCACGGGAGCCTCCTCGGGGGAAGGGGCCAAGCGCCGAGACGATACCACGGCCCCGGTCGCCGCACAACCGATTTCCCCTGGAATCCCGGGCGCCTTGACTCGGTCGGCGCCCCTGGCCTAGTATGCCCGGGCCGCGCGGAGGACGGATGCCCCTGCTTGCCCACCCCGATCGCAAGGTCCCCCTCTCCGAACCCGGCGGGGAAGACCCTGAACCCCCAGGCACCTCGCTGCCCCGGTTGCGCCTGCGGGTCGGCCTGCTGGCCCTGGTGGCCGCGGCGGCGGCCGCGCTGGTGGGGCCGCCGTGGCGGCCCGCGGCCGTGGTGTACGAAGCCGACGGGATCGCCCGGGAAGACGTGCGCGCCGCCCGGGACTTCTTGCTCTCCGACCTGGAGGCGACGGAACGGAAGCGGCGGGAGGCGGAAGAGGCGTCCCCCGCGGTCTACGATCTCCACCCCGGTGCCCTCGACGAGGCGCTCGGGCGGCTCCGGGGCGATCTCTCTGCGGCGTTCTCGCAGGAGCCGCCGGACCTCGGGGCGGCGGCCGCCGAGCTCGAGGGCCGGTGGGGGATGCGAGTGGCGCCGGAGCTCGTCCGGCGGCTGAGCCGTGCCGACGAGCGGGCGCGGCTCGTGGGGTTGGTGGAGGCTGCCCTGGGGGGACTGTACGGGCGCGGGGTGGTGGCCAACCGGCGGCTCCTGGCGGCCGAGCTCCGCCGGGGCGTGGTGGTGCGCACCTTGGGGACCCGGGAGGAGTCGGTGCTCGGGGAGGCCTCGCTGGCCGCCGTGGAGGACTTCGATGAGGTCCGCCGCCGCCTAGGGCGTCCGGAAGGGGGCGATCCCCTGTCCGCCCTCGCCCAGCGGACCGCGGGGGTGTTGTTTCGCCCCAACGTGACCCACAACGGGGAGGAGACGGCGCTCCGGCGGGCCGCGGCCCGCGACAGCGTGCGACCGGTGCTCCTCCAGGTGTCCCGGGGGGAGATGCTGGTCCGGGAGGGGGACCGGGTGACGGTGGAGCAGGCCCGGCGCCTCGCCGCCCACGGGGCTTTGGCCGAGGGTGGGGGCGGCTGGCTCGCCCGCCTCGGGGTGCTGGGGCTCGCCGCCATGGCCCTCGGGTGCTGCTTTCGCTTCGGCCGATCCAACGTCAAGAAGTTCCGCTCCGCCAACCGGGACCTGCTCTTCCTGGCGGCCCTGGTGGTGGCCGGGCTCGCCCTCGAGCGGTTGGGGCTGACCCTGGTCGCGGCCGTGGGGGCCTCCCTGGCCTCCGGGGGGCACGGGTCGCTCGCCTTCGCGCTGCCCCTGGCGGCCGCCGTGATCACCGCCCGAGTGGTGCTCAACTCGGAGACGGCCCTGGTCTTCCTGCTGCCCTTCCTGGCCCTGGCGGCCCTGCCCTTCGAGCCCGCCCTCGGCGCGTTTCTGCACTTCGCGGCGGGGAGCCTGGCGGGGGCGCACTTCGCGGCTCGGGCGTGCCACCGCCTGGACGTCCTGCGGGCCGGGGCGGGGGCCGGTCTCGCCCAGGCGGTGGTGGCGGCGAGCCTGGCCCTGGCCGGGGGCGCGGGGGGTGGAGAGGCGGCGTGGTGGATCGGCGCCTCCCTCTTGGGTGGGGTAGCCAGCGGCATCCTCGCCCTCGGACTCATCCCCCTCGCGGAGGGGGCGTTTGGGTACACCACCGAGATGCGGCTGATGGAGCTCGCGAGCCTCGATCACCCCCTCTTGCGGGAGTTGATGCTGCGCGCCCCCGGGACCTACCACCACTCCCTGGTCACCGGCAGCCTGGTCAAGGCCGCCGCCGAGGCGATCGGCGCCCGGGCGCTCCTGGCGACGGTGGCTGCGTACTACCACGATGTGGGCAAGGTGTCGAAGCCCATTTACTTCATCGAAAACCAAGCCGACGGAGGGAACCTTCACGACAAGCTCGCCCCGAGCATGTCGAGCCTCGTCCTGGTGTCCCACGTGAAGGAAGGCGTCGACCTCGCCCGCCGCCACCGGCTCGGGGCCGACCTGGTCGAGATCATTCAGCAGCACCACGGCACCAGCTTGATCCAGTTCTTCTACGGGCGGGCGTGCGAGCGGGCTCGGGCAGGGGTGGAGGCGGTGCGGGAGGCCGATTACCGTTACCCGGGTCCGAAGCCCCAGACCCGGGAGGCGGCGCTGGTGCTCTTGGCCGACGCCGTGGAGGCGGCGTGCCGGACCTTGCCCGATCCCCGGCCGGCCCGCATCCGGGGGGTGGTGCAAAACATCATCAACCGCACCTTCGCCGACGGGCAGCTCGACGAGTGCGATCTCACCTTGAAGGACCTCCACGACATCGCCCGGAGCTTCTCCCGCATCCTCGGCGGCATTCACCACCAGCGCATCGACTATCCCCTGGCGGCCCACAAGGAGAAGAAACCCCATGGAGATCTGGATCCGAAACGACTGCGAGGCGGCCGGGATCGACGAGGAGAGGCTCCAGAGGCGGGCCCGGAAGGTCTTAAGCGCCTTGGGCTGTGACGACGGAGAGCTGTCGGTTTGGCTGTGCGGGGACGAAGCCATTCGCGAGGTCCACCGGGACTACCTGGGGATCGACAGCCCCACCAACGTGATCAGCTTCGCGCAGCGCGACGGGGAGTTCGGGGAGGTGGAGCCGGAGGTGTTGGGGGATGTGGTGATCGGGGTCGAGACGGCGCGGCGGGACGCGGAGAGCGTCGGCGGCGAGCTGGACGACGAGGTCGCCTTCCTCTTGATCCACGGGGTGCTGCACCTGGTCGGCTACGACCACGAGGGAGATCAAGCCCATCGGGCCCCGGAGATGGAAGCGAAGGAGGCGGAGCTCTTCGCCCTGGTGCGCCATGAAGCCGCCTAAGCGAAGCCCCGGGCGGGGCGCCCCGAGTCGGCTCCCGGGGGTGCTCCCGTGCTGCTGAAGGGAGCGCCTCCCCTCTGGGAGCGCGCCCTCGGCTGGCTTCGGGAGCGGTCCCGGGGGCGCCGGGACCTGGTCAAGGAGATGGAGGACCTGATCGAGGAGGGGACCGCGGAAGGGGTCCTCAACGAGGACGAGGAGGAGATGCTCCTCTCGGTGCTCTCCTTCCGCAAGACCCGGGTGCGGGAGGTGATGGTGCCCCGGACCGAAATGGCGACGGTGGAGGTGGATGAACCCCTGGAAGAGCTCGTACGCACCATGGTGGAAGAGGGGCACAGCCGCCTCCCGGTGTACGAAGAAGTGGTGGACCACGTGGTGGGGTTCGTGACCGCCCGGGACGTCTTGCGGTTCTGGGGGAGACCCCCGCCCCACCCCCCCCTTGGGGAGATCGTCCGACCGGCGTACTTCGTCCCCGAGACCATGAGCCTCGAGTCCCTCCTGCGCGAGTTCCGCCGCCGCAAGGCCCACATGGCCATCGCCGTCGACGAGTACGGCGGGGTGTCGGGCCTCGTCACCCTGGAGGATGTCCTGGAGGAGATCGTCGGCGACATCCACGACGAGTACGACGAGGACGCGCCCGCCTTTCGCGAGGCCCCCGACGGCCTGCGGGTCGATGCCCGCGCCGACATCGAGCGCCTGGAGGAGCACCTGGGGTTGGAGCTGGACGGCGACCGGGGGTACGAGACCGTGGGCGGTCTCGTCTTCCACGCCCTGGGTCACGTGCCAAAACCCGGGGAATCTTTTCGGTACCAAGGACTGGAGGTCACCGTGGTGGATGCCGATAAGAGGCGGGTCAAGGAAGTGAAGATCCGCCGACTCGCACCCCCGGAGCCCCACGGTGACCGAGAAGACCCCGTCCGCTCCTGAGTTCGAGGCCGTCCGAGCCGTAGCGGCCAACCCCGCGCGGGCCGAGGAGCTCGCGCGCCTGCTGGCCGAGGCGGGCTGTCCCGGAGCGGCAACCACCGACCTGGAGGGAGCGCTGGCGGCCGGACCGCGGCTGGTGCTCGCGGATCCGGAGGGCTGGGGCGACGGCGGTCGCCGGGCGCTGGAGTCCTACGACGCGCGGCCGACGGTGCCGCCCGTCATCCTCTTGACCGGTGCCGACCCGAGCGCTTTCGGGGGGGCCGGATCGGCCTTTGCCCTCCTCCCCGGCCCCCTCGCGCCCCGTCGGCTGGTGGCCGAAATCGGCCGCGGCGGGCGGCTCCGGGAGCGGTTTCGCAGCTACTGGCCGGGGGGCGTGCGGGTGCGCCCGGGCGCCGATGCCGACCGGGTCGCTGGGATCCTCGCCCGGACCACGGGCATCGAGATCCGCGCGGATCGCGAAGCCGCCTTCCTGACCGCCGTGCGCCACCGCATGGTGGCGCGCTTCCTGCCCACCCCCCGCCAGTACGCCGCCCACGTAGATGCCGGCGCTCGGGGCGCCGCCGAGGTCGAGGCCCTGGCGGCGCTCTTGTCCGTGGGGGAGACCTACTTCTGGCGCCACGCCGGGCAGTTTCGGGCCCTGGGAGACCTCTTGCTCCCGGAGTTTCTGCGGAGTGGGCGAGGGATGAAGGCGCCCTTTCGGGTGTGGTCGGTGGGGTGCTCCTCGGGGGAAGAGGTGTACTCGATCGCCATGGCGTGCGCCGAAGGACTCGGGTCGCCGAGCCGGGTCGAGGTCGTGGGGACCGACATCCACCCGCCGTCCCTGGCCCGGGCCCGGGAGGGGGTGTATCGGGAGCGGGCCCTGCGCAACCTGCCGACCGGCCTTCGGGCGAAGTACCTGGAGCCCGGGGAGGGTGGGGAGCGGGTGCGCGCCGCCCTGCGCGACGCCGTGCGGTTCGAGTACTTGAATCTGGGCAGCGACACCCTGGAGGAGTGGGCCGCGACCCGGGGCCCCTTCGACGCGGTGTTTTGCCGCAACCTCTTGATTTACCTCGCCCGCCCCGCGTGCGCTCGGGCCGTCGATGCCTTTGGCACCGCCCTGGCGGTGGGAGGGGGGCTCTTCCTCGGCTCGGCCGAGGCCATGCTCGGCCAACGCCCCGGGTTTGAGGCCGTACGGGCGGCGGGGACCTTCTTCTACCGTCGGGTAAAGGAGCCTGTCGCCGCCCCTGGCTCCCGAGACGGGCCCGGGGCCCCGGCCGGGATCGGGCTGGAGGCGCGGCTGGCCGCGCTGTGGGGCCAGGGGCTCTCCCACCTGGACCAAGAGGATGGGGCGGGGGCGCGGGCGTGCTTCGAGGAGCTGGGCGAGCTCTCCCCCCAAGACGCCCGGGGCCACGCCGGGATGGCGCTGCTGCTGGCCAACGAAGGGCGGGAAACCGAGGCGGCCGGGCCCCTGGAGCGGGCCCTCGCGGGTCGCCCCGCCCTCCCGGAGGCGCGCTATCTCGCCGGGCTCCTGGCGGAACGCGGGGGTCACGAGACGGCCGCCCTGGCGAGCTATCGCGATGCCCTGGCCCTCGATCCCGGGTTCTTCATGGCCCACGTCAACCGCGCCTGGATCCTGCGACGGCTCGGGAGGCCCGCGGCGTTTCGGGCGGAGATGGAGGCGGCCATGGCCATCTTGCGCACCGGTCCCCGGGTCGCCCCCTGGCTCACCGGCGGCATGGGGTGGGAGGCGCTGCTCGACTTCGTGGCCGAGGCGGCGGGGGAGGAGGGAGGCGGCCGATGAGACGAGGCGGAGGCGACCTTGCCCTGGAGCGGTGGCTCGCCGAGGTACGGACCGAGTACTGGGACCGGCTGGCGGGCAAGACGGTGGTGGCGGAGACGAAGGGGGTTCCCCATCTGGTGTTCCAGGTGGCGGATCGCCGCTTTGCCGTGGAGGCCGGCTGCTGCCGGGGCGTGGTGCGGCGCCCGCGGATCACCCGGCTCCCGGGTGTCCCCCCCTACGTGTTGGGGGTGGCCGGCATCCGGGGGGAGGTGGTCTCGGCGACGGACCCGGCGGTGCTCCTGGCCCTTCCGGGGACGCGGCCGGAGGGCGGGGGGTTTCTGGCGGTCCTCGTGGCCGGGGGCCTCAAGGCCAGCATGTGGGTCGATCGGGTGATGGACGTGGCCGTGTTGGATCCGGCCGAGGCCCTGGTCCTCGAGGCGCCGTGGCCCGGGGTGCCGACGGGGGTCCTCCTGGGGCAGTGGGATGGGTCCGGTAGCCCCACCCTGCGCCTGGACCCCCGGGCGTACCTGGAAGCCACCGCCGTGGGGCGGGGGCGGAGCGAGCCGTGAAGCGAAGGCAATCCCCGGGCCCCGGGGGGGTCTCCCCCGGAAGGAGTGAATCGCAATGGTGAAGTCGTTTCAAAAGAGCCTCTCCCGGCAGGTGCTCGTCGCCACCGCCGCCACGATGGTGACCCTCCTGGGCCTGTCGAGCTGGCTCACCACCCGGGACCACCGGGGCACGGTGGTGGAGTTGGAGCAGCAGACCCACCGGGTGCTCTCCACCTTCGTCTACAACACCCTCTTGTTCTCCATGCTCGAGGGCAAGATGGGGGACCTCCAGAAGATCCTGGAGAACGCCGTCGCCACCACCGGGGTCGACTCCCTGCGGGTGGTGAAGCCCGACGGGACCGTCGTCCACAGCGGCCGGACGGCGGAGATCGGCGAGAAGCTGAAGGAGTCGGCCCTGGTGGCCCTGGTGCGCCGGGGGGCGAGCTCCCAGGGGCTTCTCGAAGAGCGGTTGGGCGGCATGGTGGTGAGCGCGGTCCCCCTGCACAACCAGGGGATGTGCCTGTCCTGCCACCCGAAGGCCGGCCCGTACCTCGGCGCGATCGTCATGGGGTTCGACTTCTCGGACTACGAGGCGGAGCTGGTCGCCATGCGGATGCGCCAGGTGGGGGTCCTGGCCCTCTCCATCGTCCTCGTGGTGGCGGTGGTGTACCTGTGCCTGCGCCTGCTCGTGCTCCGGCCCCTGTACGGGGTCGCCGAGGGGGCCTTGCGCATGGCCCAGGGGGACCTGTCCCAGCCGGTGACGGTGCTGGGGGTCAACGAGGTGAGCCGGCTCGCGGAGAGCATCAACACCCTGCGCGCCCACCTGCGCCAGGGGCTCGGGGAGTCGGCCACCGTCGCCGAGGCCCTGGCCCGGGCCGTGGAAGAGCTCGACCGGTCCAGCGAGGACCTGGTGACCATCGCCATGGAGCAGTCGAGCGGGGCGGCCGAGCAAGCGTCCGCGGTGCAGGAGACGACGACGACATCGGAGGAGATCGCGGCGACCTCCAACGAGATCTCGGCCAACATCGAGAGCGTGGAGCAGGTGGCGGAGGAGACCTTTGGGGCTTGCGTCGCCGGGCGGGAAGCGGTTCGCTCGGCGGTGGAAGGCATGGGGCAGGTGAAGGAGAAGGTGGGGGTGATCGCGGACCGGATGGTCGAGCTCGGCCGCAAGTCCCAGAAGATCGGCGGGATCGTCGACATCATCGACGAGATCAGCGAGCAGACCCACCTCCTGGCGCTCAACGCCGCCATCGAGGCGGCCGGAGCCGGGGAGCACGGCAAGCGCTTCAGCG
This sequence comes from Deltaproteobacteria bacterium, assembly GCA_037446775.1. GTDB lineage: Bacteria > Desulfobacterota > Deferrisomatia > Deferrisomatales > JACRMM01 > JBBIIA01. Next base: position 22,293 of record JBBIIA010000013.1, read on the forward strand.
TGGTGGCCGCCGAGATCCGTCGGCTCGCGGAGCGCACGGTCGAAGCGACGACCCAGATCAAGTCCCTGGTGGAGGAGATCCAGGACTCCACCAACGAGACCGTGCTGGCGACGGAGAAGGGGTCTTCGATCGCGGCCGCGGGCGCCGACCGGGTGGACAAGATCGGGGACAGCCTCGACCGGATCTTGAACCTCGTCCGGCAGAGCAAGGAATCCACCAAGGAGATCACGGTGGCCATCCAGCAACAGGCTACCGCCGGGGAGCAGCTGGTGCTCACGATCACCGACATCAACGACGTGGCCGTCCAGGTCAACCGCTCGGCGGAGCAGGTGGAGAAGTCGGTGATCCGGCTCAAGGACCTCGCCCGCAAGCTCAAGGACCTGGTGGAACAGAACCGGACGGCGCGCAAGTTCACCTGGTGACCGATGGCGGTTCAGAGCAAGTACCTGGAGATGTTCCTCGAGGAGGGAGCCGAGATCCTCTCCAAGCTAAACCAGCGGATTCTCACCCTCGAGGAGTACCCCGGCGACCAGGAAGCCCTGCAGAGCGCGTTTCGCCTCGTCCACACCCTCAAGGGCGGGGCGAAGATGGTGGGGCTCGACAACGTCAGCCGCGCGGCCCACGCGGTGGAAGGGGCGTTGAAGACCGCGACGACCGGTGGCATGGCGCTTCCCCGGGAGGAGGCGAGCCGGTTCCTGGCGGCCCTGGATCGGGTGCGCGAGGTGCTGGACCTGGTGGCTGCGGGACGGGAGGGGGAAGCCCTCGCCCTCGATCTCTCGGCCCCTCCGGCCCGGCGACCGACTGCGGCCCCGCGCGCGCCGACGGCGGCCGAGGCGCCGGGAGCCCCAGGAGCCGGAGCCGAGGGGGATCGGCGCCTCGGGACCGACCGCGTTCGGGTGGCGGTGGAGAAGCTGGATACTCTCCAGAATTTAGTGGACGATCTGGTCCTCCAGCGAGGCCGCCTCGGCGAGCAGCTCCGGCGGTTTCGGTCCGCCCTGGCGGGGGTGGACGCCCTCTCCGCGGTCGAGGCCGGCCGACCCTTGGGTCCTGCCGAGGCAGCCCTGATCCGGCGGCTGGCGTCGTCGCTCCGGGCTTGGGACCTCAACGAGCACCTCGAGGACTTCCACCAGCTCGACCGGACCGTAGCGGAGGTGCAGGCACAGGTCCTGGACCTGCGCATGGTGCCCCTGGCGGAGGTGCTCGACGAACACAACCGGACCGTGCGGGACCTGGCCCAGGAGCTCGGCAAGGATGTGGCGCTGACCATCGACGGGCGGTTCACCGAGCTCGACAAGCGGATCCTGGAGGCCATCCAGTCCCCCCTGTTGCACCTGCTGCGCAACGCCGTCGACCACGGCGTGGAGTCCCCCGCGGAGCGGGTGCGGGCGGGCAAGCCCGCCCGCGGCACGGTGACGATTCGGGCGTATCACAAGGGGAGCGCGGTCGTCCTGGAGGTGGAGGATGACGGGCGGGGGCTCGACCCGGCCGCCATCCGGCGCAAGGCCGTGCAGCGGGGGCTCTTGGGCGAGGCCGCGGCCCAGGCCCTGCCCGATCGGGAGCTCCTGTACCTGCTGTGCGAACCGGGGTTCACGACCAGGGACGCGGTGACCGAAGTGTCCGGTCGGGGGGTCGGGCTCGACGTGGTCAAGGTTCGGGTGGAGAAGCTCAAGGGGTCCCTGGCCGTGCAGAGCGAGCTCGGCCGCTTCACGCGGTTCCGCTTGTTCTTGCCCCTCTCCATTTCGAGCCTCTCCGTGCTCGTCGTCCGGGCGGGGACCTCCCTCTTTGCCCTGCCCTCGGTGTTCGTGGACCGCTGCGTCCACGTCGCCGCCGCGGAGGTGGCGGCGGCAGGGGGCGCCTGGACTTACGGGGACAAGGTGCTGCCGGTGATCAGCCTGGCCCGGGCCCTGGGGGTCGAGCCGGTGCCGACCACCGAGCGGCTGTCCCTGGTCGTGCTCCAGTTCCGAGGTCGGCGCCTGATCTTCCAGGTCGACGGGCTCGAGACGGAGCGCGAGGTGGTGCTCAAACCCCTGGGGGACCACCTGCGGGACGCCCCTTTGGTGGTTGGGGTCTCGTTTCTGGCCGGGGGAGAGCCGGTGCCCGTGCTCAACGTCTTGGATCTCCACGCCCGGTGGGGGACCTTCGAAGCGACCAGCCGGTTCGAGGTTGGGGGGCCGAGGCACGCCCCCCTGGTGCTGGTGGCCGACGACTCGGTCACCACCCGGACCATGGAGCAAAACGTGCTCCAGAGCCTGGGCTACCGGGTGGTCACGGCCGCCGACGGGGTGGAGGCGTGGCGACTCCTGGAACGGCAGCCGGTGGACCTGGTCCTGACCGACGTGGAGATGCCCCGCCTCGACGGCCTGGAGCTCGCTCGGCGGATTCGCGCGCGGCCCGAAACCGCCGATTTGCCGGTGGTCGCGGTGTCGAGCAGGAGCCGGGACGAGGACCTGGAGGCGGGGTTTCTGGCTGGGGTCGATGCCTACCTGCGCAAGGATCGGTTTAGCCAGCGGTTGTTGGCTGAGACCCTGGCGGGTCTCTTGAAGCGGCGCCGCCCCGATCGGGGCGCGGTGCCGGCTCCACGCAGGGGGGGCGCGACAAGCCCCCGGGGAGTGGCCGAGTGATTCGGGTGATGGTGGTCGACGACTCCCGGCTGGTCCGTACGATCCTGCGGGAGGTCCTGGAGTCGGACCCGGAGCTCCGGGTGGTGGAGGAGGCCGAGAACGGCGCCGAGGCGGTCCAGAAATGCATCGCGACGGGCCCCGACGTGGTGCTCATGGACGTGCAGATGCCGATCATGGACGGGTTGGCCGCCGTGGAACGGATCATGGAGGAGCGACCGACCCCGGTGATCATCTTGAGCGCCACGGTGAGCGACGGCGAGGTAAAGAGCGCCTTTCGGGCGGTGCGGGCGGGAGCGTTTGAGGCCCTCCCGAAGCCCGAGGGGGTGACCACGCCCGAGGCCTACGCTCGCATCGCCGAGGGTCTGGTGTCCCGCGTCAAGTTGTACGCCAAGGTGGGGCGCCAACGGGGCTGGCAAGAGGCCGCCACGACCCAGGCATTGGTGGGCAGCCTGAGCACGGCGTTGCCGGTAGCGTCGCCTCGGGTCGTGGCCCTGGGCGCCTCGACCGGCGGCCCGCGGACGGTCCAGGCCGTACTCGCGGCCCTGCCGGCCACCTTCCCGTGCCCGATCCTTCTGGTGCAGCATATCAGCCTCGGGTTTACCCGGGGGTTTGCCCAGTGGCTTCAGCGCGAGGTCTCCCTTACCGTCAAGGTCGTGGAGCGAGCCGAGCGCCTGGAAGCCGGGTCGGTGTACTTGGCCGTGGACGGGCGGCACCTGGAGGCGCGCCGGGGGTTTGCGGTGCTGCGGGACACCCCGCCGGTCAACGCCTGCCGCCCCTCGGTGGACGTGTTGTTCCAGTCCCTGGCGCGGGAGTACGGCGCCTTGGCGGTGGCCGTGCTCTTGACCGGGATGGGGCGCGACGGCGCCCAGGGCGCGCTGGCGATCCGGGAGGCGGGGGGTGAGGTGCTGGTTCAAGACGAGGCGTCGAGCGTGATCTTCGGCATGCCCAAGGCGGCTATCGAGCTTGGGGCGGCGACCCGGGTAGCCCCCGCCCGCGATCTGCCCCGGCTCCTCGCGGACGCGATCGCCGGCACCCCGGTCGGGGCCCAGGGGGTGACGCCGTGAGCGCCCAGAACATCCTGGTGGTAGACGACAGCCGGATCGTCTTGACCATGGTCACCGATATCCTCGAGCTCGAGGGGTACGCGGTGCGCCAGGCCGAAAACGGGCGCAAGGCGCTGGAGGCGGTGGCGGTGGCGCGCCCGGACCTGATCCTGCTGGATGTGATGATGCCGGAGATGGACGGCTACGAGGTCTGCGAGGCGCTGCGGCGGGATGAGGACTACATCCCGGTCCTGATGATCACCGCCAAGGGAGACCTGGAAGACCTGGTGCGTGGCCTCGACGCCGGGGCCGACGACTACATCTCCAAGCCCTTCGATCAGGTCGAGCTTTTGGCGCGGGTCAAGAGCCTGCTCCGGATCCGCACCCTGCAGAAACGTCTGTACGGACAGAACCTCGAGCTGGAGGCGAAGAACCAGCAGCTCGTGGCGCTTGCGACCCAGCTGGACGAAGCGAACAAGGAGCTGAAGCTCCTCTCGGTGACCGACGGGCTGACCAAGGCGTATAACCATCGGCACTTCCAGGAGCGGTTGCGCAGCGAGTTCGCCCGCGCCCGTCGGTACGAAGAGCCCCTGGCGTGCGTCATGCTCGACATCGACCACTTCAAGCGCGTCAACGACACCTTCGGTCATCCCGCGGGGGACCGGGTTCTGGCCCGCCTGGTGGAGATCCTCAAGGAAGGGACCCGGGGGGAGGACCTGGTGGCCCGCTACGGGGGGGAGGAGTTCGTGGTGCTCTTGCCCAAGACCGACGCCGAGCACGCCCGGGTGCAGGCCGAGCGCGTCCGGCAGCGGGTGGAGGAGGAGCCCGTGGACCTGGGGGGAGGGGTGGCGATCCCCCTCACCGTCAGCTTGGGGGTGGCGGAGTTCCAACCCGGGGGGGAGGTGGACTCTCCCGACGCCCTCATCCGGGCGGCCGACGGAGCCCTGTACCGCGCCAAGGCCAATGGAAGAAACCAAGTCGTGGTGGCGTGACCCCCTGGGGTGGGCCCTCGCTCTTTGGGGCGGGGCAGTGGCCGTCCTGGGGTTTCCGCCGGGGGAGCTGTGGGGCCTCGCGGTGCTGGCCCCGGCCCCGCTGTGGGCCGTTTCGGTGGGGGCGCACCCCCGGCGGGCGATGGCGCGGGGTTGGCTGTTCGGGCTCGGGTTCTTCTCGGCCCTCCTGTGGTGGATCGGGCCGACGGTAGCCCGTTACGGCGGCCTGCCGTTGGTCGCCGGTGCCGCCTGCGTCGCGCTGTTGGCGGCGTACCTCGCCCTCTTCCCGGCCCTGGCGGCGGCGGGAACCGCGGCCCTCCCTTCGCCAGCCCTGGCCCTGGCCGTGGCCCCCCTGCTGTGGACCGGGCTGGAGGGCGCCCGGGGCTGGCTCCTCACCGGCTTCCCGTGGGGGGACCTGCCCCAGGCCCTGTGGCGGGTGGAGGGGGCCCTGGCCCTGGCCCCGTGGGTCGGGATCGACGGGGTCCGACTCCTCCTCGCGGGCCTCGCCTCGGGCTTCGCCTGGCTCCTCCTGCGCCCCCGCCTGGGGGCGCGCCTCTCCCCCTGGGGGCTCGTCCCGGCCCTCGCGGCCGCTGGGGCGTGGGTGATCCTGGGTGTCCTGGCCGCCCCGGTGCCCCCCGGCTCCCAGCCCCTGCGGGTCGCCGTGGTGCAGGGCAACATCGACCAGGCGGTGAAGTGGGACCCGGCCTACCGCCAGAGCGCGCTGGCCGTCCACGGGCGCCTGTCGCGGCTTCACGGCGCGGGGGCGGATCTGGTGCTGTGGCCCGAAACCGCCGTCCCCCTGTACGCCCAGGACCGGTCCGCCGAGCGGCTCGGGATCGAGCGCCTCGCCGAAGAACTCGGGGTGCACCTCGCCTTTGGCGCTCCCGCCTACGAGCGCCGCCCGGGTGGCGACGAGTACCGCAACGCGGTCTTCCTCTTGGGCCCCGAGGGGCGGATCGAGGGCCGCTACGACAAGGTGCACCTCGTTCCCTTCGGGGAGTACGTCCCCCTCGGCCGCTACCTGCCGTTCCTAAAAAAGCTCGCCCACGGAGCCGGAGACTTCAGCCCCGGCCCGGGGGTCGCGCCCCTAGCGGCCCAGGGCCTGCCCGCCCTGGGCCCCCTGATCTGCTTCGAGGTGATCTTCCCGGGGCTCGGCGCGGAGCTGGCGACCCGCGGTGCCCAGGTCCTGACCGTGTTCACCAACGACGGCTGGTTCGGCCACACCCCGGGGCCCCATCAGCACCTGGCGTTTGGCGCCTGGCGGGCGGCGGAGGTGGGGCTCCCCCTGGTGCGCGCCGCCAACACCGGGGTGAGCGCCGCCTTCGACGGCCGAGGGAAGCTGGTGCGGGCCACCGACCTGGGGGTGGAGGGGGGGTTCGTCCTGGACCTCCCGGTGCCGCTCCCCCACCGGACGCCCCAACACCGGGTGCGGCCGTGGGTCACCCCCTGGTGCTTCGGCTTGGCCGGGGCCGCCCTTTTTGCTACCCTTCGCGGTCCCCGCCATCGGGGGACCGACTGAGGGTGCCGGGAAAGAGGGTGTGTCATGTCTGTTGCCGAGCGTTTGGAGGACCTGAAGGCCCGCCTCGACGACCTGTGGAGGCATCTTTGACTTGCCGGGCAAGGAAAAGGGGGCGGCGGAGCTCGACGACCGGATGGCGCGTCCCGACTTTTGGGACGATCCGGAAGCGGCGGCCAGGGTAACCCGGGAGCGGACCCAACTCCGGGCGGAGGTGGACCAGTGGCGTCGGCTGCGGGCGGCCGTGGACGACTGCGCCGTGGCCGCCGAGCTGCTGGCCGAGGAGGACGACCCCGCCCTGGCCCGGGAGACCGAGGAGCGCCTGGACGAAGCCGAGGTCGGGGTGCGCGCCGTGGAACTCCACAAGATGCTGTCGGGGCCGCGGGACTCCGGGGACGCGATCATCGCGATCAACGCCGGCGCCGGGGGGACCGAGGCCCAGGACTGGGCGGAGATGCTCCTTCGGATGTACCTGCGCTGGGCGGAGAAGCGGGGGTACGCGGCGGAGGTGGTGGACCTTTTGCCCGGCGACGAGGCCGGCGTGAAGAACGCCACGGTGACCGTGGCGGGAGCCTACGCTTACGGCTACCTCAAGGCCGAGGCGGGGGTGCACCGCCTGGTACGCATCAGCCCCTACGACTCCCAGGCTCGGCGCCACACGTCCTTTGCCTCGGTGAGCGTGTACCCGGAGGACGAGGAAGCCGAGGCAGTGGTCATCGAGGACAAAGACCTGAAGGTCGATGTGTACCGGGCCAGCGGCGCTGGGGGGCAGCACGTGAACCGGACGGAGTCGGCGGTGCGGATCACCCACCTCCCCTCGGGCATCATCGTCGCGTGCCAGAGCGAGCGGAGCCAGCACAAGAACCGGGCCAACGCCTTGCGGGTGCTGCGGGCCAAGCTCCTCGAGGCCCAGCGGCAGGAGAAGGAGCGGGAGCGGGACGCCCTGGAGGCGCAGAAGAAGGACATCGCCTGGGGAAGCCAGATCCGCTCCTACGTCCTGCAACCCTACCAGAAGGTGAAAGACCACCGGACGGAACGGGAGGACGGGAACGTCCAGAAGATCCTGGACGGTGGCCTCGACGACTTCATCGAGGCGTTCCTCCTCCAGTCGGCGGAGGCGCGGCGGGGGGGAGGGTGAGGACGGGGGGCTACTTGCTCGTCTGGATCTTCTGCCGGTAACGCTCCAGGGCCTTGCGCTTGTCGCGGCTCAGGGCGTCTAGCCCCTCCTCGGGCTCGGGCGGCACGAGTTCCTGGAGCCGGGTCTGGGCGGCCTTCGCCTCGTCCCCCTCGGGGAACGCCGCCAGGAAGCGCTGGTAGCCCTCCACCGTATCCTCCTGCTGGGCTTGCTGCCACGCCAGGGCCCGGCGCACCTCCGGGCGGGCGAGGCGCTCCGCCTCGGCCTTGGCGTCCTCCCGGGCCTTCTTCTCGGCTACGGCCCGGGCCTTGGCTTCGGCCTCTTCCCTCGCCTTGGCCTCCCGGGCTTCCCGGGCCACGCGCTCCGCCTCGGCCTTGGCCGCGGCAGCGGCGTCCTCCCGGGCCTTCTTCTCGGCTACGGCCCGGGCCTTGGCTTCGGCCTCT
>JBBIIA010000013.1:30139-45086 GCA_037446775.1 Deltaproteobacteria bacterium
CCGCGGCAGCGGCGTCCTCCCGGGCCTTCTTCTCGGCTACGGCCCGGGCCTTGGCCTCCGCGACCCAGGCGTCCCGCACCGTACGGGCTTCCTCGGCGGGGGCTGTCCCCGGGTACTGCTGCATGAAGGTATCCAGCGCTTCCGGGGTTGCCTTCTGCAAGGCCTCCTGGTAGGACGCATCGACCTGGCGGCGATACGCCTCCAGGGCAGCGGCGTGCTGGGCGAGGAGGCGCTGCTTCTCCCGGGCGTCGTCTGCGTAGGGGCCGACCGGGTGCCGCGCCAGAAACTGGGCGAGGGCCTCCGGGGTGCCCTGGGCGAGGGCGGCCCCATACGCTTCCCGCTCCTGCCCCTCGATCTTCTCCAGGGCCTGCAGGGTCAGCCCCTTAACTTGGGCAGCATCCGATGCGTCGGGTTTGAGGGCGAGGTACCGGGTGAAGTGGTAGAGGGCGCGGGGGTGGTCGGAGAGGCGAAAGAAGTAGACGACGCCCAGGTTGTAGTGGGCGTCCTCGTACGAGGGGTCGATCTGGAGAGCGGCCAGGTACTGATCGCGTGCCTTGGGGTACTCGCGGAGCTTCAGGTAGTGGTTGCCGGCTTCTTTGCGCAGCACGGCATCCGGCGGGGCTTCGGCCAGCGCCGGGGCCACTCCCAGGAAGAACGCGAGGGCGAGGGCGGTACGGTGCATGTCGTCTCCACGCGGCTCCGGAGGGCACCGGACGCCGTGCACAAGACCATGTATTGTAGGTGCACAAGGGCGTCGTTTCAAGCTCCCGTTGGCGGCGCAGGGAGAAATGCCTTGACTGGCAGGGGCTCCCCTCTATAATGACCGCCTTTCATCATCCGGCCCGGAGGTCCTGTGCGCCCCCACGTCGTCCGCGTCGATCTCCTGCCGCCGGAAGGGGCGACCTTCGAGGTCTCCTTCGAGGCGCCGGAACTCGAGGAGGCCCTCGGGGAAGCCGGGGTTTCCGGCGTCCAGGCCCACGGGCCCCTGGCGGCTCAGGTGCGACTCCTGCCCTCCGGTGCGTCCGACGTCTTCGCGCTGGGTCGGTTTTCCGGTCGGGTTACCTACCGATGTGGCCGCTGCCTCGGCGAGTTCGCGGCGGAGGTAGCCGACGAGTTCCACCAGGTTTACGTCCGGGACCAGGCCGGGGTCGGCAGCGAGACCGTCCTGCGGCGGGAGGACCTGGACGTGGAACTGCTCGTGGGTGGGCAGATCGACCTCACCCGCGAGGTACTTGAGCAGTTTCTACTGGCCCTGGAGCCCCACCCGGTGTGCCGGGAGGAGTGCCCGGGCCTGTGCCCGGTCTGCGGGGCCGATCGGAACGAGGGGGACTGTGGTTGCGGCCCCCCGGGGGGGGACCCGAGGTTTGGCGCCCTGGCCCAATGGAAGACCCGCTCTCCGGGGTGACACCGCGATCCCCCGAGTCGAGCCCAACCCCTTAAGGAGAGTACGATGGCAGTCCCCAAGAGGCGTACGTCGGTGACCCGCAAGCGCAAGCGCCGTTCGCACTTGAGCTTGTCGGCCCCGAATCTCGATACCTGCCCCAAGTGCCGGGAGCCCAAGCGTCCACACTACGCCTGCGGCGCCTGCGGGACGTACAAGGGCCGCCAGGTGGTTGCCGTGGAGGCCGGGGAGGCCTAGGGGCGCGGGAGGGGCGGCCCCGTGCGCATCGCCGTCGACGCCATGGGGGGGGACCACGCCCCCGAGGCGGTGGTGGAGGGGAGCGTCCTCGCGGCCCGCGAGTTTGGCACCCAAGTCATCCTGGTGGGGGATCGGGAGATCCTCCACGATCTGCTGCGGCGCCACGCGACCGCCGCCCTTCCCATTGCCGTCAAGCACGCCTCCGAAGTGGTGGACATGCACGAGAGTCCCGCGGTGGCGGTGCGCCGCAAGCGGGACTCGTCCATCCGGGTTGCCTTTGACCTGGTCAAGAGCGGGGAAGCCCAGGCGGCGGTCAGTGCCGGGAACTCGGGCGCGGCCATGGCGGTAGCCGTGCTGGTCCTGCGGCTCCTCAAGGGGGTCGATCGGCCCGCCATCGCCGCCGTGCTGCCTACCCTTGCCGGCTCGTCGGTTCTGCTTGACGTCGGCGCGAATACCGACTGCAAGCCCATGCACCTGGTGCAGTTCGCCGTGATGGGCGAGGTGTTTTGTCGCTACGTCCTCGGGATCGACCGGCCGCGGGTGGGAGTCCTATCCAACGGCGGGGAAGAGAGCAAGGGGACGGACCTCACCCGGAACGCGCATCAGGCCCTCAAGCACTCGAGCTTGAACTACCTCGGTTACGTGGAGGGGCGCGACATCTTCCAGGGCACCGCCGACGTGGTGGTGTGCGACGGCTTTACGGGGAACGCCGTCCTCAAGGCGTCCGAGGGGCTCGCCGCGGCGGTCGGCTCCATGCTCAAGGCGGAAATGGGGCGCGGCGTGTTGCGCAAGGTGGGGTACCTCCTGGCCCGAGGGGCCTTTGCCGACCTGAAGCGGCGGATGGACTACGCGGAAGTGGGGGGGGCACCGCTACTGGGGATCAACGGGGTGGGCATCGTCGCCCACGGCTCCTCCGACGCGCGGGCCATCAAGAACGCGATCCGGGTGGCCCGGGATTTCGCGGAGCGGCGCACCAACCTTCACCTCACCCACGTGCTGGAGCGAAGCCAGGACCTGTCCTCCTGGGCGTCGCCCAAGGAGCTCCGCTTCTGGAGCCAGATCAAAGATCGCATCATGCACCCGAAACGCGAGGATGCCGAGGACGGTTGACCCGGCGCGGCGCGGGCCGAGGTTGGCCTTGCACCGGTCCGCCGCGTCTGGGTATAGTCGCGCAGTTGGCCCCGCGCCGTGTCCCGCGCTTTCCGCCGCTGGGAGTCACCCCATGAGCGTAGCCTTTGTCTTTCCGGGCCAGGGGTCCCAATCCGTGGGTATGGCGATGGCCCTGGGGGCGGCGCTGCCGGAGGCCCGGGCGGCCCTGGCCGAGGCCGACGAGGCCCTGGGGCGTCCCGTGACGAAGCTCCTCGCCGAGGGCCCCGAGGCCGAGCTCCGGGTCACCTGGAACACCCAGCCGGCTATCCTAGCGGCCAGCGTGGCGTGCCTGCGGGCGGTGCGGGCGGCGACCGCCACCGCGCCGGTGGCGGCGGCGGGTCACTCCCTCGGGGAGTACTCGGCCCTGGTGGCGGCCGGAGCCCTGCCCTACGCCGACGCCCTGCGGGTGGTGGAGCAGCGGGGCCGGTTCATGCAAGAGGCGGTGCCCCTCGGCACCGGCTCCATGGCGGCCATCCTGGGGCTCGACGTTGCCGACGTCGCCCCGCTGTGCGCCCAGGTCTCCCGGCCCGGGCGGGTGGTCGAGGTCGCCAACGACAACTCCCCGGGCCAGGTGGTCATCTCGGGGCACGTGGAGGCGGTGGAGGAAGCGGGGCGGCTGGCCAAGGAGGCGGGAGCCAAGCGCGCCGTGCCCCTGGCGGTGAGCGCGCCCTTCCACTGCTCCCTGATGGTACCCGCGGGGGAGCGCCTCGCCCGGGCGCTCGGGGACGTTTCCTTGGCCGACCCGGCCTTTCCGGTGGTGGCCAACGTGGACGGGCGGCCGTACCCCGACCGGGGGGCCGTCCTCCCGGGCTTGGTGGCCCAGGTGAGTCGGCCCGTGCGGTGGCAGGAGTGCGTGCGAGCCCTCGGGGCTCTCGGGGTGACCCGTTTCGTCGAGGTGGGGCCGGGCAAGGTGCTGACCGGGCTGGTGCGCCGCATCGCGCCGGACGCCGAGGTGGCCAACGTCGAGGACCCGGCGAGCCTCGACGCCCTGGCGAAGCTCGGCTGGTAGGATGAGGCGATGAGGGAGTTCGAAGGTCGGGTCGCGTTGGTCACCGGCTCGAGCCGGGGCATCGGCCTCGCGGTGGCTCGACGGCTAGCGGCGGGGGGCGCGAAGGTGGCGGTGACGGCGCGCAAGCTCGCGGACGCCGAGCGGGCGGCCGAGGGGCTGCCCACCCCCGGGCTCCCCGTGGCCCTGGAGGTGTCGGACGCGGCGAGCGTCGCGGCCGCCGTCGCGCGGGTGCTGGAGGCGTGGGGCCGGATCGACATCCTGGTGAACAACGCCGGCCTCACCCGGGACAACCTGGTGCTGCGGCTGAAACCCGAGGATTGGCAGACGGTGCTCGACGCCAACCTCACCGGGGCCTTCCTGTGCGCCAAGGAGTGCCTGCGCCCCATGGTGAAGGCGCGCCGCGGCGCCATCGTCAACGTGTCGAGCGTGGTGGGGTCCCTGGGCAACGCCGGCCAGGCCAACTACTGCGCCTCCAAGGCGGGCCTGGAGGGGCTGACCCGGGCCCTGGCCCGGGAATACGCCAACCGGGGGATTCGGGTGAACGCCGTGGCCCCCGGCTTCATCGCGACCGACATGACCGAAGCCCTGGGCGAGAAGGCCGCGGAAGCCTTCATCTCCCAGATTCCCGCGGGTCGGCTCGGGACTCCCGAGGACGTGGCGGAAGCCGTGGCGTACCTCGCCGCGGATGGCGCCGCGTACGTCACCGGCCAGGTGCTCCACGTCAACGGTGGCTTGTACATGGGTTGAACCGCAACCAAGAGGAAGGACGACATGAGCGCAAACATCGAGGAAACCGTCAAGAAGATCGTGGCTGAGCAGCTCGGGGTCGACATCGAGAAGGTCGTTCCGGAAGCGAACTTCATCGACGACCTCGGGGCCGATAGCCTCGACACGGTGGAGCTGGTCATGGCCCTGGAGGAGGAGTTCGACCAGGAGATCCCGGACGAGGACGCCGAGAAGATCCGCACCGTGCAGGCGGCAATCGACTTCATCAAGGCGAGGCTGGCGGCCTAGCCCAGGCGCCCGCCGAAAAACCGCAGATTAGGGAAGAGAGCCAGGGCAGACCTGGCTCTCTTCCCTAAATGAACCCGCCCCGGCGGGTTCAGGAGGACGGAGGCAATGGGACGCAGAGTCGTCGTCACCGGGCTCGGGGCCATCACCCCCCTGGGCGTCGGGGCCGAAGAGAGCTGGCAGGCGTGCACGGCCGGCGAGAGCGGTGCGGGGCCGATCACCCGCTTCGACGCGGTGGGCTCCAAGACCCAAATCGCGGCCGAGGTGAAGGGCTTTGACGCCTCGGCGTACGTGGACAAGAAAGAGGTCAAGAAGATGGACCTCTTCATCCAGTACGCGGTGGCCGCGAGCCGCATGGCCCTCGCGGACGCCGGGCTTCAGGTGCCCGAGGGGGAGGGCGCCGAGCGGGTCGGGGTGTCCATCGGGGCGGGCCTCGGGGGCCTGCCCGAGATCGAGGCCCAGCACAAGGTGCTCCTCGAGGCCGGGGCCCGCAGGGTCAGCCCGTTTTTCATCCCCATGGTGATCGTCAACCTGGCCCCGGGGTACGTGGCCATCGTCACCGGCGCCAAGGGGCCCAACCTCTCCATCGTCACCGCTTGCGCCACCGGGGCCCACTCCATCGGCGAGGCGGGGCACGTGATCCGCCGGGGCGAAGCCGACGTGATGATCGCCGGGGGGGTGGAGTCCACGGTCACCCCCCTGGGGATCGGCGGCTTCAACGCCCTGCGGGCCCTCTCCACCCGAAACGACGCCCCCGAGCGGGCGAGCCGCCCCTTCGACAAGGACCGGGACGGCTTCGTCCTCGGCGAGGGGGGCGGGGTGGTCATCCTCGAGGAGCTCGAGCACGCCCGCCGCCGGGGCGCCAAGATCTACGGCGAGCTCGTCGGCTACGGCTCGAGCTGCGACGCCTACCACATCACCGCCCCGGACCCCCAGGGGGACGGCGCGGCCCGGTGCATGGCAATGGCGCTTCGGTCGGCGGGGGCGGCCCCGACCGACGTGCAGTACGTCAACGCCCACGGCACCAGCACCCCCTTCAACGACTACTACGAGACCGTGGCCCTCAAGCGGGTGTTTGGCGACCACGCCTACAAGCTGTGGGTCTCCTCCACCAAGAGCATGACCGGGCACCTGTTGGGGGCGGCAGGCAGCGTCGAGGCGATCTTTTCCCTCCTGGCCATCCGGGACGGGGTGGCACCGCCCACCATCAACTACGAGACCCCGGACCCCGACTGCGACCTCGACTACGTGCCCAACCAGGCCCGCCCGGGACGGATCGACTGCGTGCTCTCCAACTCCTTCGGGTTTGGCGGCACCAACGCGAGCCTCCTCTTCCGACGCTTCGAAGGGTGACCGATGATCTTGCTGGCCAGCGACCACGGCGGGTTTGAACTCAAGGAAGACCTGAAGGCGTTTCTGGGGGAGCGGGGGATCGACGCCCGCGACCTGGGGCCGACCGACGCCGCTCCGGTGGACTACCCCGGGGTGGGCGCCGACCTCGCCCGCCGGGTGGCCCGGGGCGAAGCCGAGGGGGGGCTTTTGGTGTGCGGCACCGGCATCGGCATGAGCATCGCGGCCAACAAGGTGCCCGGGGTGCGGGCGGCCCTGGTCCACGACCCCTTTACCGCCCGCATGGCCCGGGAGCACAACGACGCCAACGTCTTGGTGCTCGGGGGCCGGGTCACCGGCAAGGCCCTGGCCCGGGAGACCGTGGCCGCCTGGCTCGAGGCCCGCTTCGAGGGGGGGCGCCACGCCCGGCGGGTGGACCAGCTGCGGGCCGCCGAGGCGCCCCGGCCGAGGGCCGCCCTAGCGGCGGCCGACCCCGAGGTGTGGGCGGCGGTGCAAGGCGAGGTGCGCCGGGAGGAGGAGGGCTTGAACCTCATCGCCTCCGAGAACTACGTCTCCGAGGCGGTCCTGGAGGCCCAGGGCTCGGTGATGACCAACAAGTACGCCGAGGGGTACTCGGGTCGGCGCTACTACGGGGGGTGCGCGTTCGTCGACCGGGCCGAGGACCTGGCCGTGGAGCGCGCCAAGGCCCTCTTTGGGGCCGAGCACGCCAACGTCCAGCCGATCTCCGGGTCGGCGGCCAACATGGCTGCCTACTATGCTCTCCTCAAGACCGGGGACACCATCCTCGGCATGACCCTGGCCCACGGCGGCCACCTCACCCACGGGGCTCCGGTGAGCTTCTCCGGTCGGCAGTACAACGCCGCCTATTACGGCGTGCGCCGCGACACCGGCCGCATCGACTACGACGCGGTGCGCGACGCGGCCCAAAAGGCGCGGCCCCGGGCGATCGTGGCGGGGGCGAGCTCCTACTCCCGCACCCTGGACTTTGCGGCGTTTCGACAGATTGCCGACGAGGTCGGCGCCTACTTGATCGTGGACATGGCCCACATCGCTGGCCTCGTGGCCGGAGGCGCCCACCCGAGCCCACTGCCGTACGCCGACGTGGTCACCACCACCACCCACAAGACCCTGCGGGGCCCCCGGGGGGGCATGGTGCTGTGCCGTAGGGAGCACGCCGAAGCGGTGGACAAGGCGGTCTTCCCGGGCCTCCAGGGGGGCCCCCTCATGCACACGGTGGCCGCCAAGGCGGTGGCCTTTCGGGAGGCGGCGACCCCGGCGTTTCGAACCTACGCGGCCCAGGTGGTGGCCAACGCCGCCCGCATGGCCGAAGCCCTGGTGGCCCGAGGGTACGCGGTGGTCTCCGGGGGCACCGACAACCACCTCTTTTGCCTCGACCTCACCGCCCAGGGGATCACCGGCCTCGACGCCGAGCGGTGCCTCGACCGGGCGGGGATCACGGTGAACAAGAACGCGGTCCCCTTTGACGCCCGCAGCCCCTTCGTGACGAGCGGCATCCGCATCGGCACCCCCATCCTGACCACCCGGGGCATGGGGGCGCCCGAGATGGACGCGGTGGCGGGGCTCATCGACCGGGCCCTGTCCCGGTGCGGCGACGGGGGGGTGGAGGCCGAGGTGCGCGCGGCCGCCAGCGCCCTGTGCCGGCGGTTCCCCTTTTACGCCCGGCTCCTCGAGCCGTGAACGCCGTGCAGCGCCCGTCGTGGCAGGAGTACTTCGCCGAGATCACCCGCCTGGTGTCGAGCCGGTCCACCTGTCGGCGCCGCAAGGTGGGGGCGATCCTGGTGAAGAACAAGCGGATCCTCGCCACCGGGTACAACGGCGCCCCGTCCGGGGTGCCCCACTGCCTCGACGTCGGCTGCCTGCGGGAGGAGCTGGGGATCCCCTCGGGGGAGCGCCACGAGCTGTGCCGGGGCCTCCACGCCGAGCAGAACGCCATCCTCCAGGCGGCCCACCACGGGGTGTCCATCGACGGGGCCGACCTGTACTCCACCAACCTGCCGTGCGTCATCTGCACCAAGATGATCATCAACGCCGGCATCCGGCGGGTGTACTACCTGGAGGGCTACGCCGACCCCTTGAGCCGGGACATGCTGCGCACGGCGGCCATCGACCTGGTGCCCCTGCCCCCGTCCCCCCCGGCGTGAGGAGCGAGCCGTGCGGTGCCCCTTTTGCGGCGAGAAGGAAGACAAGGTCATCGACTCCCGGGCCTCCCGGGAGGGGGACGTCATCCGCCGCCGCCGGGAGTGCGTCGGCTGCCTGAAGCGCTTCACCACCTACGAGCGGGTCGAAGAGATGCTCCCCCTGGTGGTCAAGAAGGACGGCCGCCGGGAGGCCTTCGACCGGCTGAAGATCATGGCGGGCCTCAAGAAGGCGTGCGAGAAGCGCGCCATCTCGGCGGAAGCGCTGGAGCGGGTGGTGAGCGGCATCGAGGCCGGTCTCCAGGAAGAGGGCCGCCAGGAGGTGCCGAGCGACGAGATCGGCGAGGCCATCATGGAGGCCCTGCGGCAGCTGGATGCGGTGGCGTACGTGCGGTTCGCCTCGGTGTACCGGGAGTTCCGGGGGGTCGACGAGTTCATGGACGCCTTGCGGGGGTATTTGGAGCGGCCCGGGTCGTGACGGCCGAGGCCGATCGCTTTTACATGGGCCTGGCCCTGGCGGAAGCCCGCCGGGGGCTCGGGTGGACGAGCCCCAACCCGGCGGTGGGGTGCGTGGTGGCGCGGGACGGCCGGGTCCTGGGGCGGGGCTTCCACCCCCGGGCCGGGGAGCCCCACGCCGAGGCCTTCGCCCTGGCCGAGGCCGGGGACGCGGCCCGGGGCGCCGACCTGTACGTCACCCTCGAGCCGTGCAGCCACCACGGCCGGACCCCGCCGTGCGCCGATCGGGTGATCGCCGCGGGGGTGCGCCGGGTGGTGGTCGCGGCCGAGGACCCCAACCCCCGGGTCGCCGGCGCCGGGCTCGCCCGGCTGCGGGGGGCCGGGCTCGCCGTGGAGGTGGGGGTGGGGCGGGCCGAGGCCGAGCGCCTCACCGAGGGGTTTCGGCTGGCCGTGGGGGAGCGCCGGGCCTTCGTGCATCTGAAGTTCGCCACCACCCTGGACGGCCGGATCGCCACCGCCTCCGGCGACTCCCGGTGGATCACTAGCCCCGAGAGCCGCCACCGGGTGCACGAGCTGCGGGGCGCGTGCGGCGCCGTGGGGGTCGGGGTGGGCACCGCCGTGGCCGACGACCCCCGGCTCACCTGCCGGCTCCCCGGGGCGCCGGAGCGGCGGCTTTGGCGGGTGGTCTTCGACCCCCGGGGCCGCCTGCCCCGGTCCGCCTGGATGCTCACCCCCGCCGAGGCGCCCCACACCCTGGTGGCGTGCGGGCCCCGGGCCGAGGTCGCCGACCTCGAGGCGGCGGGCGCCCGGGCCCTGCGGGTGCCGGCGCCCCGGGGCGAGCTGGACCTCAAGGCCGTCCTCGCGGCCCTGTGGGAGCGAGGCGTCATGGAGCTTTTGGTGGAGGGGGGCGGGGAGACCGCCCGGCGGTTTCTCGACGCGGGCCTCGCCGACCGGGTCCACTGGTTCGTGAGCCCCCGGATCCTCGGCGGCCGGGACGCCCGGGGCGCGGTGGGGGGGACGAGCCCCGCGCGGATCGCCGAGGCGTGGCGACTGGAAGGCGTCGAAGTGGAGCGCCTCGGCCCCGACCTGTACCTGACCGGAACGCCTGCCGCCCGGGGAGGGCCGAGGGAATGACCGGAGCCCGTGGGATGCGAGACCGGGTTCTCGCAGCAGGGGCGGGTCCGGGGAGCCCCTCCGCTCCGCCGCGCCATCCGCGACGGTGCGAGGCGCCGTTCCCGGGGTTCCCGGGTGCGCCGACCGGCTCCGGTTTCGGTGCGCCCCGTCGCTTCGGTCGATGCGGTGCGCGGCTCCGCTCCTGGGCTCCCCGGACCCCCCGGAAGGTCGGGTGGTGGATCGTGGGGGTCGAGCGACCTCTGGTGTTTCCCCTGGCCGGGAGCGCGTAGCCCATGTTTACCGGCATCGTCCAAGACGTCGGGCGCCTCGCCCGCTCCGCCGCTCGGGGGGCCGGCAAGCGCCTCGCCTTTACCACGGCCCTCGATGCCGCGGGCTTCGAGCTCGGGGAGTCGGTCGCCGTCAACGGGGTGTGTCTCACCGTGGCCGCCCGGGCCGACGGCGCCTTCGAGGCCGACGCCTCCCCGGAGACCCTGGCCCACACCAGCCTCGGGGCGCTGCGGCTCGGCGACCCGGTGAACCTGGAGCGGGCGCTGCGGCCCGTGGATCGCCTCGGCGGCCACTTCGTCCTCGGGCACGTGGACGGAGTGGGGCGCTTCGCGGGGCGCCGCCCCGAGGGGGCCTTCGAGGTGCTGCGGTTCGAGGCGCCCCGGGAGGTGACCCGGTACCTGGTGGCCAAGGGGTCCATCGCGGTGGACGGGATCTCCCTCACGGTGACCCGCCCCGACGAAGGGGGCTTCGAGGTGGCGGTCATCCCCCACACCCTGGAGCGCACCAACCTCCCGGCCCGCCGGGCCGGGGACGCGGTCAACCTCGAGGCGGACATCCTCGGCAAGTACGTGGAGAAGCTCCTGGCCGGAAGCCGGGCGCCCGGGGGCGGGGTGACCCTCGAGGCGTTGGCCCGGGCCGGGTTTGTGCGGTAGGATCGCGGGCGCCCCCCGGGGGCCCGACAGCGGAGGAGCAGCGGGTTCATGCCCATTCAAAAGGTCGAAGCGGCCCTAGCGGACTTCCGGGCCGGCAAGATGGTCATCCTGGTGGACGACGAGGACCGGGAGAACGAGGGCGACCTCGCCATGGCCGCGGAGAAGGTGACCCCCGAGGCCATCAACTTCATGGCCCGGTTCGGCCGGGGGTTGATCTGCCTCACCCTCACCGAGGAGCGGTGCGACCACCTCCAGCTGCCCCCCATGGTGCGGGACAACACCAGCTCCTTTCAGACCGGCTTCACCGTATCCATCGAGGCCCGCCGGGGGGTGAGCACCGGCATCTCGGCGGCCGACCGGGCGACCACCATGCGGGCGGCCATCGCCGACGACGCCCGGCCCGAGGACCTGGCCCGCCCCGGCCACGTCTTCCCCCTACGGGCCCGGGACGGCGGGGTGCTGGTGCGCACCGGCCAGACCGAGGGCTCGGTGGACCTCGCGCGCCTGGCGGGCCTCAAGCCCGCCGGGGTGATCTGCGAGATCATGAACGACGACGGCACCATGGCCCGGCGGGCCGACCTGGAGGCGTTCGCGGCGACCCACGGCTTGAAGATCATCTCCATCGCCGACGTCATCGCCTACCGGCTGCGCAAGGAGCGCCTGGTGCGCCGGGCGGCCGAGACCCGGCTCCCCACGCGCCAGGGCGACTTTCGGACCATCGTCTACGAGAACGACGTGGACGACTACCTGCACGTGGCGGTGATCAAGGGCGACGTGGGGAGCGGCGAGCCGGTGCTGGTGCGGGTCCACTCCGAGTGCCTCACCGGCGATGTCTTCGGGAGCCTGCGGTGCGACTGCGGCGCCCAGCTCGAGGAAGCGCTTCGGATGATCGAGGCCGAGGGCCGGGGCGTGGTGCTGTACCTCCACCAGGAGGGCCGGGGCATCGGCCTGGTGAATAAGCTCAAGGCCTACGCCCTCCAGGACGAGGGGCGCGACACCGTGGAGGCCAACGAGGAGCTTGGCTTCCAGCCCGACCTGCGGGATTACGGCATCGGCGCCCAGATCCTGGTGGACCTCGGCATCCGGGACATCCGCCTCCTCACCAACAACCCAAAAAAGATCGTCGGCCTCGACGGCTACGGCCTGGAGGTGGTGGAGCGGGTCCCCATCGTCATCGAGGCCCAAGCCGAGTCCGAGCGCTACCTCTCGACCAAGAAAGAGAAGATGGGACACCTGCTGGAGTAGCCTTCCAGCATCCAGGCATCGAGCATCCAGCATCGAGAGAGAGGCCCCCATGCCCACCTACGTCGAAGGAAAACTCCTCAGCCACGGCTTGCGCATCGCGATCGTAGCCGCCCGCTTCAACGACTTCATCACCGGCCGCCTGGTAGAGGGCGCGGTGGACGCCATCGCCCGCACCGGGGGCGACCCCGAGGCGGTGCGGGTGTACCGGGTGCCCGGGGCCTTCGAGATCCCCCTGGTGGCCCAGCGCCTCGCGGCCTCGGGCAAGTACGACGCCCTAGTCTGCCTCGGGGCGGTGATCCGCGGCTCCACCCCCCACTTCGACTACGTGGCGTCCGAGGTCTCCAAGGGCGTCGCCCACGTCTCCCTGGCGACCGGGGTGCCCGTGGCCTTCGGGGTGCTCACCACCGACACCCTGGAGCAGGCCATCGAGCGGGCCGGCACCAAGGCGGGGAACAAGGGGTTCGAGGCCGCCATGACCGCCATCGAGACCGCCAACCTCCTGCGGCAGGAGGCCTGAGCGCCCATGGCCTCCCGCCACCGGGGGCGGCGGCTCGCCCTGCAAGCCCTGTACGCCCTCGAAATGAACCCCGGGACGACGGCCGCCCAGGCGGTGGCCCAGGGGCTGGCCGAGCTCGAGGCGCCGGAGGAGCGCGACGAGTTCGCCGTAGCGCTGGCCGAGGGCGCCTGGGGGGCCCGGCGGGAGCTCGACCGGACCATCGAGGGCGCCAGCCGCCGGTGGAAGATCGGGCGCATGGACCGGGTCGACGTAAGCCTGTTGCGCCTCGCCACCCACGAGCTCCTCGCCGCCCCCGAGACCCCCGCCGCGGTGATCCTGGACGAGGCGGTGGAGCTCGCCAAGGAGTTTGGGACCCCCGAAAGCTCGGCCTTCGTCAACGGCATCCTCGACCGCATCGCGCGGGACGCCCGCCCCGGCGAGGTGGGGGGCAAGGGGGGCTGAGGTGCCCGCCTCCGGGAGCCCGCCCCTCACCGGCCTCCTCTCGGCCCTCGCCCAGCCTGCGGCGCTGGTGGGCGCCGAGGGTGCCCTCTCCTGGACCAGCCCCTCCTTCCGCGACCTCTTCCGCCCCGAGGCCCCGCCGGCGACCCTGGCCGAGTGGGAGAGCCGGTCCCCCCCGGGCCCCGGCCCCCTCATGGAGGAGCTCCGGCGGAGCCGGGTCGCGGTGCGCGGCCTCGCCACCGCCTCGGGGGTCTCCCCCCTGCGCCTCGCCTGGGTTTCCAGCCCCGCGGGCGACGGGGTCCTCCTGTGCGAAGGGGGCGCGCGCCGGTCCGGCCTCCACGAGCTGCGGGAGCGCACCGCCATCCTCGAGGCGATGTTCCACAGCTTGAGCGAAGGCGTCTTCGCCCTGGACGACCAGCACCGCATCACCGCCATGAGCCGCTCGGCCGAGCGGCTCACCGGCTTTGCCGAGGGCGAGGTCCAGGGCAAGGTGTGCGGCGAGGTGTTCCAGGCGCCTCCGGGAACCGAGTGCCCCTTCCACGAGGTGGTCCGCACCGGCACCGGCTTCTCCCAACGGGACCTGGTGATCCGGGGCAAGGGGGGGCGGGCGATCCACGTGGCCGCCACCGCGACGCCCCTGCGCACCAGGGCCGGGGCCGTGGAGGGGGCGGTGGTGGTGCTGCGGGACCTGGCCGAGATCGACCGGCTCCGCAAGCACATCGACACCGGCAGCAGCGCCTATGGCATCATCGGGGCCCACCCCCTGGTGCGCCGGGTGGTGGAGAAGGTGGAGACGGTGGCCCCCAGCGAGGCGTCGATCCTCATCCTCGGGGAGTCGGGCACCGGCAAGGAGCTCGTCGCCCACGCGGTGCACCGCTTGAGCGCCCGCCAGGACGGCCCCTTCGTCAAGGTGAACTGCGCCGCCCTGGCCGACACCCTCTTGGAGAGCGAGCTCTTCGGCCACGTGCGGGGCGCCTTTACCGGGGCGGTCAAGGATCGCCCCGGGCGGTTCGAAGCGGCGGACGGCGGCACCCTCTTCCTGGACGAGATCGGGGAGACCTCCCCGAGCCTCCAGGTGCGCCTGTTGCGGGTGCTTCAGGAGGGGGAGTTCGAGCGGGTGGGGGAGAGCCGCACCCGCAAGGCCGACGTCCGCATCGTGGCCGCCACCAACCGGGACCTCCGCCGGGAGGTGGCCGAGGGGCGGTTTCGGGACGACCTCTTCTACCGCCTGTGCGTGGTGCCGATCCAGATGCCCCCCCTGCGGGAGCGGCGCGACGACATCCCGCTCCTGGTCGACCACTTCCTCAAGCGTCTCGCCGCCAAGGAGGGGCGCCGCAAGATCGTCTCCCCCGCCGTGTACCCGGTGCTTCTGCACTACGCCTGGCCGGGCAACGTCCGGGAGCTCGAAAACGCCGTCGCCCACGCCTACGTGTGCAGCGCCGGCGACACCCTCACCCCCGAAGCCCTCCCCGAGCACCTCCTCGCCGCCGACCCGCCCCCCGGGACCCCCGACCCCGCCGCCGAAGAGCGCCGCGCGGTCCGTGATGCCCTGGACGCCACCGGCTGGAACAAGGGCGAGGCCGCCCAACGCCTAGGCCTCAGCCGCACCACCCTGTGGCGCCGGATGCGCGACCTCGGCATCCGCGACCGGCGCCGCGCCTAGGCCCACCCCGCCTCCGTCTTCTCCCTGTAACGCTCCCCCGGAACGACTCTACACCGAACGATGGAGGTGTCCGTCGTGACGGGGTTTTCTGCGCTTGCGTCCGGTGTTTCCCGTGAAACGCGAAGAAACACCGAGTGAAACGCTTCCGTGAAACACGGCGGCGTTCGGAGCTTGCCAGACGCTAAGTCCGGCGATCTGCGTGGATGGTCCGGCTCTTGCTTAGCCCTCTTCCGACAGTCGTGAAGCAACGCACAAGGGCC
>JBBIIA010000014.1:0-26915 GCA_037446775.1 Deltaproteobacteria bacterium
CGGGGCGCCTTCATCGGTCAGCTCCTGGGAGGGGGTGAAAAGGCCGACACCGCGCGGCGAGAAGACCCGCGGCGACCACAGCTCCTTTCTAGGCCTCAAGCCCGGGCCGGTCAAGAACTCCTTCGGGCCGCCAGCACGGCGGGGCGCCTCGGCGTTGGGGCGGCATGAAGAACCGGGCTTCTTGGCAGGGTGGACGGGGTGGCCGGGGTGGCCGGGGTGGGGTCGGCTTCGCCTTCCTCTGGCGACCTGAGCATCAAAGGGGAAGTGAGCTTGGGGGGGATCACCCCGGGGACGGCGGGAGCGGGAGCCGGACGGTGAAGGTGGTGCCGCGGCCGGGCTCGCTCGCCACCTCGATGGTGCCGCCGTGGTTCTCCACGATGCCGTAGGAGACCGACAGGCCGAGGCCGGTGCCCTGGGGGCCCTTGGTGGAGAAGAAGGGGTCGAAGATCCTGGCGATGTTCTCCGGGGGGATGCCGCACCCGGTGTCGCTGATCCGCACCAGCACCTGCCCGTCCGCGCGCCCGGTCTCCAGGCCCAGGGTCCCCCCGCCCGGCATCGCCTGGCCGGCGTTGAGGATGACGTTGATGAGGACCTGCTCGAGCTGGTTCGGGTCGGCCAACAGCGGCGGCAGGGCCGGGTCGTACCGCTTGCAGATCTTCACGTCGTGGAAGATCGACTGGGTCCCGATCAGGGCCAGGGTGTTCTCCAGGATCTCGTTTGCGTTCGACAGGGTCTTGTGGGGGCAGCTGGAGCGGGAGAAGTCGAGCAGGCCGCTGACGATCCGGGCGCAGCGTTTGCTCTCGTGGACGACCGTGGCGAGGTCCTCCCGCAGCTCCGGGGGCAGGTTCGCCCGCTTCTCCATGAGCGAAGCGAACACCAGGATGCCGGTGAGGGGGTTGTTCAGCTCGTGGGCGATGCCGGCGACGATCTCCCCCAGGGACGCCAGTTTCTCGGAGCGGATGAGCTGGGCCTGGATCTGCCGGAGCTCCTCGGTCCGCTCGGCGACCTTCGCCTCCAGGGTCCGGCCCCACTCCTCGAGCTCGGTCTTGGCCAGCCGCAGGCGACCGGTCATCTCGTTGAAGGACTGGGCGAGCTCGCCGACCTCGTCGCGGGAGTAGACCCGCGCCTCCGAGTCCAGATCGAGCCCCCCGACCCGCTGGGTGTGGCGCAGGATCTCCTTCACCGGGCGGCTGATCAGGCGCTGAACCAAGAGGGTGATCGACGCGCCGATGGCCAGCACCATGGCCAGGGTGAGGAGCACCAGCCGCCGCCCGTAGTGCCAGGTTTGGGTCCGCACCCGATCTAGGGAGAGGACGGTGTCCAGGACCCCGAGGATGTTCTGGTCGGCCGGGTGGAAGTGGCACGGGGCGGAGGCGCAGCTCTCCTCGTTGTAGACCGCCTTGGTGAGGCCCAGGACCTCTTCCCCCCCCGCTCCCCGGAAAACCCGGCTGCGGTTCATCGACGACACCTCCCGCAGGGGCTTGGGCCCGGCGTGGCAGGCGTCGCAGGCGGCGGCCGTCTTGTCCAGGTAGGAGCCGATTTCGGCGTCTTCGGTGCTGAAGATGACCTTGCCGTCCTTGGTGATCAGCCGGATGTGGTCGATGTCCTCCTGCTTACCGGCCTCCCGGATCATCTCGTAGACCCGCTGACGGTCGTCCTTGAGCATCTCGTAGTGGGTGGTCTTGAGGATCGTCTCGCTGATGTTGTCGGCCTTGGTGACGGTCTCCTCGTGCAGGAGCTGCTGCATGGCCCGCACGTTGAGATAGCAAAACGGCGCCATGGCGAGGCCCAGCAGGACGCTCACGGCGAGGGTGACCTTGGCGATGAGGGTCATGGCGTCCCTCCCCCCGGGGGGGCCGGAGCACTGGGTCCGGTCAGCCGCCGGGATCCCACTCCCCGCCGTTCTCCAGGCTCCCCGAGGGGGGGTGGCGGGCGGGGGAGATGTCGAGCTTGCGCAGGAGGGCCTGGAAGTTCTGGCGGAGCATGCCGGTCTCTTCGGCGGCCCGGCTGATGTTCCCGGCGTTGCGCCGCAGGGCGTCCAGCACGAAGGCCCGCTCCACCGGAAGGGCGGCCCGGTCCTTGGCCGCTCGCTTGGCGGTCTTGAGCTCCTCGGCGGTCTGGGGGGCGTCGCCCCGGCGCGGGGTCGGGGGCGCCCCTTCGAGGCTCAGCTCCAGGTCCTCGGGTTCGACCCACTCCCCCCGGCTCAACACCACCGCCCGCTCCACCACGTTCTCCAGCTCCCGGACGTTGCCCGGGAAGGAGTAGCCGTCGAGGAGGGCCAGGGCCTCCCGGGTGAGGCCCCGCAGGCTCTTCCCGGTCTCCTTGGCGTGCTTGGCCAAGAAGAAGGCCGCCAGGGTCTCCACGTCGCCCGATCGCGCCCGCAGGGGGGGCAAGGCGATGGGGATGATGTTGAGGCGGAAAAAGAGGTCCTCCCGGAAGGTGCCGGCCCGAACCAGGCCGCGGAGGTCCTGGTTGGTGGCGGCGACCAGGCGCAGATCGACGGTGACGGGGGCCGTGCCGCCGATGGGGGTGATCTCCCGCTCCTGGAGGACCCGCAGGAGCTTGGCCTGGATGGTGGGGCTGAGGTTCGCGACCTCGTCTAGGAAGAGGGTGCCGCCGTCGGCGACCTTGAAGAGGCCGGTTTTGGTGCGGATGGCGCCGGTAAACGACCCCTTCACGTGGCCGAAGAGCTCGCTCTCCAGCAGGTTCTCGGCCAGGGCGGTGCAGTCCACCGCGACGAAGGGGGCGCCCTTCCGGGCGCTGTGGTCGTGGATGGCCCGGGCCACCAGCTCCTTGCCGGTGCCGCTCTCCCCGGTGATCAGCACCGTGCTGTCGGTGGGGGCGACCCGCAGGAGCCGCTGGTAGACCTCCTGCATGCAGGCGCTCTGGCCCACCAGGCGGCCGAGGTTGGATAGCGACGGGCCGCCGCGCGCCGGGGCGGGCTTCGGGGCCCTCCCGAGCACCCGGCGCACGGTCTCCAGGATCTGGTCGGGGGTGAAGGGCTTGGGAATGTACTCCACCGCTCCGGACTTCATCGCCTCCACCGCGGTGGCCACCGTGGCGTAGCCGGTGATGAGGACGACCGGGACGTCGGGCTGGAGGACGCGGATCGCCTTGAGCACCTCGATGCCGTTCATCCCCGGCATCTTCAAGTCGGTAATCACCAGCTCGAAGGGCCTCGCCTGGAGCCGCTCCAGGGCGGCGCTCCCCGAGGCGCACGCCTCCGCCTCGAACTCGGTGCCCTCGAAGGTGCGCAGCAGGCCGCGGCGGACCACGGCCTCGTCGTCCACCGCTAGGATCGCCCTCCCCATGATTCCCTCCCCCGGCGCCCCACGCCGGACCGGGCCGAGGCCGCGGCTCCCGCGGGACCGCGCCTCCTGACCCAAGAAACCCCGGGGAACCCCGACCCAGGGGGCCAGGGGATTCCTCGGAAAAGATGAAGAAATCAGATGCCGGGCCCCAGTGTGGCACACGGCGGCCAGGGGTCAAGGCGGAATTCTAGGCCGCGGTGGCGTCCGGCGGATTCCCGACTCCAACGGGCGGCGTATCGCGTTGGTGCACGACGAGAACCCAGGGTTTACAGCGCGGACGCTGGGGTGGGCGGCCGCCGCCCGCCCCCGGGGGTGCATGTGGCCGCCATGCGGTGGGGCCCGGCGGTGCCCCTGGGAGGCCGCCGGCACCAATCGTAAAGGCAAAGGAAATCGGCGACTTCCAGCTTTTGGTGGGGAAGTCCCCGGGGTGCCGCACCGGGGCACGGGCCGTGCACTCTTGGCGGGCGACGGCACGGGGGGCGGGTCACCCCACACAAGAAGGAGCGAGCCATGAAGCGCAACGCGTGGGTCACGGGGGTGGTGGGAGCGGGGGCGTGGCTGGCGGCCCACGGGGCGGCCGCTGGGGAGGCGGCGCTGGGGAGCGGGATGGGGCTTCTGACCATCGCCTTCCTGGTGGTGGCGGCGGTCATCGTCGTCGGGCAGGTGATCCCGGCTGTCTTGATGTTCGGGTCGATGCTGGCGGGCCTCTTCACCGCAGCCCGCCAGGAGAAGGAGCCGGTAAACAAGGCGTAGGAGAGGGTCGGCGGCGAGGCCGGGGGGGCGCCCCGAGAGAGGGAGGTGCCGCGATGCTGGGCCTACTGATTGCCGACGACGACGCTCGTGCCCGGACCCGCTTGGCGGGCCTCTTGCGAGCCGACGGCTACGACGTGCTGATCGCCGACTCGGCCGCCCAGGTGATCGAGGTGATCCTGAAGAACGTGGCCCGGGTGGTGATCCTGGGGAGCCAGGTAGGGGGGCTGTCGGCGGCGGACCTGTTGCCGGTGCTCAACCGGTGCCGGGCCGGCCTCAAGATCATCCTCGCCTCGGAGGAGGTGTCGCTGCCCATCCTGCGGCGCCTTCGCCAGGAGGGGATCTTCTACCACCTGCTCCAGTCCCTCGGGGAGGAGGAGCCGGGCGAATTGCGGCAAGTGGTGGAGTGTGCCTTCGAAAACCTGAGGAGCGCGGCCGGGTCGGCCTGGCGGCAGGCGTGAGGCGGCCACCGCGCAGAGAGGAGGCGGCCATGCGAGGACTGACGAGACTCCTGGTGGCGGGGGTGACGGTGCCGGCGGCGGCCCAGGCGGCGGAGGGCGCGGCGCGGCAAGACACGAGCGGGGTGTTCGTGTGGGTGTTTCTGGGCGTATGCGCCCTGATCGTGGTGGCGCAGCTGGTGCCGGCCATCCTGATGGCGATCGGCGCGGCTCGGGGCATCGCCCAGGGGCTACAGCACCCCGAGGAGCAGGAGGCAAAGACCCGGTAACCCCGAAGACCGGGGCCAAGAGGAGCGAGAGGCCATGAGCGGAGCGAAGCGGTGGGGGGTCGGGATGCTGGCGGTGGCCCTGGGATGGGGCGGAGTTGCCGGGGCGATGGACACCGGGGAGTGCCAGGGGTGTCACGCCGACCCGGCGATCGTGAAGGAGGGAGGCGGGCACCTCTACATCGACGGGGCGCGGTACGAGCGCACCGCCCACGCCGACGTGGGGTGCCCTTCCTGCCACGAAGGGGTGAGCGACGCCCACCCCGGGGACGGGCTGCGGCCGACCCGGGCGGGGTGCGGCGACTGCCACGACGACACCGAGGCCGAGTACCGGGCCGGCCGCCACGCCGACTGGGCGGGCTGCACCGACTGCCACGACCCCCACGAGGTGAAGCCGACGGAGGTGGTCTCGGGGCCCGAGCTCAACCGGGTCTGCACCGGCTGCCACGACCTCGGAGCGGTGACCGCGAGCCACGGCGCCTGGCTCTTGCAGCCCGAGCTCCACCTGGAGGCGGTGCCGTGCATCACTTGCCACACCGGCGCCCCGGGCTACGTCATCGCCTTTTATCTGGAGCGGGTGGAGGAGCGGCCCGGCCGGGGCCCCCGGGTCGCCCTGGCTACCCACGCCGAGCTCGCCGCCGTGGCCGGCACCGAGCGGGTGGAGCGCCTGGTGGACGGCGACGCCGACGGGATCATCTCCCTCGCCGAGCTCAGGGCTTTCAACCGCGGCGCCCGGGGGCGCGGCCTGCGGCTGTGGGGGATGGTGCTCCCCGACCGGGTGAGCCATCGGTACGCGACCCTGGACGACCGGTGGGACTGCACCTTCTGCCACGCCCGGGGTCCCGAGGCGGCCCAGGTGAGCACCCTCAGCGTGCCCCAGGCCGACGGTCGGCAGCGCCGCTTCGAGGTGGAGCGGGGGGCGGTGCTCGACGCCCTGTACGGCACCCCCGACTTCTATCTGGTGGGGGCCACCCGAAACGACACCTTGAGCTGGATCGGTCTTCTCATCGTGGCCGCCGGGGCGGCGATGCCCCTGGGGCACGGCACCCTGCGGTTCTTGACCCGCAACAACCGAAGGGAGGGCTGAGCCATGCAGGTCCGACAGCGCGTCTACCTCACCCCCACCGCCGTGCGCATCTGGCACTGGCTCAACGCCCTGGGCATCCTCACCCTGTGCGTCACCGGGGCCGAGCTCCGCTTCCCGGAGTACGCGGCCGCGCTCGGCGACTACAAGGCGGCAGTCCGGCTCCACAACGCGGCCGGCCTGGTGGTCGCCGTCTCCTACCTCCTGTGGTTCGGGTACTACGCCTTCGTCGCCCGTACCCTGATCCAGCTGTACGTGCCGCGGCGGGAGGAACTCCGGACGGGGGTGGTCCGCCAGGGGCTGTACTACTTCTTCCACTTCTTTCGGGGGACCCGGGAAAACCCCTTTCACCCGACCCCCCAGAACAAGTTCAACCCCCTGCAGAAGACCGCCTACCTGGCGATCATGTTCCTGTGCACACCCCTGGTCATCGTCACCGGGGTGCTCCTGATGAACGTGGCGCCCCTGCGGGACTGGGTGGTCGCCGTCGGCGGCCTCAGGTTCCTAGCGGCCGCCCACTGGTTGCTGGCGTGCATCTTCTGTGCTTTCGTGTTCGTCCACGCCTACCTGGCCACCCTGGGCCACACTCCCTTCGCCCACTTCAAGCCCATGTGGACGGGCTGGGAGGAGGTCGAAGGGGGCGGGGCCGGAGGGCGGCACTCGAAGGCGGCGTGAGGTCTGGGGAGGGTTGGAGGGAGACCATGTTTCGGACGCTGGCGGCGCGGGCCATCCTAGCGGTGGCGTTGACGATCACGGGCTTCGTGGCGACCTGCTGCATCCTCTTGTACGCGACCATGAAGCAGGACCGCATCGAGGAGAACTGGCTGCACGCCACCGAGATCGCCTCGGTGCTGGCCCGGTCCACCCGGTACGCGATGCTCCACGACGACCGGGAGAGCCTCCAGAACATCGTCGCCAACGTGGGCCAGGAGGCCCGGGTCGAGCACGTGCGGATCTTCAACAAGCAGGGGCTGGTGGTCTTCTCCGAGCGCCTGGAGGAGGTGGGGCAGTACGTCGACAAGGAGGCCGAAGGGTGCTTTTTCTGCCACCGGTTCGAGCCGCCCCCCTCCTCGGTGGGCCCCATGGAACAGGTGCGCCGGTACGAGAGCGGCGCCGGCCAGCCGGTCCTGGCGGTGACCGTGGCGATCCACAACGGGCCCGAGTGCGCCGGGTCGTGCCACCACCACCCGGCGGACCAGTCGGTGCTGGGGACCCTGGACATCGGCCTCTCGGAGGATACCCTCCAGCGCTCCCTGGCCCTGATGGGAGGTCGGCTGACCCTCTTTAGCCTGATGGTCCTGGCGCTTTCGGTGGGGGGGGTGGCGGCGCTCCTGCGGCTCACCGTGGTGGCCCCGGTGCGCCACCTGGTGACCTACGTGGAGAGCCTGGCGGAGGGTCGGGTGCCGCCGGCGCCCCCGGTGGTCGACGAGCTCGCCCGGGTAGCCGACGCGGTGGCGCGGGCCCTGGGACGGCGCCCGCCGCCCCAGGGGTGACCGGGGGCTTCGGCGGGGGCTCGGGAGGAAGGGCGGCGGGCGAGAGCATGAACGAGCGGAACGGACGGCAGCGAGACGGGGCGGCCCCGCCGGGCAAGGCCGGGCGCGACTTCGGCAACCGTGGGGTGTGGGCCCTGAGCGCCTTCCTGCTGCTCTCCATGTGGGCGCGCACCGGGTTTCACGGCGTCCCGTCCCCCCCGCCGGCCTGGGACGCCCTCCTCGGGCGGCCACCCCCCCCGGTTTGGATCGATGGGGCTTTTGTGGTGTACCTGTTCGCCGCCCTCATCCTCAGCCTCACTCGCCTAGCCGCTCCGGCGGCCCGGTTCGCTGGCTTCGCCCACCTGGGCTACCTCGGCGCCTTTTACGCCTTCTACGCCCTCTCCGGCGCCCTGGAGGAGGGGTTCTGGGCGGTGCTGGTGGGGGGCTCGGTGCTCTTGGTGCTCGAGACCTACCGGGAGCACCTGCGGCGGCGGGGGCCGGGGGAGGGGGAGTAGGGGCCGCTGGCGCGGCGAGCCTTCCCGTCCGGGGTCTCCGGGCGCACAATGGGGTCCGGCCCTGGCCCAAGCTGGACGCACCGTTCCTCCCGATGAGGAGGCCCCCGCCCGTGATCCCGTGCCAGCGCCACCTCTTCGCCATCCCCGACGAGGTGGCGTACCTGAACTGCGCCTACATGTCGCCCCAACTCCGGACGGTCACTGCGGCGGGGGAGCGGGCGGCGGCCCGCAAGGCGGCGCCGTGGGCGATCGCCCCGGCGGACTTCTTCACCGAGGCGGAGCGGGCTCGGGGGCTCTTCGGGCGGCTGGTGGGCTGCGCCGCGGATGACGTGGCCGTGGTGCCCTCGGCGAGCTACGGCATCGGGGTGGCGGCGGCGAACCTGCCGGTGGGGCCGGGCCAGCGGATCCTCGTGCTCCAGGACCAGTTCCCCTCCAACGTGTACCCCTGGCGCGACCTGGCGGCCCGGTGCGGCGCCGGGGTGGCGACCGTGCCCCGGCCCGGGGACGGCGACTGGACCCCCGCCGTGCTCGACCGCCTCGGCGAGGGGACGGCGATCGTGGCGCTGCCCCACTGCCACTGGACCGACGGGAGCCGGGTGGACCTGACCCGGGTCGCCTTGCGGTGCCGGGAGGTCGGGGCGGCCCTCGTCTTGGACCTCACCCAGTCCCTCGGCGCGCTGCCCTTCTCGGCGGCCGAGGTCGCGCCCGACTTCGCCGTGGCGGCCGGGTACAAGTGGCTCCTCGGGCCCTACAGCCTGGGGTTTCTGTACGTCCACCCGCGCCACCACGGGGGGACCCCCCTGGAGCACAACTGGATCACCCGGGAGGGAAGCGAGGACTTCGCCGGGCTCGTCACCTACCGGGACGGCTTCCAGCCCGGCGCCCGCCGCTTCGACATGGGGGAGCGCAGCCAGTTTGGCCTGATGCCCATGGCCATCGCCGCCCTGGAGCAGCTCCTGGCCTGGGGGGTGGAAGAGATCGCCGAAACCCTGGCCGGGGTGACCCGGGAGATCGCCCGGCGGGCCGAGGTCCTGGGCCTTTCGGTGCTGCCGGCGCCGCTGCGGGCGCCCCACTTCCTCGGCGTGCGCTTCCCCGGCGGGGTGCCGCCGGGCCTCGCCGAGCGCCTCGCCCAAGAGCGGGTGTACGTGAGCGTGCGGGGTGACTCGGTGCGGGTCTCGCCCCACCTGCACGCTACGGCGGCGGACGTGGACCGGCTGTTTGCGGTGCTTCGGGGCGGGGACTGAATCGGGGCGTTGACGGCTCGGGGCGGGGCCGGTAGTGTGCGGATGTTGCACACATCCTGGAGAACACAGATGTCACTTATCTCCGTTCGCGTGCCCGAGCAGCTCCTGAAGGAAGTCGACACCCGCGCCGAGGAGCTCCGGCTTCCCCGCGCCGCTTACGTCCGGGAGGCGCTGGAGCGGATGAACGCCGCCGTGGCCGCCGATCGGCGTCGGGCGCGGCTCATGGAGGCGAGCCGGCGGGTGCGGGGCGAGAGCGCGGCGGTCAACGCCGAGTTCGCCGAGATCGACGATGTCCCCGACGCGTAGGCGCGGGGAGGTCTGGCTCGCCAACCTCAACCCGGGCCAGGGAACCGAGCCCGGCAAGGTCCGGCCCGTCCTCTTGCGCCAGCACCAGGCCCTGCTCGACGCCGAACACCCCTCCACCCTCGTCGTTCCCCTCACCACCCGGCTGGTCGCCGACGCCGAGCCCCTGCGCCTACGGGTCTCGGCCCGGCAGCACCTGGAGCGCGACTCGGATCTCTTGGTCGACCAGCTCCGCGCCATCGACAACCGTCGCCTGATCGACGGCCCCCTGGCCCGGCTCGAACCCCACGAGATGAGCCAGGTGGCGGCCGCGGTCGCCGAGGTGTTGGACCTGGACCAAGGGGAATAGGGGGCAGAGCATGGACCAGGACCCGGCTGCCTTCGCGCTCGAGGCCAATCAGGGGCGGAGCCGCTCCACCGCCCCTCCCGGCGTTTCCCATCGGTCCTATGCGTCCTGTTCGTCCCTTCATGGGACTTATGGGACCTATGGGACCTATGGGGGGCCCCGGGGCAGGCGCGGCACCGCGTTTCGCCGTACCCCGAGCTGGGACGACGCCATGGTGCGGGGGGGGCGGCCACCGCGGAGCAGGTGGTCGACCTGCTCCAGACCCTGCTGCCCCTGACGACGCCGGCTCGGCATCTTGTCTCCGGAGAACCCCATGCGCGACCCCTCCACGGACTACCGCACGGCCCTCGCCCACGAGCTGCGTCCCCTGACGCGCCGGATCGCTCAGGCTCTGGCAGAGCGGGTGGAGCCGGAGGGCCGGGCGGCGTACCCGTTCGAGGTCGAGCAGCTTGCCGAAGGGCTGCCCGGCGAGCTGCTCCCCGCCCTGGAGACCCTGTCCAGCGCCTTGCCCGGCCTGCTCGGCGAGCGCTCCTGGCTGCCGCCGGGCGAAGCCGCCCGCGAGGCGGTTGTCGATGTCGAGAGCGCGGTGGACTCCCTGCTCGAGGTGCTGCGGTCCGTGCGGGAGCGCGCCTTCCCCTACGGCCAGGAGGACGGCCAACAGGTCCTCTCGGCCTACGCCGAGCGGCCCCTGAAGGTCGTGCTCGCGGCGCTCGCGTGGCTGGTCGGGACCATCGAGGACGACGACGATGCCACGTGCGAGGTGAGCCTCGACTTGACGCCGGAGGCCGAGGCCGTGAACGCTTGGCTGGGCCGCCAGGGGTGGCGCGGCGGGAGCCAGGGCTGCTCCTGGACCGGTCTGGCGGCCGCCTTCCTCCTCGGCCACTGGGTCGGCGGCGAGTAGCCGCGCGCGTGGCGGGGCTTGGCCGGTCTCGACCCACGGGGCGGAAGGGGCAGCGAGCCATATCGACGAGAACCGGGGGTGACCATGGGCGGAGAGCGGGGGTAGTCGGCCTCATCGTCGGTTTCCTGGCCTCGCCGCTCTTGCTCCTTTTGGCCGCCATGGCGCTCTTCCCCCTGTTTGTCGTCTGGGCGGTCCTGGGGGAGTTCTACCGATTGGTTCGAGACCCCCGGGCCCAAAGCCCGTCGCGCTGTGCCGCTGCCGAGCACGCCAGCCCAGGTCCTCTGGGCGAGGCTCGCGGCGGAAGACGCCAGGACCCGTGCCCTGGCGTCGCGGCCTTCCGGGGGCCGCTGGAGCCCGGCCCTGGCCGACCGGTTCGATCGCCTCAGCCCGTCCGCCCGGCTGGTTCTGCTGGGGGGCGTGGTGGACCCCCTTCACCGCTGCCGTCTTCGCCGCGACCGCGCCGACGGAGTGGTCGGACAGTGGGTCCCGCCTCGCGGCGAGACCCGAGGCCAGGCAGGTGCGCCAGCAGCGGGGGGGGGTCGGACCGATCGGTCCGTTCCAAGGGAGATCAACCATGCCCACCTTCGGCGCCGAACTCGAAGCCCTGGAAGCGAGCGAAACCGTCCGCATCCTCTACGCCTGCGAGGCCGGCAGTAGGGCGTGGGGCTTCGCGTCCACCGACAGCGACTACGACCTACGGTTCGTCTACGTGCGGCCGGTGGAGTGGTACCTGTCCATCGACGACCGCCGGGACGTGATCGAGCGGCCGCTTCGGGGCCTGCTCGACGTGAGCGGCTGGGACCTGCGCAAGGCGCTGCGGCTGTACCGCAAGTCCAATCCGCCGCTCCTGGAGTGGCTCGGCAGCCCCCTCGTGTACCGCGAGGCCGGCCCTTTGGCCGCGCAGCTTCGGGCGCTCCTGCCGCGGTACACCTCGCCCCGGGCCTGCTTTCACCACTACCTGCACATGGCCGAGGGCAACTTCCGCTCCTACCTCCAGGGCGAGATGGTTTGGCTCAAGAAATACCTGTACGTGCTGCGCCCGGTCCTCGCCTGCCGCTGGATCGAGGCCGGCCTCGGCGCCGTGCCGGTGCGGTTTGACGACCTTCGCCAGGGGCTCGCTCTTCCCCATCCCCTGGGCGCCGCGATCGCCGGGCTCCTGGCGCGCAAGTGCGCGGGGCAGGAGCTCGACGAAGGCCCCCGCATCCCGGTGCTCAGCGATTTCCTCGCCGCGGAGCTTCTCCGCCTACGGACCGGCGCCGGCGCCGCGGCCCCGCCGCCGGGCGACACCGAGATCCTCGACGCTCTCTTCCGCGAGTGCCTGCGGGTGGCCTGGGCTCGTGGGGGCGAGGGCTGAGGCGCCCGCACCCGGCCGCAACGAAGTGCTGGTGTTCCTTCGCGCGCCGGATCGGCCGTGACTGACCCGGCCGGGGGCCGGGCCGCCCCCTGATCCCCGCCGGGCGCCGATTGACCGCCCTCCTCGCGCTCTGCTACAACCCCGCCATGGACGCGAGCCCGCCCCCCGAGGTCACCCGCTTCATCGCCCGCTGGTGCGCCTCGGGCGCCGCCGAGCGGGCGAACTACCAGCTCTTCCTCAGCGAGCTGTGCGACCTCTTGGGCGTCCCCCGGCCCGAGCCCACCGTGCCCGACGAGGGCGCCAACGCCTACGTCTTCGAGAAGGCCGTCACCTTCCGCCACGGCGACGGCACCACCAGCGCCGGCCGCATCGACCTGTACAAGCGCGGTGCCTTCGTCCTCGAGGCCAAGCAGGGGCGGGGCCACTCGGACGCTCCTTTCGGCGCCTCCCATAAGTCCCATCCGTCCCATTCGTCCCATCATGGGACCTATGGGACCCATGGGACCTATGGGACCTATGGGCCCAAGGCCAGGCGCGGCACCGCCACCCGCCACACCCCGGCCTGGGACGACGCCATGGTGCGGGCCCGGGGCCAGGCCGAGCAGTACGCCCGGGCCCTGCCGGCCGAGGAGGGGCGGCCGCCCTTTGTGATCGTCGCCGACGTGGGCCACACCCTCGAGCTCTACGCGGAGTTCTCGCGCACCGGCGGGGCCTACGTGCCCTTCCCCGACAGCCGCAGCTACCGCCTGCGGCTCGCGGACCTGGCGCGCAAGGAGGTGCGCGAACGCCTCCGGGCCGCGTGGCTCGACCCGCTCTCGCTCGACCCCTCCCGGGTCGCCGCCGAAGTCACCCGCGACGTCGCCGCGCGCTTGGCCGACCTCGCCCGCTCGCTGGAGGCCGACGGTCACGCGCCCGAAGAGGTGGCCGGCTTTCTCATGCGCTGCCTCTTCACCATGTTCGCCGAGGACGTGGGGCTTCTGCCCAAGGGCTGCTTCACCCGCCTCCTGGACGACGAGCGCGAGCACCCCGACTTCGTGCCCCTGATGCTCGAAGGCCTCTGGGACACCATGAAGATCGGGGGCTTCTCCCAACTTCTGCGCACCAAGATCCTCCGGTTCAACGGGAGCCTCTTTGCCGACCGGCGGGCCCTGCCCATGACCCCCGAGCAGCTCGGCCTCTTGGCCCACGCCGCCCGGGCCGACTGGCGCCACGTGGAGCCCGCCATCTTCGGCGTGCTCCTGGAGCGGGCGCTCGATCCCCGGGAGCGCCACGCCCTGGGCGCCCACTTCACGCCCCGGTCCCATGTGGAGCGGCTGATCTTCCCCACGGTCATCGAGCCCCTGCGCGAAGACTGGGCCGCGGTGCAGGCCGCGGCGTACACCCTCGCGGGCCAGGGCCGGATGGATCGGGCCCGGGACGAGGTGCGCGCCTTCCACCGGCGCCTGTGCGAGGTGCGGGTGCTCGACCCCGCCTGCGGCACCGCGAACTTTTTGTACGTCACCCTCGAGCACCTAAAGCGCCTCGAAGGCGAGGTCTTGACCGCGCTCCACGACCTGGGCGGCGGCCAGATCCTCCTGGAGTTCGAGGGCTTCACCGTCGACCCCCACCAGTTCCTGGGCCTGGAGGTCAACCCCCGGGCCGCGGCCATCGCCGACGTCGTCCTGTGGATCGGCTATCTTCAGTGGCACTTCCGCACGAGGGGCCAGGTGATGCCCCCCGAGCCGGTGCTGCGACCGTTCCGAAACATCGAGTGCCGCGACGCCGTGCTCGACTGGGACGGCACCGAGCCGGTCTGCGACGCGCAGGGCCAGCCCCTCACCCGCTGGGACGGCGTCACGACGAAGCCCCACCCCGTCACCGGGGAGCCGGTGCCCGACGAGGCGGCCCGGGTGCCGGTGGTCCGCTACACCAAGCCGCGGAAGGTCGAGTGGCCCGAGGCCGACTTCATCGTCGGTAACCCCCCCTACGTCGGCAACAAGCGGATGCGCCAGGCCCTGGGCGACGGCTACGTCGAGGCGCTGCGGGCCGCCCACTCCGACGTGCCCGAGACCGTGGATCTCGTCATGTACTGGTGGCACGAGGCGGCCGAGCGGGTGCGCGCGGGCAAGGTCCGGCGGTTCGGCTTCGTGACCACCAACAGCCTCACCCAGACCCAGAACCGCAAGGTCGTCCAGGCTCAACTGGCCGCCGAACCGGCCCTCTCCCTGGCGTTTGCGATACCCGATCACCCGTGGGTCGAGTCGGCGGACGGGGCGGCGGTGCGGGTGGCGATGACGGTCGGGCAAGCGGGGAAGGGACCGGGGGTTCTCTGCCGGGTTGTCGAGGAGGCGCTAGAGCCATCAGGCACTCCCGGCGTCGTCCTCCTCGCGAGTCCTGGGGTCATCCATGACGACTTGCGGGTGGGCGCTGGGGTGTCCTCGGCCGCGCCACTGAACGCCAACGAAGATCAGTCCTTCCAGGGTGTCATCCCCCTCGGTCTCGGGTTTCGTCTCGGCGCTTCGGACCTGAAGCGCTTCGGGCTCGACGAAAGAGCGCTCCCTCCCGTCGTCCGGCCCTTCGTCACCGGGAAGGACATCGTGCAGCGGCCCGAGCCGACCTGGGTCATCGACTTCTTCGGGCTGTCTGAGGAGGAGGCGGCCCGCCGACACCCAGACCTCTATCAGCACGCTCTCGTCCACGTGAAACCCGAGCGAGACCAGAACAAGAGAGACACTCGACGGAGGTACTGGTGGCTGTTTGGGGAAAACGCGCCGAAGCTGCGGGCCGCGGTGTCGAGCCTGTCGCGGTACATCGCGACGTCGGAAACGGCGAAGCACCGGCTCTTCCAGTTCTTGTCCCCCGAGGTGTTGCCAGACCGGCGAGTCCTTACCGTCGCCTCGGACGACGCCTACGTGCTCGGCGTGCTCTCGGCGCGGGTCCATCAGGTGTGGGCGCTGGCGGCGGGTGGTAGGTTGGAAGACCGACCCACATGGACCAATACCACATGCTTCCTGCCCTTTCCCTTCCCGGCGGGCACCGAAGATCAATGCGCCCGCATCCGCGACCTGGCCGAGCGCCTCGACGCCCACCGCAAGCGCCAGCAGGCGCTTTACCCCAAGCTGACCCTCACCGCCATGTACAACGTGCTTGCCAAGCTCCGCAGTGGCGAGGCCTTGACCCCGGCCGAGCGCACGGTGCACGAGCAGGGGCTGGTGTCGGTGCTGCGGCAGCTCCACGACGAGCTCGACGCCGCGGTCTTTGCCGCCTACGGCTGGCCGACGATCCTCACCGACGAGGAGATCCTGGAGCGCCTGGTGGCCCTAAACGCCGAACGGGCCGCCGAAGAGAAGCGCGGGCTCGTGCGTTGGCTAAGGCCCGAGCTGCAAGCCCGTGGTAGGGCGGGGCAAGCCCCGCCGGGGCTAGCCCTGGCCGTGGAAGATGACGACCGGCGGGGCGAGCCCCGCCCTACGGCGGCGGTCCGCCCCCCGTGGCCCAAGCCCCTGCCCGACCAGGCCCGGGCCGTGCTCGCGGCGCTCCGCGAGGCCGGGGGCCCGGCCACCGCGGAGCAGGTGGCCCGCTCGTTTCGGGGCGCCGCCAGCGCCCAGGTGGCCGACCTGCTCGAGACCCTGGCGGCCCTGGGCCAGGCCCGGCGCGACGGCGAGGGCCGGTATGGCGCCGCAGGATGAGCGTTTCTTCCCGTCCGTGACAGGACGGAGGCGCCGGTTCCGCCGTGCCTCCCCGGCACGGCAGACGCGGGGCACTACTTGGCAAGGGGGAGAGCCGTGTATGGAACGAGCCGGGGGGCTGAAGGCGGAGCGGCGGCGGGTCTTCCTGGCCGACTGCTCGGGTCTGTCTGCCGCTGGCATCCTGCACATCCTGTAATCCGACTCCAAGACCCCCGTTCCCCGGCGCCCGCGCAAGACCCAACTTGACCCTTCGTCGAAGATCTCTGCCCCTCACCTTGCCCCGGAGTCAGGGCCCGGCACCGCCGGGCCCTGACTGCTCCCTCACGCTTCTCCCGCCAGCCCCTTCTTGATCATCCGCCCGAGGTCGCAGCCGGCGAAGAGGTGGAGGTGGTAGTGGAGCACCTCCTGGTGGCCGTCGCGGCCCACGTTGGAGAGCACCCGGTAGCCCTGCTCCCGGACCCCGAGGGTTTTGGCCACGGCTTGCACCGCCCGGTAGAAGCCGGTGATCTCCTCCGGGCTCGCGGCCGCCGAGAAGTCGTCAAAGGAGGCGTACGCGCCCTTGGGGATCACCAGGACGTGGACGGGGGCCTGGGGGAAGATGTCGTGAAAGGCCAGGGCGAAGGCGTCCTCGTACACCTTCCGGCACGGGATCTCGCCCCGGAGGATGCGGGCGAAGACGTTGTTCGGGTCGTAAGCCATGGGTGCCTCCCGTCGCGTGAGGGGTTTCGGGCCCGGGCGACGGTAGCGAGTTCCCCCGCGGGCCGTCAAGGGGCGAGGTGGCCAGGGAGGGGCGGGTCTGCCATCAGCAAGGGTGGCGTCGGGCCCGGGGAGCCCTTCCGCTCCGCCGCGCCATCCGCGACCTTGCAAAAGTGAAAAAATAGTTGGCGATAATCTTGACGCGAAACAAGAGCGCGGTATCCATGGGCGATCCGAACCCGGCCGCGGGCCGGGTCAACCCCACCGAGCGGTGGAGAGGAGGGCGCCATGGGACACAAGATCTGGATCGCTGCGCTGGCCTCGGTTCTCGTCTTCGCGGCGTGGGTGCCCACCGCCGGGGCCCAGGCCAAGACCGCCGCGCCTGCGGCGGTGACGGCGCCGGCGGCCGCCGTGGCCCCGGCCGTGGCCAAGGTGAACGTGAACAAGGCGGGGGCCGCGGAGCTGATGGCGCTGCCGGGGATCGGTGAGGCGACCGCCGCGGCCATCCTGGAGTACCGCAAGGCCAACGGCCCCTTCAAGAGCGTAAACGACCTGATGCAGGTGAAGGGCATCGGGGAGAAGAAGCTCGCCGCCCTGCGGGACCTGGTGACCGTGGAGTGACCGCGCCGCAGCAGCCAGGCACGGCCAGAGAGGCCCCGCGGGACGACCCACGGGGCCTCTCGCGCGTCAGGTCGCCGAGAGCAGGCCCTCGAAGTAATCCACGGTGCGGCGCAAGCCCTCGGCCAGGGGCACCCGGGGGGCCCAGCCGAGGGTCTCCCGAGCCTGGCGGATGTCGGGCTGGCGTTGGGTGGGGTCGTCGGAGGGGAGCGGCAAAAAGCGGATGTCGGAGCGGGCCCCGGTGAGCTCCCGCACCCGCTCGGCGAGCTCCAGGATGGTGAACTCGTCGGGGTTCCCGAGGTTCACGGGGCCCACGGTCGCCTCCTGGTCCATCAGCCGGATCAAGCCCTCCACCAGGTCGTCCACGTAGCAGAAGCTCCGGGTCTGGGACCCCGTCCCGTACACCGTCAGGGGCTCGCCCCGAAGGGCCTGGACGATGAAGTTCGAGACCACCCGGCCGTCGTTGGGGAGCATCCGGGGGCCGTAGGTGTTGAAGATCCGCGCGATGCGAATGTCGACCCCGTTCTGGCGGTGGTAGTCCATGAACAGGCACTCGGCCGCTCGCTTGCCTTCGTCGTAGCAGCTGCGGATGCCGATGGGGTTGACGTGGCCCCAGTAGCCCTCGGGCTGGGGGTGCACCGCGGGGTCCCCGTACACCTCCGAGGTGGACGCCTGGAGGATGCGGGCCTTCACCCGCTTGGCGAGGCCGAGCAGGTGGATCGCCCCCAGGACGCTGGTCTTGATGGTCTTGACCGGGTTGTACTGGTAGTGGATGGGGGAGGCCGGGCACGCCAGGTTGTAGATGCGATCGACCTCGACGAAGAGGGGGAAG
This sequence comes from Deltaproteobacteria bacterium, assembly GCA_037446775.1. Classification (GTDB taxonomy): domain Bacteria; phylum Desulfobacterota; class Deferrisomatia; order Deferrisomatales; family JACRMM01; genus JBBIIA01. The sequence goes on from JBBIIA010000014.1 coordinate 17,816, forward strand.
GTGACGTCGTGGCGCAGGAGCTCGAAGCGGGGGTCCCCCAGGAGGTGGGCGACGTTTTCCTTGCGGCCGGTGAAGAAGTTGTCGGCGCACAGCACCTGGCGCCCCCGGGCGAGGAGGGCCTCGCACAGGTGGGAGCCGAGGAAGCCGGCCCCCCCGGTCACCAGCACCCGGTGGTCGGAGCGGAGCTCGGGGCTGTAGATGAAGGCGTTGGGGGCGATGGGCATGGTCGGTGACTCCGGTTACCGGCGGCCCATGCCGAAGTAGGTGAAGCCCTTCTTGCGCATCTCGGCGGGCTCGTAGATGTTGCGGCCGTCGAAGATCACCGGGTCCGCCATCAGGCCGCGCATCCGCTCGAAGTCGGGGCGGCGGAAGGCGCCCCACTCGGTGCAGATGGCCAGGGCGTGGGCGCCCTCCAGGGCCTCGTAGTTGGTGGCGCAGTAGATGAGTCCGGCGGGTTCACCGAGGGCGTGGCGGGCGGTCTCCCCGGCCACCGGATCGTACGCCCGCACCCGGGCCCCCGCCGCCAAGAGGCGCCGGATGATGGTGAGGCTCGGGGCCTCCCGCATGTCGTCGGTGTTGGGCTTGAAGGCGAGACCCCAGACGGCGACGGTGACCGTGGCCGGGTCGGTGCCCTCGCTTGCCAGGTGGGCGAGGATCTTCTCCGCCAGCACCTCCTTCTGTCGCCCGTTTACCGCCTCGACGGCTTCCAGGACCTTGGCGTCCCAGCCCGCCCGCCGGGCCGCCTGGATCAAGGCCTTCACGTCCTTGGGGAAGCAGGAGCCGCCGTACCCCACCCCCGGAAACAGGAACTGGTAGCCGATGCGGCTGTCGGCCCCGATGCCGAGCCGCACCGCCCCCACGTCCGCCCCGAGCCGCTCGCAGATGTTGGCGATCTCGTTGATAAAGGAGATCTTGGTGGCGAGCATGGCGTTGGCGGCGTACTTGGTCATCTCGGCGGAGCGCACGTCCATGGTGAGGACCGGGTGGTTGGTGCGGGTGAAGGGCGCGTACAGCTCCTTGAGGATCTCGGCGGTGCGGACGTTGTCAGTGCCCACCACGATCCGGTCGGGCTTGAGGCAGTCCTGGACCGCGTTGCCCTCCTTGAGGAACTCGGGGTTGGAGACCACGTCGAACTCGAGCTCCACCCCCCGGGCGTCGAGCTCGGCTTGGATCGCCTGCCGCACCAGCTCGGCGGTGCCCACCGGCACCGTGGACTTGGTGATGACGATCCGGTAGCCGTCCAGGACCTGCGCGATGCTGCGGGCGACCGCGAGGACGTGCTGGAGGTCGGCGGAGCCGTCCTCCCCCTCCGGGGTGCCCACCGCGATGAAGAGGAGCAGGCTCTTGGCGACCCCGGCCGCCAGGTCGGTGGTGAAGGCGAGCCGCCCCTCGTCCAGGTTGCGGTCCAAGATCTCCTGCAGGCCGGGCTCGTAGATCGGGAGCACCTTCTCCAGGAGCCCGGCGATCTTCGCCTCGTCGATGTCCACGCAGGTCACGTCGTTGCCCATCTCGGCAAAGCAGGTCCCGGTGACGAGACCCACGTACCCGGTGCCGATCACACACAGTTTCATGGGGGCTCCTGTTGGTTGTCCGTGGTCAGTTGTCAGTTGGAGGGGGCGCTGCGGCGATCACCACGGACCACGGACCAAGAATCACTGCTCCGGCCAGGGGGTTGCCCTTTCCAGGGGCGGCTCCCAGGTCTGCTTCTGGGTGCCCCGGCGGAGCTTGGTGACGACGCCGAGGACCCGGTCCGCGACCCGGTCCTTGGAGGTGAGGGGTACCCCCACCTCCTGGCCGTCGGCGGTGAAGATCCGCACCGCGTTGGTGTCCACGTGGAAGCCCGAACCGGGGGCCGTGACGTCGTTGGCGACGATGGCGTCGAGGCGCTTGGCGGCGAGCTTCTCCCGGGCGTGGCCCTCCAAGTCCCCGGTCTCGGCGGCAAAACCCACCAGGAGCTGCCCGGGGCGCTTGCGTTCCCCGAGCTCTCGCAGGATGTCGGGGTTCGCCTCCAGGGCCAGGGACGGGGGTTCCCCGGAGCGCTTCTTGATCTTCTGGGCGGCGGCTTCCCCCGGCCGCCAGTCGCAGACCGCCGCAGCCTTGATCACCACCGTCGCCTCCTCGGCCTCCCTAAGCACCGCGTCGCGCATCTCCCGGGCGGTGGTGACCCGCACCGTGCGCAAGCCGAAGGGGTCCGGGAGCGCCGTGGGGCCGGTCACCAGCACCACCCGCGCCCCCCGGCGCGCGGCGGCCCGGGCGATGGCGTACCCCATCTTGCCGGAGGAGTGGTTCGAGATGAACCGCACCGGGTCCATGGGCTCCAGGGTCGGGCCCGCCGTCACCAGGAACACCTCCCCTGCCAGGTCCTTGGGGGAGAGGACGAACTCCATGGCTTGGACGATCTCCCCGGGTTCGGCCATCTTCCCTTCGCCTTCGACGCCGCAGGCGAGCTCCCCGGAGGCGGGGCCCACGAAGTGGTAGCCCCAGGCGCGCAGGGTGCCGACGTTTCGCTGCACCGCGGGGTTTTGCCACATCACCACGTTCATGGCGGGGGCCAGGAGCACCGGCACCTTGCTCGCCATCAGGGTGGTCGACAGGAAGTCGTCGGCGATGCCCCCGGCGATCTTGCCGAGCAGGTTCGCGGTGGCGGGGGCCACGACGATCAAGTGGGCGCGGTCGGCCAGGGTGACGTGGCCGATCTCGGAACCTTGGAAGAGCTCGAACATGTGCCGGGTGACCGGGTTGCCGGTGATGGTCTGAAAGGTCAGGGGCGTCACGAAGTTGGTGGCGCTCTCGGTCATCACCACGTGGACGCTGGCGCCCCGCTTGGAGAGCTCCCGGGCGAGGATGACGCTCTTGTACGCGGCGATCCCCCCGGTGACGCCGAGGATGATCTCGCGGTCGCGCAGCATGGGGCTCAACGGAAGAACGGGTTGGTGCGCTTCTCGGTACCCACGGTGGTCGCGGGCCCGTGCCCCGGGTACACCACGGTGTCCTCGGGCAAGGTGAAGATGCGGGTGCGCACGGAGCGGAGCAGGGTGTCGTAGTTCCCCCCCTGGAGGTCGGTGCGGCCGATGGAGCCGGCAAAGAGGAGGTCGCCGACGAAGACCTTCTTGTCGGCCAAAAAGCACACCGAGCCCTGGGAGTGCCCGGGGGTGTGGAGGACCTGGAGCTGGGTGCTGCCGAAGGTCACGGTGTCCCCGTCCGCCAGGAAGGAGTCCGGGGGCGGAGCCGCCTCGACCCGCACCCCAAACAGGGCGCCCTGGCTGGTCATGTTTTGGATCAGGGGCAGGTCGCCCGGGTGGAGCCGGATGGGGGCGCCGGTGGCGCGCTTCAAGGCGGCCAGGCCCTCCACGTGGTCGAAGTGGCCGTGGGTGGCGAGGATCGCCACGGTCTTGAGCTTTTTGGCCTCCAGGGCCCGGACCACCACCGGGGTGTCCCCGCCGGGGTCGATCACCACCGCCTCCCGGGACGCCTCGTCCGCGAGGATGTAGCAGTTGGCTTGAATCATGCCGACGACGAGGGTTTCGACGATCACGGGGGCCTCCAGGGGGGTGTCAGTGGTCCGTTGTCCGTGGGGCTCTCATCCAGTAGCGAGCAGCGAGCGTCATCCTCCCAGGAGCCACTCCCGGCCGGCGGCGGCCAGGGCGGTTAGGGCGGCTTCCTCCGGGGCCTCGACGTACAGGCGGACCACCGGCTCGGTGCCGGACTTGCGCACCAGGAGCCAGCTACCGCCCTCCAGGAGAAACTTGTAGCCGTCCACGGTGACGGTGGTTTCCACCCTTCGGCCGGCGAAGGCCTGGGGGGGGGCGGCGAGCTTCCCCCCCAGGGCTTTCTCCTGGGAGGGCGAGAGGTGCAGGTTCAGCCGGCGGGTGAGCACCCGGCCGACCCGGGCGTACAGCTCCTCGAGCTGGGCGAAGAGGGGCTTACCCCGGCGGGCCACCATCTCGGCGGCGAGGCAGCAGGCGAGGATGCCGTCCTTTTCCGGCACGTGGCCCCGGATCGAGAGGCCGGCGCTCTCCTCTCCCCCGAGGGCCACCTCGCCCCGGCGGATCAGGTCGCCGATGAACTTGAAGCCCACCGGGGTCTCGTGGACCGGCCGCCCCAGGTCCCGGGCCACCGCGTCCACCAGGTGGGTGGTGGCCACGCTGCGCGCCACGCCCCCCGGGAAGCCCCGCTCCCGCACCAGGTAGTCCAGGAGGAGAGCCAGGAAGTAGTTGGGCTCGAGGAACCGGCCCCCCCGGTCGACGATCCCGAAGCGGTCCGCGTCGCCGTCGGTGGCGAGGCCGAGGTGAAAGGACGAGTCGCCGCGGACCAGGTCCAGGAGCTCGGGGATGTTCTCCGCGCTCGGGTCCGGGGGGCGGCCCCCGAAGAGGGGGTCGGGACGGGTGTGGAAGGCGGTGAGCTGGCACCCGGCGGAGCCGAGGAGCTCGTCTAAGTACCCGCGGCCGGTTCCATGAAGGGTGTCCAGGCCGAGCTTGAGGTCGGCGGCGGCGATCCGGTCGAAGTCGACGAGCTCTTGCAGCCGCGCCAGGTAGGCGGGGCGGGGGTCGTGGAGGGCGACCAGCCCCCGGGCCTCGGCCTCCCCGAGCTCCAGGCGGCGAAAGGCGGCCGTCGCCATGCCCGCGTTGGCCCGGTCCTCGATGTCCCGGGTGGTCTCCGGCAGCGCCGGCCCCCCCCAGGCGGGGCTGAACTTCACCCCGTTCCACTCCGGGGGGTTGTGGGAGGCGGTGAAGTTGATGGCGCCGTCCCGGCCGTGGCGCAAGACGTCGAAGGACAAGACCGGCGTCGGGACGTCCCGTTCGGTCAAGAAGACCTTGAGGCCGTTGGCGGCGAGCACCTCGGCGGCGACCCGGGCGAAGCGGCCGCCCAAGAAGCGGGTGTCGTGGCTCACCAGGACCCCCCGGTCGTCAAGCCCGCCGGCCACCAGGTGGTCGGCGATGGCTTGGACCACCACCCGGACGTGTTCGAAGGTGAAGTCGTCGCACAGGACGGCGCGCCACCCCGAGGTGCCGAACTTGACGGTGGGTTTGGGCACGGGCTCCTCCGGGCGCGCTAGCGGGCGCCGACGATCAGGGACGACAGGGGCAAGCGGCCGGGCTGGCCGACGGGGTCGCCCGCCGGAACCCCCAGGGCCACCACGGCGGCGAGCTCCAGGGGGACGGCGACGCCCAGGGCGGCCTCGGCCTCGGCCCGCCGGTTGAGGATCTCCCCGAGCCAGCAGGCGCCGAGCCCGGTGGCGTGGGCGGCCAGGAGCAGGTTCTGAATCGCCGCCCCGATCGCCTGGAGGTCCTTCTCCCGGTGGTAGGAGGTCGCCGTGTCGAGGAGCACGGCGACGGCGACCGGGGCCGCGCGCAGGATGCGGCCGTACTTGGTCAGGGCGGCCAGGGCCTCCCGGAGGGCCGGGTCCTGGACGGTGACGAAGCGCCACGGCTGGTTATTGAGGCCCGACGGCGCCCACCGGGCGGCGTCTAGCACCCGCTCCAGGGCCTCGGCGGGGACCGGGTCGGGGCGAAAGGACCGCACGCTGCGGCGGCTGCGGATGGCGTCCAAGACGTCCACGTCGACGGTTCCTCGCTCGGGGCCAAAGAGAGCCGAAAGTGTATCAGTCGGGCCTTTCAAGGGTCAAGGAAGGCAGGTTTGCCGAGGTGTTTCGGGGGTTTCGCCTGGCTTCGACGGTGACCGCCCTGGTACAATCCCCCCTTCTTGGGGGCCCAGAGCGGGGCCCGCGCACCCTGGGGATTGGGAGGGATGGCCAGGATCCTCGTCACCGGCGCGGCCGGCTTCATCGGGTTTCACGTTGCCGAACTCCTGCTGTCCCGGGGCGACCGGGTGGTGGGGATCGACAACTGCAACGACTACTACGACGTGGGGCTCAAAGAGGCGCGCCTGGCGCGCCTGGGCGCCCGGGCCGGCTTCTCCTTTTGCCGCGGTGACGTGGCCGACGGGGCGGCGCTCGGGGCCGCCTTCGACCAGGGCCCCTTCGACGCGGTGTGTCACCTGGCCGCCCAGGCCGGGGTGCGCTACAGCCTCGAGAACCCCCTCGCCTACGGCCACGCGAACCTGCTGGGCTTCTTGCAGGTCCTCGAGGCGTGCCGCCACCGCGGGACGGGGAACCTGGTGTACGCGTCGAGCTCCTCGGTGTACGGGGCCAACGAGAAGGTGCCCTTCGCCGAGGCCGACCGGGTGGACCGGCCGGTGAGCCTGTACGCGGCGACCAAGGTGGCCAACGAGCTGATGGCCCACTCCTACCACCACCTGTACGGCCTCCCCTGTACCGGCCTGCGGTTTTTCACGGTGTACGGGCCCTGGGGCCGCCCCGACATGGCCACCTACCTGTTCACCGACCAGATCCTGGCGGGCCGCCCCATCGACGTCTTCAACTACGGGCGCATGGAGCGCGACTTCACCTACATCGACGACATCGCCGCCGGGGTGGTGGCGGCCCTCGAGCGGCCCCTGGGGTTCGAGGTGATCAACCTCGGCAACCACGAGCCGGTGCGGCTGGAGCGCTTCATCGCCGTACTGGAGGAGGCCCTGGGCGTCCGCGCCGTGCGCCGCGAGCTCCCCATGCAGCCCGGGGACGTGCCCCGCACCTACGCCGACGTGGAGAAGGCCCGGCGGCTCCTCGGCTGGGTCCCCACCACCCCCATCGAGGTCGGCATCCCCCGGTTCGTGGCGTGGTACCGCAGCTACCACGGTTGACCAGCGTCTACCCTTTCGGAGGGGTCTTCATGGAGAACCTGATCGAGCGGTTGCAGGCGGGCCAAGCCACCCTGGCGGTGGTGGGGCTCGGGTACGTGGGGCTGCCCCTGGCGGTGGCCTTCGGCAAGCAGTTCCCGATCCTCGGCTTCGACATCAGCCAAAAGAAGATCGAGCTCTTGCGCCAGGGCATCGACCCCACCGGCGAGCTGACCACCGAGGAGGTCCGGGCCGCCGACATCGAGTACACCGCCGATCCCGGGGCGCTCCGGCGGGCGTCCTTCATCGTCGTCGCGGTGCCGACCCCCATCGACCGCCACAAGAAGCCCGACCTCACCCCGGTGGTGCTGGCCTCGAAGTCCATCGGCCAAAACCTCTCCCCGGGGGCGATCGTGGTGTACGAGTCCACCGTGTACCCGGGGGTGACCGAGGACGAGTGCGTCCCGATCCTGGAGCGGGAGTCGGGGCTCACCTGCGGTGTGGACTTCACCGTGGGGTACTCCCCCGAGCGGATCAACCCCGGCGACCGGGAACACACCCTGGAGCGGATCGTCAAGGTCGTCGCCGGCCAGGACGAGGCGACCCTGGAGGCGGTGGCCCGGGTGTACGAGCTGGTGGTCACGGCGGGGGTGCACCGGGCGCCGACGATTAAGACCGCCGAGGCCGCCAAGGTGATCGAGAACACCCAACGGGACTTGAACATCGCGCTGATGAACGAGCTGTCGATCATCTTCAACAAGATGGGGATCGAGACCCGGGACGTCTTGCGGGCGGCCGGCACCAAGTGGAACTTCCTCCCCTTCACCCCCGGCCTGGTGGGCGGCCACTGCATCGGCGTCGACCCCTACTACCTCACCTACAAGGCCGAGGAGCTGGGCCACACGCCCCAGGTGATCCTGTCGGGCCGGGCGATCAACGACGGCATGGGCAAGCGGGTGGCCGAGGCGGTGGTGAAGGGCTTGATCCGCTGCGGCCGGGCGGTGCAGGGGAGCCGAGTGCTGATCCTCGGCCTCACCTTCAAGGAGAACGTCTCGGATTTAAGAAACTCCCGGGTCAAGGACGTGATCGACGAGCTTCGGGAGTACGGGGTCGAGGTGCTTGCCCACGACCCCCTGGTCGATCCCCACGAGGCGGAAGAGGAGTTCGGCTTGCGGCCGGTGGCCCTGGCGGGCCTTCCCCCGGTGGACGGGGTGGTGGCGGCCGTGCGCCACGAGGCGTTTCGGGAGCTCACCCTGCCGGCGCTCCGGGCGCTCATGGGCGGCGAAAACGGCCGGTGCGTCCTGGCCGACGTGAAGATGACCTACCCCCGGGCGGAAGCCGAGGCCTTGGGCCTGTACTACTGGAGCCTCTAACCCACCCCCGATCACCGTTCACCGTTCACCGGCCACTGGAGACTCCCCGTGCCACGATACCTGGTCACCGGCGCCGCCGGCTTCATCGGTTCGAACCTCGTGGAGGCGCTCCTGGGGGCGGGGGAGTCGGTGCGGGGGCTCGACAACTTCGCCACGGGCAAGCGCGAGAACCTGGCCGGGCTCGAGGCGGCCGAGGTTTGGGAGGGGGACGTCCAGGACCTGGAGACCTGCCGCCGGGCGTGCGCGGGGGTGGAGTACGTGCTCCACCAGGCGGCCCTGGGGTCGGTGCCCCGGAGCCTGGCCGACCCCGTCACCTCCAACGCCAGCAACGTCACCGGCACCTTGAACCTGCTGGTGGCCGCCCGGGACGCGGGGGTGAAGCGGCTGGTCTTCGCCGCCAGCTCCTCCGCCTACGGGGACACCCCGACCCTGCCCAAGGTCGAGACCATGCCCCCCCGGCCCCTCTCTCCCTACGCCCTGACCAAGCTCGCCGGGGAGGAGTACGCGCGCCTCTTTACGGCGCTGTACGGCTTCGAGACCGTGAGCCTGCGCTACTTCAACGTGTACGGCCGTCGGCAGGACCCGGCGGGGGCCTACGCCGCGGTGATCCCCCGGTTCGCGGCGGCGCTCCTTCGGGGCGAGGCTGCCGAGATCCACGGCGACGGCGAGCAGACCCGGGACTTCACCTACGTGGACGACGTGGTCCAGGCGAACCTCAAGGCGTGCCAGGCCCCGGCCGAGGCGTGCGGCCAGGTGTTCAACATCGCCTTCGGTGACCGCATCAGCTTAAACGACCTGTACCGGGAGATCGCTCGGCTCCTCGGGATCGACCGGGCTCCCCGCCACGTCGCCCCCCGGCCCGGGGACGTGCGGGACAGCCTGGCCGACATCGCCAAGGCCCGGGAGCTGCTCGGCTACGCGCCGCGGTACGACGTGCGCCGGGGGTTGGCGGAGGCGATGGGGTGGTACCGGCGGAACCTGTAGTGGGGTGACACGGACGGACACGGACGGACACGGACGGACACGGACGGACACGGACGGACACGGAC